>JBBSTI010000033.1:0-26211 GCA_038236005.1 Mycobacteriales bacterium | reverse complement strand
GGTCCGGGTCCGGGCCGTCGAGCGCGAGGTCGGCGCGCCACCCGTCGACGAGCCACGGCCGGGACGGGTCCCCTGTGGAAAGCATCGACAGGTCCATCTTCTTCGTGAACACCGCCTGCTCCGGTACGCCCGCCGGGGTGACGAGCTGGAACGTTCCGCTGATCGGGAACCGCAACCTCAGGACGAGCTTCGTCTGACCACCGACGTTGTCGTACACGTCGGTGATCGCGGGCCCGCACGTGACGTCCCGGTAGGCGGGGGTGCGGAACGTGGCCCCGGGGGCGGCGGCAACCGTGCCGTACGACGCGACCGACAGCAGGTCGGCGTTCTGCTGCGGGCTGAGGGTCTCGGTCGTGGACGCGAGCAGCTCGGTGAGTTTGCGGAACGTGACCAGGGCCGCTGGGGTGAGACCGGCCTCGGTCCCGGCGAACGCGGTCTGCGGCGGATGCGGGTCCCCGAGCGGGGCGGCGGTGAACGTGGAGGCGGCGATCCAGTCTGCGGCGAACATGTACGCGTCCTGCACCGGACCGGCGCCGAACCTGTCGACTGCGGGGCCGGTCGTCGGAACGGGGCCTGCGGATGTTGCGCAGCCGGGGGCTGCTGCGGCCGTGGCGGCCGGACTGCCAGAGGGCGCGCTGGCCACGGGAGAGCCGCCTGCGGAGGGTGACGCCGCAGCGGACGCAGGGGCGCCGGTGGGCGTCGTGTCGCCGGTGGCGCTCCCGCCCGCGCATCCGGTCAGCAATCCAGCGAGGGCGAGCGGAACGAGGGAGGGCAGGGTTCTTCTCAACACGGGCACGGCTCCTGGTCGGAGGAGACGCGCCGTGGTGGGGCGCGTACGTGGTCCTGGTCCTCGGTGGCTCACCGGACCTAGATCACAGAATGCTCAACTGGCTGGGTAGAAAGTATCCCCGCTGTCAAGTGGGGTCGGCGGGTGGACCAGGAGGCGGGACCCGACTGGGCGGCGTACCGGCGCAGGCTCGGCGACCGAATCAGGGAGACCAGGCTGCACCGGAACATGACGCAAGAGGCGCTCGCGGACCAGTCCGAGGTCGGCCGGAGCACCCTCCAGACGATCGAGCAGGGCGGACCCGAGGCCCCGCGACTCGCCGCCCTGTGGCGGATCGCCCGGATCCTCGACGTCCCCGTGCAGGACCTGCTCCGGGACGACCGCCCGTCGAACTGACGACACGTCCGCCTGAACTCGCGCACGCCGCGCCGTTGCCCTCGACGTAGTGCACTCCGTTACGCACGTACCGGCGGACACCCCGTCCTGCTCCTGGCGGCGCTGCATCTGACCGGGCAGCTCGCCCCAAATTCCGGCGAGTCGCTGAGCAGGTCCTGCAACGCACACCGCCGCCTTGTCGAGACGCCTGCGCCCGAACGGGTGACCTTGGACCCTGGTGACACCCGTCACTTGCATGCACGTTGACGAGCCCCTACTCTGTGGTTCTTGCTCCCCGTCGTCCTCCGGGAAGGCGGGGCTTTTTACTGCCCAGGAGGGTCTTGGCGTGACCGGCCGACCCAGACTGGCCGTCGTCGTGGACTACCAAAACATCCACCTGACGGCGCGGGATCTGTACGCGCCCGTTGGCCTGCCCGCCGAGAAGGTGCTGATCCACCCCCTCCAATTCGCGGAGCGACTCCTTCAGGTCCGAGCCAGGAAACAGGGCGACCGCTTGCAGAAGCAGGCTGAACTGGTCAGGGTCATAGCCTTCCGCGGTAGCCCCGGAAGCCGGGAGCAGCCGTACCTCTACCGCATCACGCAGGCGCAGAAGGCGGAGTGGACACGCGACCCTCGTGTCCGGGTCGACTACCGCACCCTGCGCTACCACAAGGACAAACCGCCGCAGGAAAAGGGCGTCGATGTCCTCATTGCGCTCACCCTTGTCGAGGCCGCCGAGTCTGGGCGCTTCGACGTGGTGGTTCTTGCGGCACATGACACCGACCTTGAACCAGCGTTGGACTTCGCCGCCCGTAAGGGCACGGCCAAGATCGAGACGGCTGGCTGGGACCGGAGCAGACGGCTCCGCACCCCCGGTCGGATCTTCTGGCACACGGCGCTAGAAGGCCATGATCTTCCGGCTTGTATCGACCGCAAGGACTACAGCGTCTACGGCGATCTACCCGATCGCTGATTCGCCAGAGACGCAAGATGCGCCGGCCGCGCCCCTCACAGGCTCGACTCCGTACCCGGCTGAGGCGCGGCCCCCGTGCTCTCAGGACGCGACATCGCTACCCGCCCTAAGTGACGGGGGCGAGTCGCAGACAATGTGGGGACCTGGGTTGCTCAGTCGAGGTCGGGCTGGTCTGACGCGAGCCCCACGAGCTGGTACCTCGTGCCGGCGCCGGTGCCCAGCCGGTCGACGGTCTCCTGGCGGCGGACGAGGACGCTGACCTGCTGACCAAGCACGAGACCCAGGGCCATGAGCGCCTGCTCGCCGTCGGTGTGGATGTCGACAATGGCGCCCTTCAGAGATGGTTTGACGCCGAACGTCCCGTTGATCGCGAGCGTGACGACCCGACCGGTGACGGTCGCCGGTTCGTCCTGTTCGGTCCGCTGGAGGTAGCCGCGTGCGTGCTCGCGGCCCCGGCTGGTGAGGGTCGAGTCTCGGTGCCGCCCGTCGGCGGCGCGCCACCGGACGTCGAGGTCGAGCCGGTGCTTGTCGAGGGCGTCGGCGAGGACTGCGAAGCCTCGCACGAGGTCGGTCCTGCCGGCGAACCGCAGCAGGTCGCCCTGGGTCTCGGCGGTGCCGTGCAGGTCGGTCAGGACGCCGACCGCGTTGTCGACGTGGTCGGGGCCGGCCGTGAGCGACGGCGGGTCCTGCCCTTCCCGGGGTTCGACGTCGGCCGCGGGCGAGGGGGCGAGGTACAGGACGGCGCTGCCGCGTTCGTACCCGACGAGGGCCAGGCCGAGCGTGCTCGGGTCGCTGCCGCTGGCTGCTGCGGCGGCGAGTTCCCGGCGGAAGGGGACGAGGATGTCGGTGAGGGCGGTGTCGGGGAGACGGCCCCGGTCGAGCCCGTCGCCGTGCAGACGTAGCGCGAGGGTGCGCGGGAGGACCGCGTCCGGGTCGTAGGCGGCCATGGCGTCGCGGAGGTTCCGGTCGAGGGCCTCGTCGAGGTCGGCGCCGCGGTCCGTCGGATCCAGGCCGACGAGGAACGCGTCGAGGGACGCTCGCGCGCCGGGGTCTCCATGCAGCAGCGTGTCGAGCTCGTCGGTGCTCATCGTTCCACCTCCAGGTAGCCGCGGGTCCAGTGTGACGTCTGTTCGGTCGGCTCGTCCTTCGGCAGGCCCGCGGGTCTGGTCCGCTGCCACCAGTCGTCGAACGCGCCGCGCTGAGCGAGGTAGTCGACCTCTGGGCTCCCACCGAGGCTCTGAAGACGGAACGGGCTGCGGACGTACCGGTAACGGATCACGCAGGCGCTCACCCGGAACTGTTTGAGCATGTCGTCGCGGTCCGACAGGGAGCGGATGACTCCGGCGCCGGGCTTGCCCTTGCACAGATCGGCGGCGGCGCCGTCGAGGATGACGGTGAGGTCGACGTTGCCGGGTTCGTGCTGGCCGGACGTGAACCCTCCCGCGAGCCAGACGGACTTGACGAGCGGCCGGTCGTCGAGGTGCGTCGCGAGGCAGGTCCCGGCGTCGCGCCAGGCCCCGAGGTAGGCGAGGAGCCCGGACCAGAGGGCGGGGCGCGCTTCGGACGGCCGCATGTCGGGGGCGAGCACGAAACGGTCGTGGACTTCGGTGAGCGAGCATCGGTACCTGCCGGGCGGCAGGTGACCGGTCGTCGGGTCGAGGTCGGGGACCACCGCTTGCCCTCCTGCCTGCCGGGACGTGAGGGTGGACCCTACGGGCAGGGGCTGCTCCTTGTGGGGCGAGGGGCCGGGGTCCTGGGCCGCAGCGGCCTTCTTGGGTCGCGGGTCGTGCGTCAGCCGTCGTGGTCGCTGGCCAACGGCCGCCGGGGATGCGCCAGCGCCCAGTCGCGGACGTCGTCGGCGCGCCATACCCGGCCGATCCCCAGTACGGCGACGGGTGCTGGGAAGCCGGGCGAGGCCATGATCTCGGCGGCGCGCTGCCGGGACCGGCCGAGGTGCGCGGCGACCTCCCCGGGACCCCAGAGCTCGGGCATGGCGGCAGGCGGGTCCGGATCGAACACTTGACCGACCCCCCTCCCTGTGCAAACCTCCACGTGAACCGGTCACATGACCGGTTGATCTCATGGAGGCAAGATGGACACCAACGACACCATCCCGCACCCGGCCGACCGGACGGGCCGGACGGCTCGACGACCCGCCGACCGGACCCGCAGAAATCTCGGGTGCGTCGCGTGAACCGCCGCGTGATGACGCCGCTCGGCGAGCAGGCCCTCGACGAGGCCCGCCTCGCGACCGACCACGTCCACGAGGCCCGACGGGAGGTCCTGGACCTCGCAGGTCGCCGCCGTCGTGCGGTCCTCGCCGCGAACGAGGGCGGCGCGTCCTACCGGGTCATCGCCCGGGCGCTCGGGGTCAGCGTCGCCGCCGTCCAGCAGCTGATGGCCGCCGCCAGGGCCGACCTCGCCGACACGCGGTGAACCCCCGGGACGACGACGCGGGCCACGACCCCGGGCAGTGGTGGTCCGAACCCGACGACCACGAACAGTGGTGGTCGGAGACCACGGACCGGGAACGCTTCTGGCGGGAGTACGAGGACCAGGGCGGCGGCGCACGCCCGTGCCCACCGCCCGAGCCGATCGACTGGGTCGGACAGGGGCTCGCCGTGGACGACGCCGTCCTGACCGACCGTGCCCTGGAGCGGGTCGTCGGGCTCGGGCAGCGCTGGCCGGAGCCACGCGCGCTGCACCAAACCGACGTGTTCTACATGGAGGACCGGACCCCGCTGGACCTGCACCTGTTCGACGCGGGCCACGCCACCGAACTGCTCCGCCTGCTCGTGCTCATGGTGGACGAGCTTCACCATGCCGCGTGGCGCGATGAACGGACGACGCAGAGCAGCGCTCTCCGCTGGCTCCTGGACGGGCTCGACGTCCCACCCATCGCCGCGCTCGACCCAATGGTGTGGCTGGAGTCGACCGCGCTGGTCCGGTGGCTCCGCGCACTTGCGGGCCCGTGACCCGCAACGGGTCGGGGTGTCAGGTGGGCGGGGGAAGGTCCGGCTCGACGTGCACGGTCGGGAGGTCGCCGTCCCATGTGACGCTCCCCGGCGCCACGTCGCAGACCCAGCCCCCGGACGGTGAACCGTCCGGCATCGGGGGCTGGGTGTTCCAGTCACCCACGGCCACCAAAACTGTGACCTTGAGCGGCCGGCCAGCGCCGTCGGACTGGTGGATCTCCATGACGAACCGGCCGTCGAGCACCGACCAGTCGGGTGCGTCGACCGTCTCCGGCCAGTCCGGTCTGAGCCGCAGGAAGACCCAGGTGGTCCGCGGGGACAGGGGTGCGCTGACCGACGGCTCCAGCGACATCTGGCAGAGCTGGAATCGCAGCATGCGGACATTCGCCCGTCCGACGGTCCGGGGGGTCGACAGTCCGACCTGCAGCAGCAGTGCCGGGACGGTCCGGCGGAGCAGTTCGGGGACCCGCGCCTCGATCCAGGCGACCGCCGCCTGTTCCTCCGGCGTCATCTCCGGGAGGATCGTGACGAGCCTAAAGTCCGGCCTGAGTGCCTCCGAAACGTCGCGGATCCTCAGCGGAGCGGGGTTGCCCCGGCGGTACGCGTCGACGGCCTCTGTCTCCTGGCCCAGGTCCTCAGTCATGTTCCGGACGGTGCCCTGGACCTCGGACGGGTCCGGCCAGCCGGACGGTGCGGCGAGCGCGAACGCGCCGACATCGGTTGCCTGCATCACGATCTGCCCGCTGAGCAGCCGGGTCCACCGGTCCGGCGTCCGCCCGGCCGATGTCGCCAACTTTGCGAGCGGCTCGCCGGTCGTCGCGGACCACCGTCGCAGTGCGACCACGAACAGGTGCTGCGCGACGCTCGCGTACAGCGCACGGTCCTCGCCTCCGCGCGGCAGTGCCCAACGGGCTCTGCCGTTGAACCCGAACGCGCTTGGCAGGCTGTCGGGCGCGCGCCTGGAAGCGACGACGAAGGCGATGGGAAGGAAGCGTGCGGGCACCCCCATTGCCTACACGACGGTCTGGAGGGGACGGCTGGCGGCCCGCCATCCGCTCCGCAGGAGCGGATTGCCGCTCCGCAGGAGCGGACCCGCCCGAAACCCTTGCAACCGGCCCTCGCCGACCGAAGGCTGACATGGCGTCCGTCGACCCCCACCTGGGCAGGCGCCGCCACACACGTCCGTTCCGAGGTAGGACCCGCGCTCCCAGGAGGATGCCGTGACGACCCGAAGACCACGCCCTTCGTCCAGCGCCGTCTGCGCGAGCAGCAGTGCGGCAGGGACGCCGACCGAAGTCAGCCTCATAAGCCTCGACGCGGACGGTACCGAGCGCATCGCCCCGTTCGACAGGGCGTCCGCGGTGGCACTCGTGGAGGGCAGGCCCGTACGGGAGTTCCGCATGCACAAGGGCCAGAAGCACTGGAGCGGTTCCTACTGGTGCGCGACCACCGGTGATCTTGAGGCGTACGAGTCCCGGCTCGAACTTGCCCGGCTCATGCTCGCCGACCACGACCCGGAGGTCGCCGACGTTCTCCCGCAGCCGTTCACGCTGCGCGCGATCGTCGACGGCAAGCCCCGCCGGCACGTCCCGGACTTCCTGTTCCTGTCGCCGGGCAACCGGGCGACCGTCGTGGACGTGAAGCTCGCGAGCCGGGTCAGCGCGCCGAAGGTGGCGCCCGTCCTCGCCTGGACCAGGCGGGCCGTCGAGGACAAGGGGTGGACCTACGAGGTCTGGAGCGGGGCGCCCGACCTGAGGCTGGCGAACGTCCGGTTCCTCGCGGGCTACCGCGTCGCCGGCCGCATCGACCCCCTCGGCCTCGACGTCGTCCGCGAGACGGCGCGACCCGGCATGACCGTCGGCGAGGCGCTCGTCGTCGCCGGCGCCGTCCTGCATCGTTCCGCGGCCAAGCCGGCGCTGCTCCACCTCCTCTGGCTGCACGAACTGGGGATAGAGCTCGACGAGCGCCTGACGCGGGAGTCGCTGCTCCTGCCCGGGACTTCCGGGTGACCGCCATTGCTGGTCGGCCCGACGATGCGACGCCGCCGTCAACCCGCGGCGCGTCGGCAGCGCCCGCCCGCCCGCAGACGTCCCTCGGGGTCGGTGACCGGGTCACCCGGCACGGCGAGGTCTGGACGATCAAGGAGTTCCTCGCCGGCGGCGGGGTCCGTCTCGCGTGCGGGGGGCGGACATGGACGGCGGACTTCACCGAGGTCGTCGGGCTCTGGTTCGACGACTTCCTCGGCCGGTCCGCAGAACTGGCGACCACCCACGAAGAGGCCGAGGAGCAGACGCGCCGGGAACTGGCAGCGGGCCCGAAAGGCAAGTGGCTCCGGCCGGAAGAACCCGGTGCCGCCGGGCTCGTCCTCGACCTGATCAGCCGGCAGGAGCACGACCGGCTGACCGACTACGCCGCCCACATCCAGGAGGTGCTCACCGGCCACCGCCACGGGAGCGCCGCCCTCGCGCTGCCCGACGAGCCCCGACCCGAGTACGACGGGACGAGTCGGCGGGCCCGCCTGTTCGCAAAGGCCGCCGAGCTCCGCACGAGCGAGGCCAGGCTCCGCCGGCACACGAACCTCTACGAGGCGCACGGCCTGGCCGGGCTCGTCCGCGCCGAGCTACTCCATCAATCGTCGTGCCTCGTGGCCTGCGACCCCCGGTTCCTAGCCGCCGTGCAACGCGAGCTCGACGAGCACGTCAACGCCTCCACCGTCTCCCAGCAGGTGCTGTACGCCCGGGCCCTGCTGCGGGTGAAGAACTCCCACGGCCAGGAAGGGGTCGAAAGATGCCCGAAGAAGACCCAGGGCTACGCCATCCTGAACACGCTGGGCAAGCCGCGCGGGTTCTTCGGCGGCGTGTCCGCCAAGACCCGCCGGAGCATCGCGAACAGCCCCGTCGGCACATACGGAGCGCTACGCGCCACCCGGCCCGGTGAATACGTCCTGCTCGACACGACCACCCTCGACGTCTTCGCCATGGACCGAGCGACCGGCATGTGGGTGCGGCTCGAACTGACCGTCGCGATCGACCTGTTCAGCCGCAGCATCGTCGCCATGCGGCTCACCCCCTACACGACGAAGGCCAAGGACGTCGCCGGGCTGCTCTACGACTGCTCCCGCCCGAAGTGGTTCCGCGAACGCTGGCACGACAGGGCGAAGTGGCGGTACCCGGGGCTCCCCGCGCACCTCGTCGTCGACACCGACGAGCTCGCCGATGCCGACGGCCGTCCCCTCGCCGGCATCCCCCTCGTCGCACCCGAGACCCTCGTCATCGACCACGGGAAGGTCTACGTCAGCGAACTCGTCCGGAGCGTCTGCAGGCGCCTCGGCATCTCGATCCAGCCCGCCCGTCCGTACACCCCGACCGACAAGGCCGTCGTCGAGCGGTGGTTCCTGACGCTGCGCACCGGCCTGCTCCAGAACCTGAAGGGCTACAAGGGACCTGACGTCTTCAGCAGGGGGAAGGACGCCGAGGGCGAAGCCTTCTACTTCATCGACGAGCTCGAGGAGATCCTCTGGCAGTGGGTGGCGACCGTCCACCAGACGAGGAAGCACAAGGGTCTCGTTCTGCCCGAGGCCCCCCACCAGTGCCTCACCCCGAACGAAATGTACGACCTGGGTGTCGAACGAGCCGGATTCGTCGGCGTCCCGTACCACCCGGACCTCGCGTTCGAGTTCCTCCCGATCACGTGGCGGGAGATCGCCGGTGACGGCATCACGATCAGGAACTTCCGCTACAACGGGCCCGGACTGGACGACTACCGGGACATGCCCGGCCCGCGCCCGGTCGAGCACCGGGACCGATGGCCGTTCTGGACCGACCCGGACGACATCCGGCAGGTCTGGTTCAGGGTTCCCGACGGGCCCCGGAAGGGGGAGTTCGTTCCCGTCCCGTGGGAGCATCGCGACCAAGTCCCGGGCCCGTTCGGAGACGACGTCGGGCTTGAGGCGAAGCGGCGGGTCGTCGCCGGGAACCGACCGACGGAGGACCTGCCGCTGGTCATCGCGGAGATGCTCGCCGGGTGGGAGGAGGGCACCGTCAACGGCCGCCGGGAGCACCGAGTAGCGCTCCGGAACGCGAAGACGCGGGTGGAGACGGAGAAGGCGAGGGGCAGACGGGTCACGCCGCGGGCATTCACCGCTGTCTTTCCGGCCGACGCCCCGGACGTCCCGCAGAGCGGGCAGACCGCGCGCCGTGCGCCACTCGCCGCGGTCCCGCCCCTCGTCGAGCCGGTCGGGGACGACGATGAGGACATCGAGATCGCGGACCTCGACCCCGCGCAGGAGCCCGACGGCTACTACGACGACGCCCTCGGTGACCTGTGAGCAGCGCTCCGGTCCTCACGGCCTGCCGCCCGGACCCGGCGCTGCCACCGTTCTTCAAAGAGGGCTTCCTCGCGTTCGTCGCCGGTATGGCCGAGCACCCCCGCCCGCGGCCCGTTGATCGCGAGACGCTCCGGGCCTTGTCCGGCGACGACCGGGCTCGCTACGACGAGACCCGCAAGAACTGGCACGGCAACCTCGGTCCGTACGCCACGTCTGCAGCGGCCGAGGTCATCGAGGAGCTGTGGGAGTTCGTCGACAGCAACCGTCAGAACGCCGAGCGGGTCAAGCCGTCCATCGCGGTCGACGGCCTCGGTGGGACGGGCAAGAGCACTTTGCTGCGTGGGTTCGCGAAGAAGTACCACCTGCAGGTGATCGACTCGGCCGGCGACATGCTCCCGTCCGGGAACCTCCACCTGCCGGTCTGCCTGGTCACCCTCGACTCGACCGTGACCAGGCTCGGCCTGAACAAGGCCATCCTCGACTTCTACGGCTGGCCCTACCCCAGGACGGCTGCTGCACGGGACCTGACCCGTCACGTCCACGCGGCCGTCCTCGGATGCGGCACCCGCGTGATCGTCATCGACGACGTGAACCACATGGTCCCCACCAGCAAGGAGGGCAAGGACGTCAGCAAGCACATGAAGACGCTCAGCACCGTCCTGGGTGTGACCTTCGTGTTCGGCGGAGCAGGGATCAAAACCGGCGGACTGCTCACCGAGGGGACCGCCGGCGACCCCGCGCGCTCGCCGACCGGCACGCGCTGGAGCGTCGTCCCCGTCAGCTCGATACCGAGGCCCAGTAGCCCGCCCGCCCAGCGGGACGAGTGGATAACTCTCCTGAAGGCGTTCGAGAAGGACATAGTCCTTGCCCGTGCTTACCCGGGCATGCTCTCCCGCGACTGCCAGAAGGTCCTCTGGGACAAGACGAGTGGCAACCTCGCGAGTCTGTCCGGCCTCCTCGGCCGGGCGTGCCACCGCGCGGTCGCCAACGGGAACGAACGCCTCGACGCCGAGACCCTCGCGAAGATGCGGACCGACGACACGGCGCAGACCCGGTACGAGGGAAACAGTGGAACCAGTCCACGTCGCGGCACCGGAACTGCAGCTCCGGCGCGGAAGGTCGCGTGACCGTCGGGGCGAACGGCCCCCGACGGTTGCCGCTTGCCGCTGTCCCCGTGCCCGGCGAGTCGCTCCGGAGCCTCGTGGAGGAGAACGCGCGCAGGCATGACGTGTCGGTGGCCTCGGTCCTCGACGCGGCCGGCGCCGGCAGAGGGGGTCCGCATCCTGCTGAGTTCACCTACCGGCTTGACAATCGACCTTCCGCAACCGTGGTCGGTGCGCTCGCGACGGTCCTGGGGGTTGAGGCTGCGGACCTCGCCTCGATGACCTTGCAGCGGTACGAAGGAACCGTCGTCCGCAGCTGGCGGGGCGAGCTCGCGTTCCACCTCGGGTGGGGCGCGGACAACGCAGGACGGCACTGTCCCCGCTGCCTCGCGGATAACGGCGGACGATGGCTGACGTCCTGGCTGACGCCGTGGAGCGCAGTCTGCGTCCGGCACCAGGTGCTACTCGAGCCGCTGTGCTTGTCCTGCGGCGAACCGCCCCGGTCCGCCGGGCAGGGCGGTGCCTATCACCCCTCGCCGGGCGGGATGCGCTGCTGCAACCGCGTCGACGTCAGGCGGCCGGGACAGGCGGCTCGCGGCGCGAAGTACTGCAATGCCGACCTGACCCAGGTCGAGGCGCTACAGGCTCCCGTGACTTCGTTCGCACTCCTTGGCCAGGCGCACGTCGACGAGCTCCTCATCTCCGGCCTGCCCACCGCGACCGAAACGTCTAGGTCGGCGTCGGGCCCGACGACCGACACACTCGCTGACCTGAGTTTCGTTGCCCGGCGCCTCCACTGGCTGATCGAGCCGGGTGACTACCCGCTGTTGGGACTGGAAGCCCAGGCCGTCGACCTGTGGACGCAGTACAGGGAAGGCGTCCGTCGTGCCCTGGCCGGCCGCCGTTTCGGAGCAGACACCGACCTCCCGCTGTTCCGGGTGTCGTTCGCTACTTGCATGGGGATCGCCGCGGCTGCGCTGAACGACGGGCTCTGCGACACGGTCGTCTCCGGGCTCGCGCCTCTGATCGCTAGGGAGCGACGGGGTGGACTCGTGCACAACCGGTACGACCCGGATAACCCACACTGGGCCCGCCAAAGCAGGTCGCTCTATGCCTGGTCTGGGAAGGTCACCTCGCCCGCGCTTCGATGTGCCGCGGTGCGGCCCGAGGACTGACGGGCCACAGGGTCTTTCGCGTCATTCGATCACGGCAGCCAAGTGCCCAGTGCGCCAGGCGGCATGTCGGAGCGGGTACGAGACGCTCACCTTGCTGCGGCATGCACGTTGGTGCGTCACCTAGACGAACAGGCGCGTCAGACGTGCGTCACACGATGCCCGGATGAGTCATGCATTCGCGAACCCGAGAGCTACAGCGCGGCTCCGATGCCGGCCGAGCACGCCGACCTGGCACGGCAGCTGCTGAGCGCATGGTCGGCCCGGCAGCCGTCGTGGGCCGCGCACAACCCGAGGTCGGTGATGCTCGAGGAGCTGGGTCCGGACGCCTGGCGGCTCCTCGCGCTCGCGCAGCAACGAGGGGTCTCGCTGCTGCACGACCCGCCGGTGCGGCTCGGGCGCGCCCGGGTCGAGGTGCAGCTGTCCCGGCGGTTGTCCTCGGGCGCCGATCTGCAGGCTCGGGTGCTGGTCGACGACGAGCCGGTCGACGGGACGCTGCTCGGCCGTCCGGCGCACGGGGTGGTCGCCCTCACCGCGGAGCACCTGGTGCTCGCCGGCCTCGACGCGCCGCTGGACCCTGCCGTGCAGCAGCTGCTGCACCCGACACAGATCTCTGCCGCGGACCTGCCGCGCTTCCTGGCGCGCGACTACCCGGTGCTGCGGCAGCGCTCCGACGTACGCACGACCGGTCTGGCGATCCCTGAGGTGCGGCCGCCGTTGCTGCGCCTGGACGTGCACTTCGCCGCGGACCACGCGACCGGGCTCGCCTGGTCCTACTCCTATGCAGGCGCCTCGGTCCCGCTGAGCGGTCCGGTCGACGTCCTGCGCGACGCAACCACCGAGCGCGCTCTGCTCGACCGGCTGCCCGAGGTGCCCGGCCGGCACGTCGACCCGCTCGGCCGGGTCGTGCTGGCGCCGGAGGTCCGGCTCACCGGGATGGGCACGGCGCTGTTCGCGGCGGACGTGCTGCCGGTGCTGCAGGAACGTGACGACGTGGACGTGCACGTCAGCGGCACCCCGCTGGACTACGGCCGGGCGTCCGAGGCGCCGTTGATCTCGGTCGGGACGACGGACGCGGGAGACTGGTTCGACCTCGCCGTCGACGTCTCGATCGGCGACGAGCGCGTGCCGCTGGCCGATCTGATCGCCGCGCTGCGCAAGGAGCAGGAACAGCTGGTCCTGGCGAGCGGCACCTGGTTCGACCTCGACCGGCCCGAGCTGCACAGCCTGCGCCGGCTGCTGGAGGAGGCCAGGACGCTGCAGGACCACCCGGGCGACGGGCTGCGGGTCACTCCGCTGCAGGCGGGGTTCTGGGAAGAGCTCGTGAGTCTCGGGGTGGTCGCCCGGCAGAGCGAGCGCTGGACCCGCACGGTCGGTGGGCTGCTGTCGCTGTCGGAGCTGCCCACCCCTGCCGTCCCGGCCGGTCTGCTCGCCACGCTGAGGCCCTATCAGGTCGACGGCTACCACTGGCTGTCGCTGCTCTGGGACCACCGGCTCGGCGGGATCCTGGCCGACGACATGGGGCTCGGCAAGACGCTGCAGACGCTGGCGATGGCCGTCCGGGCCAAGGAGAGCGGGACGCTCGGCGGTGACTGCGGGCCGTTGCTGGTGGTCGCACCGACCAGCGTCGTCGCCGCCTGGCTGCGGGAGGCGGACCGCTTCGCTCCCGATCTGCGCACCGTGGCGATAACGGAGACCCAGGCCCGCAGCCGGCGGCGGGTCGTCGAGGACGGCAAGGATGCCGACCTGGTCGTTACGTCGTACGCCCTGCTGCGCATCGACGAGGACGCCTATCGCGAGCAGACCTGGAGCGGGCTGGTGCTGGACGAGGCGCAGTTCGTCAAGAACCACCAGGCCAAGACGTATCAGGCGGCCCGGCGGCTGCCGGCGCCCTTCAAGCTGGCGATCACCGGCACGCCGCTGGAGAACTCGCTGATGGACCTGTGGTCGATGCTGTCGATCACCGCGCCAGGACTGTTCCCCAACCCGCAACGGTTCACCGAGACCTACCGCAAGCCGATCGAGAGCGGGGAGTCCCCCGAGCAGCTCGCAAGCCTTCGGCGTCGGATCAAGCCGCTCATGCTGCGACGCACCAAGGAGGCGGTCGCGTCCGACCTGCCGCCCAAGATCGAGCAGGTGCTGAGCGTCACGCTCAACCCCGCGCACCGCCGGGCGTACGACACCCGCCTGGCTCGTGAACGTCAACGCGTGCTCGGCCTGCTGGACGACCTCGACGGCAACCGGATCGCTATCCTGGCCGCTCTGACCGTGCTGCGGCAGCTCAGCCTGGCGGCGTCGCTGGTGGACCCCACGCTGGCGGGGGTGCGGTCCAGCAAGCTCGATGCGCTGGTCGAGCACCTCGGCGAAGTGGTCGCCGAAGGGCACCGGGCGCTGGTGTTCAGCCAGTTCACCGGGTTTCTCGCACTCGTGCGTGAACGCCTGGACGCGGCGGGGATCGAGCACGTCTACCTCGACGGCCGCACCCGGGACCGGCCGCGTCGGATCGCCAAGTTCACCGACGGCGACGCGCCGGTGTTCTGCATCAGCCTCAAGGCAGGCGGGGTAGGCCTGACGCTCACCGAGGCCGACTACGTCTACGTCCTGGACCCGTGGTGGAACCCGGCGGCCGAGGCGCAGGCCGTGGACCGGGCGCACCGGATAGGGCAGACCAAGACGGTCAACGTCTACCGCCTGGTCGCCGCCGGCACGATCGAGGAGAAGGTGGTGGCGCTTCAGGAACGCAAGCGGGACCTCTTCGCCCGGGTGGTCGGCGACGAGGGCACCGTCCCGTCCGCCATGACCGCCGAGGACATCCGGGGGCTGTTCGCCTGAGCGTGGGTCTCCTGCGTGTGGGTCAGCATCTCGAGGGCCGGGGTGGCGGCGCTGTGACGCGTCGTGCCCTTCTGGTCGGCCTGCACGAGCACGATCCCGACGACCACCAGCAGCCCGCCGACCAGCTGCACGCCGGCGAGCTGTTGACCCAGCAGCAGGAACGACACCCCCACGGCGAACAGCACCTCGGTGAGCCCGACGAAGGACGCCACGGTTGCCCCGAGCGCGCGGGCGGCGAGCACCCCGAAGCCGTACGCGACGACGCCGGCGAGCAGCACCATGCCGGCGACGGGCACGAGCCAGGAGACCTGCCGGTCCACCAGGGTCACGTCGGAGGTCGACGCGGCGAACGGGAGGACGCCGATGATCCCGGCGAGGCCGAGCGTCGCCCCGCCCACGATCAGACCGCCCCAGGCGAGCGCGAGCGGGGGGAGCGCGTCGTCAGCCTTGGCCGAGACCACGAAGTAGCCGGCCAGCCCGACCGCCGCCGCCAGGCCCCAGAGGACCCCGACCGGATCGATGCTCGCGCCGCTCAGCACCTGCAGGACCAGGATCAGCCCTACCACCGAGAAGCCGGCCCCGAGCACGGTCTGCGGCCGGGGCTTCTGCCCTTCGCGTGCCCAGAGCCAGAGCACGACCAGCAGGACGCCGGCGTATTCGAGCAGCAGGGCGACGGCGACCGACAGGGTCTGTACCGCGGAGTAGTAGGCCAGCTGTGCGCCGGCCACGGCGAGCAGCCCGAACGCGACGATGCTGCGCCAGCCGGCGAAGAACGCCCGGTGGCGGCCGCGCAGCGATGCCAGGGCGGGGACGGTCAGCAGCAGCGCGGCCAGCATCACGCGCACGGTGACCGCGGCGCCGGGGGACCAGCCGGTGTCGAGCAGAGCCGCCCCGAAGGTGCCGGACGTGCCGAAGCCGGCTGCGGACAGCAACGCCAGAGTCAGACCCCGCCCCGTACCAGTAAGAGCCGTCGCTCCGTTATGGTTCTTCACCTCCGGGACGCTAGGGCCTGGAGCAGAAGGAGTCAACATGGTCTTTGCTCATGACACCGAGGCGGCGTTGCTCAGTGCCGCAGCCCTGGTCAACACCAGCGCGTCCACCGGCGCCGACGCGCTGACCGACCGCGCCGGGCTGAAGGACTTCCTGGTCGCGCACGGCTGGACAGGTCGGCTCCGCGACGGCCGTGACGGTCGGTCCGAGCTCGCCGCGGTCCGCGCTCTGCGCCCGCGGCTGAGGCAGCTGTGGGGGGACCGGGTCGAGGTCATGGTCGACGGGGTGAATGCGCTGCTGCAGGAGAACGGCGCGATGCCGCGACTGGTGGCCCACGACGGCTGGGGCTACCACCTGCACGCCACCCCGGACGACGCCCCGCTGGACGCCAGGATGGCGGTGGAGGCAGCGATGGCGCTGGTGGACGTGATCCGCAGCGACGAGCTGGACCGGCTGAAGGTCTGCGACGCCGACGGGTGCGACGGGGTCCTTGCCGACCTGTCCCGCAATCGGTCCCGTCGGTGGTGCAGCACGGCGTGCGCCAACCGCGTCAACGTCGGGGCCTATCGTTCGCGGCAGCAGGGCTGACGGCACCAGGCTGCGGCCCCGACCCGAGACGGGCGCCATGACGGCATCACAGCAGCAACCGCTCGTCTCCGGCACGTACGGCATCGTCGTGGTGCTCGCGGCCTTCCTGCTCCACGGGACGGCCTTCACCGTGGTGGTTGTGGTCGGCGCCATGCTGGTCGGGCTCTTCTTCGCCTCCGGGGTCGCACGTCCGGCGGGCGCCGGTCGTGACCGTCAGCGACGACGGAACCGCTAGGTGGTCGCGGGGACGGCGGCGTCGCTCGCCGTATGGCCGGTCAAGTCGCTGGCCGGGGCGTGCTCGCCCCGCGAGGTGGTTGCGGACGAGACCGGGCTCGCCGGTGACCGCCGACGCGCCGTCCTCGACGCTGACGGTCAGCCGCTCAGCGCACGGTCCGCACCCGGGCTGCTCCGGTGGCGGGCCGAGGCCGACGGGCTGCGCGGACCGGACGGCACGGCGTACGCCTGGTCCGACGATCGGCTCGACGCAGCATTGTCGGCAGAGCTGCGCAAAAACGTCCGGCTGGCGCACGTCCCGGGCGGCGCCGCCGACCTGGAGCGGTCGGTCCTGGTCACGACGGTCGCGAGCCACGCCGACGTGCAGGCGGCGGTCGGTCCGGTCGACCTGCGCCGCTACCGGACCAACCTGCACGTCGAGCTCGACGCGCCGGCCTGCGCCGAGCTGGGCTGGGAGGGCCGCACGCTCGTGGTCGGGGACGTGACGCTGGAGCTGCTGCACCCCTGTCGGCGCTGCAGCATCACCACGTACGAACCGGACGGCCTGGTACGCGACAAGACGATGCTGCGCTGGCTGCTGGCCGAGCGGGCGGGGGTGTTCGGCATCAACGCCCGGGTCGTCGTCTCCGGCGTGCTGCGGGTCGGAGATCGCGCAGAGGTGCGCTGAGCCGGCCGTCGCGACCCCCCTTGGGTTTTACCCCTTGGTGATCTTGGCCAAGGGAACGGCGCCAAGATCACCAAGGCGGCGGCCCGGTTCGGGTCATGGGTGATCTTGACCGCGGATACGACGCGAAGATCACCTGGGTGGCGATTCGGCTGAGGGCATGGGTGATCTTGGCCAGGAAGCGCCGTCCAAGATCACCAAGGCCGGAAAAGCGACCCCTACGGTGGGCGGGTGACGCCAGAGGGCTACAACCGCACCCACTCGGTGGACTTCGGCGGCGGGTGGGGCTCGATCCTCGCCCGGGGCCAGGTCGAGGCGCTTCAGGCGGTCGTCGAGCAGCTGAACGGCGAGGGGCGGTGCGTGGTTGCCATGGTCCCTGAGGCGTGGGCGCTGCGCCGCCGGGTGTCGAACGCGCTGCTGCTCCTGGTCACCCTCGGGTTCCGGGGCAAGACGCCGGGCCTGCTGCTGGTGTCGGCGCCCAACCCCGACGCAGTGACGGGGAACGCCTGATCCTCAGGCGCGGCTGGTGCCGCAGTCTCCGCAGCGCTTTCGGCGTACGACGTTCGTCGTCGCGCAGTTGTCGCAGACCCACGCCTGCTCCGGCAGACGGATCGGGGGCGGGGCGAGGCGGGTATCGGTCATCGTCATGTCGACCAGCCTGCGCCAGGCAGGTTGCCGGAACGTGAAGCCGCGGTGTCAGGGATCACCCGCCCTGACGGGCGGTCAGACGCGTTCGACCAGCATGGCCGAGCCTTGACCCACCCCGACGCACATGGTGGCGAGGCCCCGACGGCCCTGCTCGCGCTCAAGACGGCCGAGCAGGGTCACCAGGATCCGGCAGCCGCTCGAGCCGAGCGGGTGCCCGAGCGCGATGGCCCCGCCGTCGCTGTTGAGCGTGTCCGGGTCGAGCCCGAGCCGGCGGGCGCTGGCGAGCACCTGCACCGCGAAGGCCTCGTTGATCTCGGTGGCGTCCAGGTCGCCGACGGTCCAGCCGACCCGGGCGAGCGCCTTCTCGGTGGCGGGCACCGGACCGAGCCCCATGAGGTGCGGCTCGAGCCCCGCGTTCGCGGTCGTCACGACGCGCGCCCGAGGCGTCAAGCCGTGCTCGGCCAGTGCACGCTCGGACACGACCAGGATGGCGGAGGCGCCGTCCGACAGCGGGCTGGAGCTGCCGGCCGTCACGACCCCGTCCGTCGTGAATGCGGGTTTCAGGGCGGCGAGGCGTTCGAGCGAGGTGCTGCGTACGGTCTCGTCCTTGGTCAGGTCCCCGACCGGCACGATCTCGGCGTCGAAGTGGCCTGCCGCAACGGCCCTCGCGGCCCGCTCCTGGCTGGCCAGCCCGTAGGCGTCGGAGTCCTCGCGCGTGATCCCGTCCAGCGCGGCCACCCGCTCCGCGGTCTCGCCCAGGGTGATCGTGTGCTCGGGGTCGTGGGCCGGGTTGGTGAAGCGCCACCCCAGCGCGGTGTCGAAGGACGCGCCCGGCTTGGCCCACGGGGTGCCCGGCTTGGCCTGCACCCACGGCGCGCGGGTCATCGACTCCACCCCGCCCGCCACGATCACGTCGGCCTCGCCGCTGCGGATCGTCATCGCCGCGTTCGCGACCGCGGTGAGCCCGGACGCACACAGCCGGTTGACGGTGTGCCCGGGAACGTGCAGCGGGAGGCCGGCCAGCAGCACGGCCATCCGGGCGACGTTGCGGTTGTCCTCGCCGGCCTGGTTGGCGGCGCCGAGGATCACCTCGTCGATCCGCCCCGGGTCGATGCCGGATCGTCGGACCAGCTCCCGGACGACCAGGGCCGCCAGGTCGTCCGGACGCACCTTCGACAGCGCGCCGCCGTAGCGCCCGGCCGGGGTGCGTACGCCGTCCACGAGATAGATGTTGTCCATACCCGCAACGTACGCGGTTGGATGTGAGGCGTGACCACCAGAGGAACAGTCGTCGTGACCGGGGCCAGCAGCGGGATCGGTGCCGCCACAGCGCGCGCGCTCGCCGAGGACGGCTGGGACGTGATCGCCGCCGCCCGGCGCGCCGACCGACTCGCCGAGCTCGAGGGCGTACGCCCGATCGTCTGCGACGTCACCGACGACGCGTCGGTGAGCGCGTTGGCCCAGGAGGTCGGGCAGTGCGACGCGGTGGTGCACTGCGCGGGCGGGGCGCTCGGGAGCGAGCCGGTGGCCCAGGCCGGGATCGAGGACTGGCGCTGGATGTATGAGGTGAACGTGCTCGGTGTCCTGCGCGTCACCAAGGCGCTGCTGCCGGCCCTTCGAGACAGCGCGCACGGCCACGTGCTGCTGATGGGCTCGACGGCCGGGCGGGTGGCGTACGAGGGTGGCGGCGGTTACACCGCGGCCAAGCACGCCGCCGCGGTGCTCGCCGAGACGCTGCGCCTGGAGCTGAACGGCACCCGGGTGCGGGTCAGCGAGGTCGCACCCGGGATGGTGCAGACCGACGAGTTCGCGACCAGGAGGTTCCGAGGGGACAGCGAGGCCGCTGCGAAGGTCTACGACGGCGTCGACCGACCGCTGACGGCTGAGGACGTGGCGCAGTGCGTGCAGTGGGTGCTTGCCCGTCCGCCGCACGTCGACGTGGAGCTGCTCGTCGTGCGACCGGTCGCGCAGAGCGCCCAGCACAAGCTGTTCCGGGGCCCCCTGTTCTGAGCTCTCACGGGTTGCGTCCTAGCCTCCCGACATGACCGAACCACTGATCGTCGCGAACTGTTCAGGTTTCTACGGGGATCGGCTCGCCGCCATGCGCGAGCAGCTCGAGGGCGGGAAGGTCGACGTCCTCACCGGCGACTACCTCGCCGAGCTGACGATGCTCATCCTCGGCCGGCAGAAGATGAAGGACCCCGCTGCCGGCTGGGCGCGGACGTTCCTGCGGCAGGTCCAGGACTGCCTGGACCTGATCCGGGACACCGGCGTGAAGGTGGTCAGCAATGCGGGCGGGCTGCACCCGGAAGGCCTTGCCGCGGAGCTGCGCAATCTTGGCCTCACGGTGGCGACGGTTTCCGGTGACGACGTGCTCGGTCGCGACGTCGGGGTGCCGGGCGAGCTGCTGACGGCGAACGCCTACCTCGGCTGCTGGGGCGTCGTGCGGGCGCTGGACTCAGGCGCGCAAGTCGTCGTGACCGGCCGCGTCACCGACGCCAGCGTCGTGGTCGGTCCGGCGGCGTGGCACCACGGCTGGTCGCGCGCCGACCTGGACTGCCTGGCCGGGGCGACGGTCGCCGGCCACCTGCTGGAGTGCGGGACGCAGGCCACCGGCGGCAACTTCAGCCTTTTCGCTGACCTGCCCGAAGGGACGATCGATCACCCCGGGTTCCCGATCGCCGAGATCGCCGCCGACGGCACCAGCGTGGTGACCAAGCACCCCGGCACCGGCGGGGTGGTGAGCGTCGCCACCGTGACCGAGCAGCTGCTGTACGAGCTGACCGGCACCCGCTACGGCGGGCCGGACGTGATCACGCGGTTCGACCAGGTGCGCCTGGAGCAGGAAGGCCCGGACCGCGTACGGGTGAGCGGTGCGCTCGGTCTGCCGCCGTCCGGTCGGCTCAAGGTGGCGACCAACCGGCTGGGCGGGTTCCGCAACCAGATGGTGCTGCCGCTGACCGGTCTGGACATCGAGGCCAAGGCCCGGGTGCTGACCCGTCAGCTGGAGCCGGTCCTCACGCCGATCGCGGAGGTCGACGTGCGGCTCGCCCGCACCGACCACCCGGACTCCGCCGACCAGGAGGTGTCGGCAGCGCTGCTCCACGTCACCGTCAAGGACCCGTCCAAGGACGCCGTCGGGCGCGCCTTCACCGGACCGGTCGTCGAGCTGGGGCTCGCCTCGATCCCCGGCTTCCACTCGACCGCCGCACCGCCGGCGGCTTCGGCGTACGGCGTCTATGCGCCCGGCTGGATCGATGCCGCCGACGTGCCCGCGGTGGTCGGTCTGCCGGACGGCAGCACGGTCGAGGTGGTGTGGGAGCCGGTGGACGGGCCCGCGGACGACGGGGCGGACGTCGCGGTGGCTGGTCTTCCGTCGGGCGAGACCGTACGGGTCCCGCTAGGGCAGGTAACGGGTGCCCGTAGCGGGGACAAGGGCGGCGCCGCGACGCTCGGCGTCTACGCCCGGGAGCAGCAGGCCTACGACTGGCTGGCTGCCTTCCTCACCCCGGCGCGGCTGCAGGACCTGCTGCCCGAGGCGGCCGGTCTCGACGTGACTCGCGAGGTGCTGCCGCACCTGTCGGCGGTGCTGTTCCAGATCCACGGAATCCTCGGAGAGGGCGCGGCCTCGGGCACCCGGTTCGACGCCCAGGCCAAGTCGGTCGGAGAGTGGCTGCGGTCCCGGCTGGTCGACGTGCCGGTCGAGCTGGCCGGGCCTGTGTCACGATCGGGTCCCGGCCAGGAGCTGTGATGACCGTCCTGACCACGCCACGCGCGGACCAACCGTACGACCCGGCCGACCTGTCGTCCCGCGCCTTCTGGCAGGCGGCGGCGGCCGAGCGCTAGCACTCGTTTGCGCAGCTGCGCGCAGAACGTCCGGTCAGATGGCACCGGCCGGTCGAGGACATGCTGATCGAGGACCCGAACGACCAGGGCTTCTGGGCGGTGACGCGGCACGCGGACCTGGTCGAGTGCACCGTCCGGCACGAGGACTTCGTCTCCGGCGAGGGAGACCGCGCCCACCTGGCGCACGAGTCGCAGTACGCCGGGGGCTGGAACGACCCGGAGCTGATGGGCGACGACGATCCGCTGACCCGGATGGGCGAGGCGACGATCAATCTCGCCGTGCTCGCGCAGAAGAACCTCCAGGACCGGCGACGGCACCCGGGAACGGACCTGATGAGCAGCCTCGCGGTGGCCGAGGTCGACGGCGAGCGGCTCACCGACGCCGAGATCCTGTCGTTTGACAACCTGCTGACCGTCGCCGGCAACGACACCACCCGGCAGAGCCTGTCGCACGGGGTGCGCGCCCTCACCGACTTCCCGGGGCAGAAGGCGTGGCTGGCCGCTGACCTGGACGCCCGGATGCCGAGCGCGATCGAGGCGCTGGTCCGGTGGGCCACGCCGATCATGACCTTCCGGCGTACGGCCGCCCGAGACTGCGAGCTGGGTGGCGGCGGCATCCACCACTGCCTCGGCAACCGGCTCGCCCGGCGCCAGATCGGCGCGACCTGGCGCCAGCTGCTCACCCGCCTGCCGGACCTGCAGGCCGTCGGTCCGCCGGACCTGGCGGTCAGCACGTTCTTCCACGGGATCAACCACCAGCAGGTGCGGTTCACCCCGGAGCGCTGACCGGCCGATCTGTGGAGAACCGGCACGGGGGCTCTTCTCGCATCATGATCGCCGCTATGACGCGACCCGCAGACGAGACCGCCAACCCCGAGCGCATGATGGCCGACCCCGGGGCCAAGAAGCGCTTCGTGCAGCATCAGATGCGCATCTCCGCCCTGGCCGTGGTCGTGCTGGCGCTGGTCTTCACCGTCGACCTCGCCATCTGGCAGGGGATCGCCATCGTCGCCGTCGGGATGGCGGTCAGCTGGGCGTACGCCCTGCTGCCCATGCACCGGCACGATCGCGTCCGGCGGTGATCCGGGTCCGGGGGACCGGTCGAGGCCCTAGGTTGATCGTGGTGACACCGGTCACCCCTGACCCGAGGAGTCCCCATGACCGATCTTCATGTCGTCGCCGTCATCCCTGGCAAGCCCGAGGCGGCTGACGACGTCCGCGCCGCGCTGACCACGCTGGCCGAGGCGACCCGGCAGGAGGAGGGCTGCGTGTCGTACGCGCTGAGCGAGAGCAAGGCCGAGCCCGGCACCTTCGTCACCGTCGAGGTGTGGAAGGACCAGGCCGCGATGGACGCCCACATGACGACCCCCCACGTCGCGGCTGCGTTCGCCACGGTCGGCGACAAGATGGCCGGCGCGGTCGCGGTCCACCCGCTCGAGCCCGTCGGCTGACTCTGCCCTGCGTCCGCCCGACGCGGACCGCGCCACGGCGTGTCGGGCGGACCCGGTGAGACGGATTCGGTGAGGCGGAACGAGTGAAGCGGGTCGTGCTGCTGCGGGCGGTCAACCTCGGCGGCCACAACAAGGTCCCCATGAAGGCGTGGGCGGCCCGGCTCGAGGCGCTCGGCTGCTCGGATGTCACGACCTATCTGCAGAGCGGTCAGGCCCTGCTGCGCACTCACCTCGACGAGCACGAGCGGTCCGCCGCGATCCGGTCCGACCTGGCCGCCCGCAACTGGATGACGGTCCTGGCGCTGGCAGCCCTGCTCGGGCGCTAACGTCCCCCGGCATGAGCGGACCCCTGGCAGGCCTCAGAGTCGTCGAGCTGGCAGGTCTAGGACCGGCCCCGCTGGCCTGTCGGATGCTGTCTGACCTCGGCGCCGAGGTGCTGCGGGTCGAGCGCGGCGGCGGGGGGTTGTTTGGTGACGACGGCTCGGCCGCCGGACGCGCCCGTCTGCAGGTCGACCTCAAGTCGGACGAGGGCCGGGAGCGGGTGCTCACGCTGCTGGAGAGCGCCGACGTCCTCGTGGAGGCCATGCGGCCCGGGGTCGCCGAGCGGCTCGGGCTCGGACCGGACGCGTGCGCCGAGCGCAACCCTGGACTGGTCTATGCGCGGATGACCGGCTGGGGCCAGGACGGGCCGCTCGCGTCGTCGGTGGGGCACGACATCAACTACCTCGGTCTGACCGGCGCGCTGCACGCGATCGGCGAGCCGGGCCGCAAGCCGGTCGTGCCGATCAACCTGGTGGCCGACTTCGGCGGCGGGACGATGTTCCTCATCACCGGCATCCTCGCGGCGCTCTACGAGCGCACCGTCAGCGGGCTCGGTCAGGTCGTCGATGTCGCGATGGTGGACGGCGTCAGCCAGTTGATGAGCATGGTCTGGGACCTGCGACGGGTCGGCCTCTGGGAGGACCGGCGGGGGATCAACCTGCTCGACGGGGGCGCGCCCTTCTACGACACCTACGCCTGCTCGGACGGTCGCCACGTGGCGGTCGGTGCGATCGAGCCGCAGTTCTACGCAGCCCTGCTCGAAGGCTTGGAGCTGGACGGTCCGTCCCAGGCGCAGCAGGACTGGCCGGCCGCGCGCGAGGCCTTCGCCGCGGCGTTCCTGTCCCGCACGCGCGACGCCTGGGCCGAGCACTTCGCCGGCACGGACGCCTGCGTGACGCCGGTGCTCTCGCTGGAAGAAGCGTCCCGGGACGCGCACCTGGCCGCCCGCGGCACGCTGCCCCAGCACGACGGCGGCACGAGGCCCGCTCCAGCGCCGCGCTTCTCCCGTACGCCCGGCGAGATCCCGACCGCGCCCGACGCCGAGGCGCTGATCGCGCGCTGGCGGGGCTGACGGCTCAGGAGCAGGCGGGCCGCCACCAGGTGTCGCCGAAGACCTCCTGGATCAGCGTCGCCAGCTGCGGGTCGTAGGCCTTCAGCCGCGGGCGGGTGCCGATGTCGTCGCAACCACGCGTCACGGCGTCTGAGCTGTCCTAGATGTTGCGGCCTCCGCCGACCTCGAGCACGCACCCGGTCATATAGCTCGACAGGTCCGACGCGAGGAACAGCACGACGGCGGCCACCTCCTCCGGCTCGCCCGCCCGCCCCAGCGGGATGTCGAGCAGGCGGCTCTCGAAGACGTCCTGAGGCATCGCCGCGGTCATCGCCGTGCGGATCAGGCCGGGCTGGACCGCGTTCACCCGCACGCCCGCATGCCCGACCTCCTTGGCCGCCGCCTTGGTCAGCCCGACCATCCCGGCCTTCGCCGCCGAGTAGTTGGTCTGGCCGGGGTTGCCGACCTTGCCGCTGATCGAGCTGATGTTGATGATCGAGCCGCCGCTGTCCTGCTCGCGCATGGCCAGGCTCGCGTGCTTGGTGCCGAGCCAGGCGCCGAACAGGTGGACGTCGATGACCGACCGGAAGTCCTCGGTGGTCATCTTTCGCATGGTCTTGTCCTTGGTGATGCCGGCGTTGTTGACCACGATGTCCAGGCTGCCGAACTCTTGACGGCACAGCTGCAGCATCGCCACGACGTCCTGCTCGACGGTGACGTCGCAGCGGACGCCGAGCGCGGTGCCGGGCAGGCTCTTGGCCGCCTCGACGGCCTCGTCCTCCTCGAGATCACCGATCACGACGGCAGCGCCCTGCTCCACGAGCAGGCGGGCGATGGCGAGCCCGATGCCGCGGGCGGCTCCGGTGACGACGGCCGTACGGCCTTCGAGCAGGGACACGAGAACCTCCGGTAGTGAGGGAGCGAACGTATCGCCACGGGTCGGTGCGGGGTTCGGGCAGGGTGCCGCGTGGGAGGCTCCTGAGCAGACCTGGGCCGATTCCGGCCCTACGTAGCACCTCTGGAGGACCAAGCGTGGCTGGCATCTGCGACGGACGTGTCGTCATCATCACCGGCGCTGGCGGAGGGATCGGGCGCGAGCACGCTCTGGCCTTCGCGAAGGAGGGCGCCAAGCTCGTCGTGAACGACCTCGGCGGCGCCCGCGACGGTTCCGGCGGCGATGCCGGCCCGGCGCAGAAGGTCGTCGACGAGATCAAGGCCATGGGCGGTGAGGCTGTCGCGAACACTGACGACATCTCGACCTGGGACGGCGCGCAGCGCCTCATCAAGACCGCGCTGGACGCGTTCGGCACCCTGCACGTCCTGGTGAACAACGCCGGCATCCTGCGCGACCGCATGGTCGCCAACATGACCGAGGACGAGTGGGACGCGGTCATCAAGGTGCACCTGAAGGGCACCTTCGCGCCGAGCCACCACGCGATCCAGTACTGGCGGGACCAGTCCAAGGCGGGCACCCCGGTGGACGCCCGGATCATCAACACCAGCTCTTCCTCGGGCGTGTTCGGCAACATGGGCCAGAGCAACTACGGCGCGGCGAAGGCCGGGATCGCGGCCTTCACCGTGATCACCTCGCAGGAGCTGGGCCGCTACGGGATCACCGTCAACGCGATCGCCCCGACCGCGATGACGCGCATGACCGAGGACCTGCCGATGATGAAGGACATGAGCGACAAGGCGAAGGAGACCGGCTTCGACCTGCTCGCGCCGGACAACATCAGCCCGACCCTGGTCTACCTCGGCAGCGAGCTCAGCAAGGACATCACCGGCCGGGTCTTCTCCCTGGTCTGCGGCTCGGTCACCGTGCTCGAGGGCTGGGTCAACGGACCGAGCCAGGACAAGGTCGCCAAGTGGGAGCC
>JBBSTI010000032.1:0-27062 GCA_038236005.1 Mycobacteriales bacterium | reverse complement strand
CGCTCTGATGACGGCGGCCCAGCAGGCGGGTCTGGACGTGATTGCGCTGACCGACCACGACACGACCGCGGGGCTCGCGGAGGCGCGGGCCGCTCTGCCCGAGGGGCTCGTCCTCGTGCCCGGCGCCGAGCTGAGCTGCGAAGCCAGGGGCGTCAGCCTGCACCTGCTCGCCTATCGGTTCGACGAGTCAGAGCCTCGGCTCGCCACCGCCATGCAGTCCCTGCGGGAGAGCCGAACCGGTCGGGCCGAAGCCATGGCCCGGTCGCTGGAGGCGGCCGGGACCGGGGTGACCTGGGAGCAGGTCCGAGGTCTCGCGCAGGGGACTGTCGGTCGGCCGCACCTGGCGCGGGCTCTCGTCGAGCGGGGTCTGGTGGCTTCCGTCGCCGAGGCGTTCACGCCGGAGTGGATCGGCACCGGGGGCCGGCACTGGGTCGACAAGGCCGAGCTCGACGTGCTGGAGGCGATCGCTCTGGTCCGGGCGGCCGGCGGGGTCACGGTGCTTGCGCACCCTGGCGCGGACTCCCGCGGCGAGACGGTGCCGGACGCCACGGTCGCCGAGATGGCGGAGGCCGGGCTCGACGGGCTCGAGGTGGACCACCCTGACCATCCGTCCGCGACGCGGCAGCACCTGTGGTCGCTCGCCGCGCGGCTCGGGCTCGTGGTCACCGGTAGCAGCGACTTCCACGGGGACAACAAGGCGGTGCGGCTCGGCGAGAACACCACCACGCCCGAGGCGTACGCAGCCCTGCTCGGCTGAGCCTGCTTCTGGGTCGGGGTGGGGTCAGAGGCCGGGCAGGCCGTCCAACGACAGGGCGTTCTTCTGCTCGCGGTAGGCGCGCAAGCCCTCCGGGCCGCGCTGGCGAGCGCTGAGGGCGAGAATCTCGCGCTCGGCCTCGTGGCGCATGATCGGGACCCCGTAGCCGCAGGAGTCGCTGATCCGGTGCACGTCCACCACGACGGCGGCCCGGGTGCCCGGATGTTCCGGGTGCCGGTGGACCAGGTCGTCGAACTCCTCGGTGCCCGCCGGCGCGACCCGGCCCGCGCCGTGCAGCCGGACGACTCTGGGCTTGCCGCTGAACGCGTTCCACATCAGGCAGATCCGACCGTTCTCGCGAAGGTGCGCAAGGGTCTCGACGCCGCTTCCGGTGAGGTCGACCCAACCCACTCGGTTCGGACCCAGGACCGAGAACGTGTCGTGCCCGCGAGGGCTCACGTTGACGTGACCGTCGGTGGCGAGCGGCGCGGTGGCGACGAAGAACATAGGTTGCGCCGCCAGCCAGCCGGTGAGCTCGGCGTCGATCTACTCGTACACCTGTCCCATGAGGCCGATGCTAGGGCTGGTCGGCCTGAGGCGGGGGCTGGTCGCTGCGCCGCAGCACGCCCTCGTGCACGGTGACGGCACTGCCGACCAGGGT
Source organism: Mycobacteriales bacterium (assembly GCA_038236005.1). Lineage (GTDB taxonomy): Bacteria > Actinomycetota > Actinomycetes > Mycobacteriales > SCTD01 > CANKBT01. The sequence goes on along the minus strand of JBBSTI010000032.1, from coordinate 25,647 downwards.
GAAGTGGCTGAACGCCTGCGGCGTGTTGCCGAGGTGGCGCTGGGCGACCGGGTCCCACTCCTCGCTGAGCAGCCCGACGTCGTTGCGCAGGCCCAGCAGACGGTCGTAGAGCCGCCGAGCCTCCTGGTGCCGACCGATCCCGACGAGCGCGTCGACGAGCCAGAACGAGCAGGCGACGAAGACTCCTTCGTGCCCGGCGAGCCCGTCGTCGCCGTCGTGGGTGTCGTAGCGCAGCACGAAGCCGTCCCCTCGGCCGAGGTCGGCCTGGACGGCTTCGATGGTGCCGACCAGCCGCGGGTCGTCGGGCTGCAGAAAACCGACCCGGCCGAGGAGCAGCAGGGCGGCGTCCAGGTCCTTGCTGCCGTAGGCCTGCGTGAAGGTGTTGCGGTCGGCGTCATAGCCGTTCTCGCAGACCTGCGCATGGATGGTGTCGCGCAGGTCGGCCCAGCGCCCTCGGGGTCCGGGCAGGTCGAACCGCTGCGCTGCCCGTGCCATCCGGTCGGCGGCGACCCACGCCATCACCTTGGAGTGCACGAAGTCCTGGGTCGGCCCGCGCATCTCCCAGAGCCCGTTGTCCTTGTCCTGCCACGCCCCCTCCAGGTGCTCCATGAGCGCGGACTGCAGCGCCCAGGCGTCGTCGCTCGAGGACAGCTCGGCGTTGCGGGTGAGGGCGAGCGCGTCCAGGGTCTCGCCGTAGACGTCGATCTGCAGCTGCTCGCTCGCCCCGTTCCCGGTGCGTACCGGCGTCGAGCCCTCGTAGCCCGACAGCCACGGCAGCTCGCCCTCGGGGAGCCAGCGGCGACCGTCGATGCCATACATGATCTGCAGCGTGGACGGGTCACCGGCGACCGCGCGCAGCAGCCACTCCCGCCAGGCGACTGCCTCGTCGGCATAGCCGCCCGCGAGCAGCGCCTGCAGGGTCATGCCCGCGTCGCGCAGCCAGCAGAACCGATAGTCCCAGTTGCGGACCCCGCCGATCGACTCCGGCAGCGAGGTCGTCGGGGCGGCGACGATCCCGCCGGTCGGGCCGTACGTCAACGCCTTCAGCGTGATCAGCGAACGCTGGGCGTCCTCGCGCACCGGGCCGGTCAAGGTGCCGCGCGCCGACCAGGCCTGCCAGAAGGTCACCGTGTCGGCCAGTGCCTTCTCGGCGTCTACCGCGTCCGGGGTCGGGTAGTTGCTCGGCGACCAGGTCAGGACGAACGGCACCCGGTCGCCGGCGTGGACCGTCGTCTCGCCGACGGTCGCCCAGTCCTGGCCGTGCATCGGCACCGGAGTTGCGAGGTGCACCCGGTCGGGCCCGGCCACCGCGTCGGTGTCCTGGTCGCCGTGCTCGACCCACGGCTTGATGCGGCCGTTGCCGAACCGCAGTCGTAGCTCGCTGCGCACCGTGACCGCGCCGCTCACCCCGACGACGATGCGGACGACGTCGGGCTGCTTGCCGCGCGGCGGCATCAGGTCCAGCACCTGGACCTCCCCTTCCGGGGTGCGCCAGGTGCTCTCGAGCACCAGGGTGTCGGGCAGGTAGCGGCGCGAGGTGCAGGTGCCGCCGGAGACCGGAGCGACCCGCCAGTGACCGTTGTCCTGCTCCCCGACCAGAGCCGCGAAGCAGGCGGGCGAGTCGAAACGCGGCAGGCACATCCAGTCCACCGAGCCGGTACGGTCGATCAGGGCTGCGGTCTGCAGATCCCCGATCATCGCGTAGTCCTCGATCAGGCTCACGAGCCGAGCTCCACGACGACCTTGACATCGGTGTCCCGGGCCGCGAACGCGTCTCCGGCGGCCTGCTCCAGGGGCACCCGCCGGGTGATCAGAGCAGCGAGCCAGTCCTGGTCGGCGGCAGACAGCGCGTCCACCGCGTCGACGTAGTGCCGCCGCGCCGCGTTCACGCTGCCGAAGACGACCCGGTTGCCGAAGACCATCGACCGGTTGAACGCGGCGACGTCGACGGGTGTGGTCTCGCCCGGCGCCGAGACCCCGGCCAGGCAGCAGATCCCGTCCGGTCGGGTCCCGGTCATCGCGGCCAGGGCCACCGAGGACACACCGGTGCCCTCCAGGACGACGTCCGGGACGACGCCCGAGTCGGGGAGGCTGTCGCAGTGATAGGTCGCCCCGAGCCGCGCCACCAGGTCGGGCTTGGGGCCGTCGGTGACGATGTCGAAGACGTGGACCTCCAAGCCCCGCTGCCTCGCGAGCAGGGCGGCCAGCAACCCGACGGGGCCGGCTCCGGTGATGGCCGCGACCTTGCGCGGAACGTTCGTCCGCGCACCGATCCGGTCCACCTGCTCCCACGCCTTGGCGACCACGGTGGTGGGCTCGAGCAGCACCCCCACGTCGCGCAACGACTCCGGCACGGCGACCAGCGACTCGTCGTCGACCCGCCAGCGCTCGCGGCCGAAACCGTGCCGCCCCTTGATGCCGTGCTCGGTGTAGCGGTCGTTCTGGCACAGGTCCCAGTCACCCCGGGCGCAGGCCGGGCAGGGGACCGGATCGGGGCGGCGGACGAAGGCGATCACCAGCTCTCCTTCCTCGACCCCGCCGGCACCGCTCAGCACCCGCCCGAGGTTCTCGTGACCGATCACCAGGCGGTCGCTGCCGGCAGGGGCCTCGCCCTCCTCGGCGGCAACGATGTTGCGGTCGGTGCCGCAGAGCCCGAGCTCGAGACCCTGCACGAGCACCGAGCCCTCGCTCTCCTCCGGCTCGGGCCAGTCCTGCACCGCCAGGCTGTTCTTCGTGCCGGGCAGGACGGTGAGTGCACGCATGACGTCAGTCGTCCCCGGGCCCGGCAGTCGCACACCAAGACCACGCACCCGAAGGCGCCGGTCGGGCTCAGGCAGCGAGCCGGGCGCGCGCCTTCTTCAGCTCAGGACCGGTGCGCACCCCGGACGGGATAGCGAGCAGCGCGGCGCGCACCGCGACGCCCGACGCGGTCGCCACGAGATCGGTGGTGGGCAGCCCCGGCAGGCCCAGCTGTCGTCGGGCCCAGCGGGGCATCATGCCGAACGCGATCCCGGCCATCGAGGCCCAGGCGGGCTGTGCTGGGGTGCCGAACCGGACCTTGTTCGGCATCGGCGGGGCGAGCACGACGCGCACGCCGCGCCGGGCCTCCCCGGTGGCCCGCAGCTGGGGCCGAACGTCGTCGTAGTAGGCCTGCACCTGGGCGACCGACCCGGGGACGGTGGCCGGGTCGAGCCCGACCAGCGTCGCGCTGGCACGCTGCTCGTCGTAGTAACGGTCCTGGTCGTCCGCGGTCAGCCGCACCCCGCACCGCACCGCGGTCGACAGGAACGACTCGACCTCGACGACGTGCACCCAGCGCAGCAGCTCGGGGTCGCTCGCCCGATAGGCCAGGCCGCTCTCCCGCTCGGTGCCGATCACCCTGCGGTGGATCCCGCGGACCCGTGCCCCGGCGCGCTCGGCCTCGGCTGTGGTGCCGTAGGTGGTGACCGCGACGTACTCCGCGGTGCGGAACAGCCGTCCCCACGGGTCGCCCCGGAAGTCGCTGTGCTGGGCGACCCCGGCCATCGCCAGCGGGTGCAGGGTCTGCAGCAGCAGGGCGCGCAGACCGGCGAGCACCATCGACGGGTCCGCCTGGACGCGCCAGGTGACGCTGTCCGGTCCGAAGAGCCCTTCGTCAGTCACGCTCCGAGTCTCGCACCGGGCATGCTGGGTGGCATGTCGTACGTCGCGATCAACGTCCTGCAGGTGCCCGACGGCGCCGGCGCCACGCTCGAGCAGCGGTTCGCCGCCCGCCAGGGGGCGGTCGAGGGTGCTCCCGGCTTCGAGCACTTCGAACTGCTGCGTCCGGTCACCGGTACCTCGGACTATCTGGTCTACACCCGCTGGCGCAGCGAGGAGGACTTCACGGCCTGGCGAGAGAGCCAGTCCTTTGCGCAGGGCCACGCAAACGCGAGCGACCGTCCGGCGGGGGCGGCGCCGGCCGCGACCGGAAGCACGATCTGGGCGTTCGAGGTCGTGCAGCGCACCGACGGTGAGGTCAGCCCTCCCGCTCGGGACAGCTAGCCGGGCTCGCCGGCGCGCGATCTCCACGACGCCGCGTACGGCGCCTCGATGCCGTGCCGGACCAGCAGCGTGACGCCCACGACGATCCACGCCGTCAGGCCCGGCTCGGACCTGCCGTCCGAAGCGGCGAGCGGATCATCCGGTGAGGCCGGACCAGAAGGCGAGCAGCTCGCGCACGGTCGTCGCCGGCTGCTCGGCAGCAGGGGAGTGCCGGGCATGTTCGACGACGGCGTACGAGGCCCCCAGCCGGGCGGCCATCTCCTTCTGGACGTGCGGCGGCCAGGCGTCGTCGTGCTCGCCGTGCACCACCAGCAGCGGGAGCCCGTACTGGGCGGACCGGGCCCGCAGATCCTCCACCCGGTCGGGGGCCGTCAGGAGCGCCTCGCCCATGACCGCCAGCGCCAGCGCGCTGCCGGTGAGCATCCGGTGCCGCAGGAACTGCTCGACCCGGGCGGGCAGCGGGATGCGGGTCGGGTCGGCGGCGCTCAGGGCGTCCTGGGCGGCGACGACGGCAGCGAGCCCACCGTGCTCGAGGATCGGTCGCACCACGTGCAGGATCTCAGCCCGCCCGCCTCCGATCGCCCCGGGGCCCGAGCCCATCAGGACGAGCGAGCGCCAGGGCGAGGGGTCGGCGAGCACGGCCTCGCGTGCGACGAGACCGCCAAAGCTGTGGCCGACCAGGTGCACCGGGCCCGGCAGCTCGGCGGCCACCGCCAGCAGGTCCTGCGCGAGCGCCGGGATCTCGAAGACGTCCGGGTCGTGGCTGTCCGGGGACTCGTACTGCCCCCGCTGGTCGATCGCGACGGCCCGCAGCCCGTCAGCAGCCAGCGCCGCCAGCATCGGCGAGAAGTCCTCCTTGCTGCCGGTCAGCCCGGGGACCAGCAAGACCGTGGCGCGGGGGTTCGGGACGGCCAGATCGATCGCGGCGAGACCGGCGTGGCGGGTGCGCAGAGCGCCGTGTGGCAGGTCGGCGGACACCAGGCTCATCACCTGGAGGGTAGGGGGACCAGCCGTACGTCGCGGACCGCGCCGTCAGCGATCCGGCACGTCAGGTAGGTGCAGCTCGGCTGGCGTCGACGGTCGGTCGGCGAGCCGGGGTTGAGCAGCCGGGTGCCCGCAGGGGTGACGGTGTCCCACGGGATGTGGCTGTGCCCGAAGACCAGCAGGTCCGCGTCCGGGTGCGCTGCGTCGGCGCGGGCCTCCCGACCGGTGCGGGGGCCGGTCTCGTGGACGACCTCCAGCCGTACGCCGTCGATCGTGGCCCGCGCCACCTTGGGCAGGCGGGCACGCAGCTCCGGTCCGTCGTTGTTTCCCCAGCAGGCGAGCAGCGCCGCCGCGCGCGCTTCGAGCCGGTCCAGCAGGGCCGGCTCCACCCAGTCGCCGGCATGGACGACCAGGTCTGCGCGGTCCACCTCGTCCCAGACCTGGCCGGGCAGGTCCCGGGCACGTCGGGGCACGTGGGTGTCGGCGATCAGGAGCAGCTGCACAGAAGGCTCCTGCCCATCTGCGGTGCCCGCTACAACGCTGCGAGCACCTCATCCACCGGCAGGTGCGGCACGAGCAGGTCGGCGACCCCGTCGACCCGGCCGCACTCGACGCAGCGCGTCGCGAGCGCAACCCGGTCGACGTGCTCGGACGCACCGTCCCCGGTGCAGGCGAGGCCGGCCACCAGCTCGGCGATCGACTGTCCGCAGCCCTGGCAGCACCACATGGCGGGCCAGCTCCAGCGGTCCCGACTGTCCAGGACGTCGACGGTGGACGCGCACGACAGGCAGCGGCGACGGGCGACACCGGCGCGGGCGTCAGCCTCGACGTAGGACCAGGTCGGCCGGGTGTCGCCGTGGGCGTCGCAGACGAGCGTCACGGTCTCGGTCACGGTGAAGGGAGCGTCCAGGGCCCGCAGCCATCCCTTGACGTCGTCCACGTTCTCGGCGGTGGTCGCCCTGGCTGTGGTCCTCAGCACCATGGGTGCTGCATCGGCCGCCGACGCGACGTTCTGGAGGGATCAGGTCGACGGCGTGCCGGGCGACTCGGCGGTGGCCGCGCCCTTTCCCCGGCCGCGACCGCCGCGGCGCCGACGGCGACGCGCGCCCTCGCCGTCCGAGCCGTCAGAGGCGCCCCCGTCGTTGCCCTCGACCGCGGCTCGGGCCGCACCTCCGCCACGCGTGCGCTGGCGAGGAGCCCCGCTGCGCTTCGGGAGGTCCGGGCCGCTGTCCCGGGCGTCGGCCGGGCGGGACCTGCCCGCGTCCCGGTCACCGCGGGCGGGCGCCCGGTTCTTGCGCCCCGTCTCGCCGACGTCCTCGAGCTTCTCGGCGTCCAGACCCTCCCGGGTCCGGGAGCTTCGTGGCAGCCGACCGGTGGTGCCCTCGGGGATGTCGAGGTCGCTGTAGAGGTGCGGGCTGCTGCTGTAGGTCTCCGGCACGTCGTTGAACGACAGCTCGAGCGCCTTGTTGATCAGCCCCCACTTGGGGATGTCGTCCCAGTCGACGAAGGTCACGGCGACCCCCTTGGCGCCGGCCCGTCCCGTACGCCCGATGCGGTGCAGGAAGGTGCGCTCCTCGTCGGGGCACTGGTAGTTGATGACGTGCGTGACGTCCTGGACGTCGATGCCGCGGGCGGCGACGTCGGTCGCCACCAGGACGTCGATCTTCCCGCTGCGGAACGCCCGCAACGCCTGCTCGCGAGCGCCCTGCCCGAGGTCGCCGTGCACGGCGGCGGCGGCGAAGCCACGGTCGGCCATGTCACCGGCGACCTTGTCGCAGGTGCGCTTGGTGCGGCAGAAGACCATCGTCAGACCGCGTCCGCGGGCCTGCAGGATCCGGGCGAGAACCTCGCCCTTGTCCATCGAGTGCGCCCGGTAGACGAAGATCCGGGTGTCCGGGACCACGCGGCCCTCGTCCGGCTCCTCGGCGCGGATGTGCGTCGGCTGACGCATGAAGCGTCGGGCCAGCGTGACGACCGGGCCCGGCATCGTGGCGGAGAACAGCATGGTCTGACGCTCGTCCGGGGTGAGATCCAGGATGCGCTCGACGTCGGGCAGGAAGCCGAGGTCGAGCATCTCGTCGGCCTCGTCGAGCACGAGGACCTCGACCTGACCCAGGTTGAGGTGTCCCTGGCGGGCCAGGTCCAGCAGGCGGCCGGGCGTGCCGACCACGATCTCCACGCCTCTGCGCAGCGACTCGACCTGCGGCTCGAACGCGCGCCCGCCGTAGATGCTCTGCACGCGCAGGCCGCGGGTCTTGCCGGCGACGGCCAGGTCGCCGGCGACCTGCGTGCACAGCTCACGGGTGGGGACGACCACGAGCGCCTGCGGCGTGCCGTTGCTGCCCTCGCTGACGCTCTTGACCTTCTGGACCATCGGCACGCCGAAGCCCAGCGTCTTGCCGGTCCCGGTGCGGGCCTGGCCGATCAGGTCGTGGCCCGAGAGTGCGATCGGGAGGGTCATGGTCTGGATGGCGAACGGCTGGGTGATGCCGACGGCGGCGAGCGCCTCGACGGTCTCCGGACGGGCCCCGATCGCGGCGAACCCGTTCGGCTGCTCGGTGATCGGTGTGTCGCTGACCGGGAGCGCGAGGTCGGGCTCGGCGGGCTCCGGCGCCAGGTCGGACAGGTCGGACGTGCGGGTGGAACGGGGCATGAAGTGCCTCTCAAGAGCCGCGCGGGCCTGGAGGGGCGGGAGACTGCGCCCCTGGAAAGATCCTTCGGGGCGGTCCGCCGGCGCGCCACAGGGGCGGTCCGCGCACATGGTGCGGGGCGGCAGGTGCCTCCCCGTGACACCCGACGCTACCCGTCGACGCCGCTACCGTGGCGCAACCGAGTGGCGTCAGCGCGCCGCCGGAGAGGAGGCCCCCGGTGAGCACTGCTCTGGACGCGTCGACGATCGACCTGCTGGCGGTGCTCGCGTACGGCGAGCTGTCGGCGTTCGAGCGGGTGGCGGGCGACGCGCGCCTGGCGCCCACGCTGCACGACAAGGCCACCCTCGCCGGGATCGCGTCGGCGAACCACGCGCACTTCGTCAGCCTGCGCGACCACCTGGCGGCGCACGACGTCGACCCCGAGCGCGCGATGGCGCCGTTCGTCGAGGCGCTCGACCGGTTCCACGACTCGACCCAGCCCAACGACTGGTATGAGGGGCTCGTCAAGGTCTACGTGGGCGACGGGCTGGCCAAGGACTTCTACCGGGAGGTGTCGACCGCGCTGCCCGACCCGGCCACCCGTGCCTTGATCCTCGAGGTGCTGGCCGACACCACGCACGCGCGCTTCGCGGTCGCCCGGGTGACCGAGGCGATCGCGCAGCAGCCCCGCCTGGGCGGACGGCTGGCGCTGTGGGGACGACGCCTGGTCGGCGAGGCGCTCATCCAGGCTCAACGGGTCGCCGTGGACCGGGACGCGCTCACCGAGCTGCTCGTGGAGCAGGACCTGGCCGGCGTGCTCGGACTGCTCAACCGGCTCACCGACGCCCACACCGAACGCATGGCTGCTCTCGGGCTCGAGAGCTAGTCCGCTCGGCCCGGACAGCACCAAGGCCGCCCTCCGGAAGAGGGCGGCCTTGGTGCAGGGGGCCGCTAGCGCGAGACGCTCTTACGGCCGGTGACGGCGTTGAAGACCAGCAGCGCGACGATCGCACCGATGATCGAGCCGATCAGGCCGGTGGTGGAGAAGTCGAGGACCTTCGCATCGGTGAACAGGCTGAAGATGAAGCCACCGACGAACGAGCCGACGATGCCGAGCACGATGGTCGCGATGATGCCCATCGAGTCGTTGCCGGGCACCAGGGCGCGGGCGACGAAGCCAGCGATCAGGCCGACGATCAGGAAGATGATGATGCTCATGGGAGGAACCTCCGGTCAGGGCCCCAGGGGAAGAGGGACAGTGAGAGGTCCCCTGCCCGCCGGGGCGCAACTCACTCCCGCAGGATCTCTCCCAGACGCGGCTAAAGCCCGCCGAAGCCCACCCGACGCTGCTCGGACTCGGCGATCTCGACGTAGGCGAGCTTGCCGGCCGGCACCAGGACCTTGCGACCCTTCTCGTCGGTGAGCGTCAGCACGCCGTCGGCCGTCAGCGCGTCGGCCACCGCCTTCTCGACCTGCTCGGCGGTCTGACCGCTCTCCAGGGTGAGCTCTCGCGCGGCGTACTGCACGCCGATCTTGACCTCCACGGGTCCTCCAGGTCTGTCGTGCACAACGATCACAACGATGTCGTACGGGGACCTCACGCTAGTCGCGAGCGCCGCACCCGCGAGCCGGATCAGCCGTAGGCGCAACGGCAGCCCGACAGGTGATCGGTCACGGCTGGAGCGGGGCTCCGGAGATGCCTCGCCAGATCAGGTCCACCATCAGCTCGATCGCCCGCTCCTTGGGCAGGTGGCCGGCCACCCCCGCCTGGGAACGCCGAGCGCTCTCGAGCCACCAACGCGCACCGACCTCGCCGAGCCCGGTGAGACCGACCGACAGCAGCAGCGCCTCCTCCTCGCGAAATCCGGTGTCGTGGGCGATCGTGCGGGCGATCGCCTCGACGCACTCGCGGGTCATCCGCTCGACCCGGGCTCGCACGACCGGTTCGCCGGTGAGGTCGCTCTCGAAGACCAGCCGGAAGGCGCCCTCCCGGTCCGAGCCGTCACCGTCGACGAACTCGACGTAGGCCCGGATCGAGGCCTCGACCCGCGACCGGTTGTCGGTGGTGGAGCCCAGTGCGTCGCGCACCTTCTGCACGAGGTCGTCCGCGTGCTGGTCCAAGAGCGCCAGGTAGAGCTCCAGCTTGCCGGGAAAGTGCTGGTAGAGCACGGGTTTGCTGACGCCGGCCCGCTCGGCGATGTCGTCCATCGCGGCGGCGTGGTAGCCCTGCGCGACGAAGATCTCCTGAGCGGCGCCGAGCAGCTGCTTGCGCCTCGCCTTCCGAGGGAGCCGGACGCCTCGGGGGCTCTCACGCCCTCCGGGCTGAGAAAGGGTCGTCACTGGTCGAGACTGCCACAGACGCCACCGGTCGCGAGCCGACCTGGGTTCAGTCCTGCCCGGCCAGCTCGCGCGAGCCGTGGCGGGTGCGGCGACAGTCGACGACCCGGTCCGGGTTGCGCCGCAGATACTCCTGCTCCAGCTCGGTCGTGCGGCAGGAGTGCAGGGCGAGCGCGTCCTCGCTGCCGTGCAGGAACGTGTCGTGCCGGGTGACGTGCAGATGCTCGAGCTCGCGCTCGAGCCGTTCGTCGGTCAGGTGCCTCGCGACGATGCCGGTCATACCCACCTCCGGTGCCGGGTGCCTGCACGTCGCTCCCGGGTCGGCAGCGACGTCTCCCGAGCATGCGCCGCCCGTCAAGGGGCGGGCACCAGCGGCGGACCGGAGCGGCCGACCGGACCCTCAGCCGGCCAGGTCCGCCCAGAGGTCCCCGAGGGTGTCGACCCGGGCCAGCACGTCGTCGCTGGTGAAGCGCAGGTCCTCTGCCTTGCGGCAGGCCTCCACCTCTGTCCAGGTGACCGGGCTGGACACGGTCGGGGTCGCCCGCGCGCGCAGGCTGTAGACGCTGACCGTGGTCTTGGCCCGGCTGTTCTGGGACCAGTCGACCAGGACCTTTCCCGGCCGCAGAGCCTTGGTCATGCGCGACACCACGAGCGTCGACGCGGTCTGCGCAAGGTGCTCGGCCAAGGTGCGGGCATAGCCGCTGGTGTCGGTGGCGGGGGCCTTCGCCGCGAGCTGCAGACCCTTGCTGCCGGAGGTCTTGGCGTACGCGGTGACGCCCTGGTCGGCGAGCAGGTCTCGCAGCGCGAGCGCCACCTCGCAGCACTGCACGACATCGGCCGGTGGGCCCGGGTCGAGGTCCAGGACGAGCAGGTCCGGCTCCCGCGCCCCGCCGCGCGGCCCGACCCGCCACTGCGGGGTGTGCAGCTCCAGTCCGGCCAGCTGAGCGTTCCACACCAGCCCGGCCAGGTTCTCGAGCACCCGGTAGTCGATCTCGTCCCGGCCCTTGGTCGAGCCGGGCGCAGGCAGGCGGACCGTACGCACCCAGGGCGGGGTGTGCGACGGCGCGTTCTTCTCGAAGAAGCTCGGGCCGTCGACGCCACCCGGGTAGCGCTTGACGGTCAGCGGGCGACCGGCGAGGTGCGGCAGCAGCACCGGGGCGATCCGGCTGTAGTAGTCGATCACCTGTCCTTTGGTGAACCCGCCGGGATAGAGCGGCTTGTCGAGGTTGGTCAGGGCGAGCTCGCGACCCTCGACCCGGACGGTCACCACGCGCGCACCGCCTGTTCGGGGGCGACGTCGTGGCGCAGTCCCTGGTAGGAGGGATGGCGCAGCCGACCGTCCTGGGTCCACTGCGCGTGCTCGATCTCGGCGACCAGTCGTGGCTGCACCCAGTGCGTCGTACGGAGATGCTCGCGCGGCAGCGCGCACACCGGTTCGTCGGTGGCCAGCGGCGCCAGCAGCTCGGTCAGCTGTTGTCGCGTCCTCGCGCTGAAGCCGGTGCCGACGTGTCCGCAGAAGGTCCACCCGTCGGGGCCGGCGACAGCGAGCACCAGGGAACCGAGCTGGTGGGAACGACCTTGATCACCGCCCTTCCACCCCACGACGACGCAGCTCTGCCGTCTCACGTGCTTGACCTTCACCCAGGTGTCCGCGCGCACGCCTGGCCGGTAGGTGCTGTCCCGCCGCTTGGCGACCACCCCCTCCAGGCCGTGCTCCAGGGTGCTGGCGAGCAGCGCTGCCCCTTCGGAGAAGGCCGGCGGGACCTGCACCCCGGTCAGGTTCAGCGTGTCCAGCAGCGCCTTGCGCTCGTCGTAGGACTGATCCAGCGTGGAGCGGTCCCCCAGGTGCAGCAGGTCGAAAACCACGAACGCGATCGGTGTGCGGGCGAGCATCGTCGTGCCCGGGTGACTGACGTGCATCCGCTCCTGGAGGCGTCCGAAGTCGGGGCGACCCCGCTCGTCGAACGCGACCAGCTCTCCGTCCAGCAGCACCGGCGTACCGCTCGTCACGGCGGCGAGCTCCGGGTAGGCGGCCGTCATGTCGTTGCCGTTGCGCGAACGCAGCCGCACCCGGCCCGGCTCCACCGCGGCCAGGACGCGCACGCCGTCCCACTTCAGCTCGAAGGACCACCGGTCGTCGTCCGGCGGCAGGCTCCCGGGCGTGGCGAGCATGGGCGACAGCGAGAGGGGCAGCACCTCCGCACCCCTACCCCTTCGGCGCTGCAGGCCGCATGATCGGGGGATCACGTCGGGAGCGCTCGGGATCTCGCCCGAGGATTTGCCCAAGGATTTCGCCCAAGGATGAGGTGGCCAGGTGCGGTCGATCTGGAAGGGTGCGATCAGCTTCGGGCTGGTCAGCATCCCCGTCAAGCTCTACAGCGCGACCGAGACCAAGGACGTCTCCTTCCATCAGGTACGTCGCAGCGACGCCTCGCGGATCAAGTACAAGCGGGTCGCGGCGGCCGACGGCGAGGAGGTGGCGTACGGCGAGATCGCCAAGGGCTTCGAGCTGCCCGGCGGCGAGACGGTGGTGCTGACCGACGAGGACTTCAAGGACCTCCCGCTGACCACCAGCCGCGCGATCGAGGTCCTGCAGTTCGTGCCGCTGGAGCAGGTCGACCCGATCTTCTTCGAGAAGAGCTATTACCTGGAGCCGGACAAGACCGGGACCAAGCCGTACGTCCTGCTGCGCGACGCGCTCACCGGGTCGGGGAAGGTGGCGCTGGTCAAGATCGCGCTGCGCAACCGCGAGTCGCTGGCGACGCTACGGGTGCGCGACGGGGTGTTCGTCCTAGAAACGATGCTCTGGCCCGACGAGGTCCGCAGGCCCGCCTTCGACTTCTTGACCGAAGAGGTCGAGACCCGCAGCCAGGAGCTGGCGATGGCCGGTTCGCTGATCGAGACCCTGTCCGGCGACTTTGAGCCCGAGCTGTACAAGGACACCTACCGCGAGGCGCTTCAGCAGGTGATCGAGGCCAAGATCGAGGGTCGCGAGCTCACTGTCGCGCCGGACAGCCAGCCCAGCTCGGGAACCGTGCTGGACCTCATGGCGGCGCTGCGCGCCAGCGTGGAGGCGGCCAAGGCCAAGGGCGGTTCCGCCGGACCCGTCTCGACCGGGGCGGGGGCCGAGACCAGCCCGGATGCGGCAGCGCCACGTGAGGCGAGCAAGGCCCCGGCGACCAGGGCCCCGGTGAAGAAGGCGCCGGCCAAGAAGGCGCCGGCCAAGAAGTCGCCCGCCCGCAAGGCGTCGGCGAAGAAGCCGACGACGGCGTCCGCGACCCCGGTCAAGAAGCCGGTGCGCAAGACCGCCTGAAAGATGACTGTGACGCAAGGGGCACAAGGGGTGACAGACTCGCCTCCGAGGCCCGAGCGAGCACTGCCCGGCCGTGACGTGACGACGACCCGGAGGACCTTCCAGTGGACGACCAGACGCGCAGCCCGGGCACCGGGAGCGGGCCCGTGTCCGAGCGGATACAGGCGCTGCTGTCCAGAGCGGCGGAGGACCAGATCGTCGAGCAGCGAGCGGTCTCGACCTCGTTGACCGACCTGCGCGACCAGGTGGCGGCGGTCGCCGAGACGGTTCGGGGTGGAGCGTCGGCCACGACTGTTGAGCAGCTGCGCGGCGAGCTGGCCGGCAACGCTTCCGAGGTGCGTCGCACCTACGCCCAGCTCAGCGAGCGGCTCGACGCTCTCACCGAGCGGGTGGACGAGGTGGGCACCTCGACGGCCCAGGGCGGGCCGGGCTCGGAGCGGCTCGCCGTGCGGCTCACGGCCATCGGCTCTGACCTGACGTCGCTGTCCGGCTCGGTCGACGAGGTTGCCTCGGCGGTCGCGTCCTTCCCGGACGCGCTGGCCTCCCTCCAGCGCGACCTGGCCGGGCTGGTGGCCGACCGTCTGGTCGACCGGCTCGCGCCCAGCGTGACCGAGCAGGTGCTGGCCGGGCTGAGCCCGGCTCTGGTGGAGCAGGTTGCGTCCGCCGCTGCCGCGCAGGTGCTGTCCGGGGTGGCGTCGCTCGTGCACGAGAGCGAGCTCGCCAGCGAGCGCAGGATCCTGGCGCACGTCGACGAGGCGGTGCTGGCGCTGGCCGGGGCTCTGCTGCGACGTCGGCGGACCCTGCGTCCGGACGCCCTTCCGACGAACGACCCGGCGCGCCAGGCATCCGCCCCGGCACAGGGCGGGCCCGAAGGACCCCCGTTGGATGTGCAGGAGAGTGCTCTGGACACCGGGGTGCTGGACATCGACGAGCTGAGACGGGCCATCGCCGCGACCGAGGCGGAGCAGCGGACCGGGGGGACCGAGCAGGTGGTCTTCGACAACGATGCGGACGCCGAGGTCTCGGTCGACGACCCGGCCGGAGGCCAGGACAGACCCACCGCTGACCCGTACGCCGAAGCCGGTCCCGTGCCTGGTGAGCCTGTTGACGAGCAGGGCAGCGGCGACGGGCCGGCGGGTCAGGACCTCGAGGACGTCGCAGACGGCTCGGACCCGAAGGACGTCGAGGTCCAGGAGGGTGACCGGGCCGACGCCGAGGCCGACGCACAGGCGGCAACCTCGCACGACCCTGGGGGCGCGGCTCCCACGCGCACGGCAGGGTCTCTGGAACAGGCAGACCCGCCTGCGGCGGAGAACGATCCGGGACGGACTGCAGCCGGGGGCAGGGCTGGTGTCAGCGGCGGGTCGGCACCCCGTCGCGCCCGATCCACGATGCCGCCGTTGCCCCCGGTGATGCCGGCGGCCGAGCCGCACGCCGATGACCACGACGAGGACGACAGCCGACGGCGCCCCTGGTGGCGACCAGGCGGCTGAGCGACGGGCCGCCCGCGGCCGCTCACGACGAAGGCCGCTCACGACGAAGGCCGTTCACGACGAAGGCCGGTCACGACGAAGGCCGGTCACGACGAAGGCCGGTCACGACGAAGGCCGCTCACGACGAAGGCCGGTCCCGCGAGGGACCGGCCTTCGTCGTGAGGCAGGACGACTACTTGAAGATGTCCTTGACGTTCTCGCCGGCCTGCTTGGCGTTGCCGCTGGCCTGGTCACCCTTGCCCTCGGCCTGCATGTCCTCGTTGTCGGTCGCGTCGCCGAACGCTTCCTTCGCCTTGCCGCCCAGCTCCTCGGCCTTGTTCTTCATCTTGTCGATGCCGCTCATGGGTTCTCCTCGTCGTTGTCGGTTCGACCCCGTCATGCCCCGGTGCGGCTGCTGCACACCTGGCCCGAGGTCGGTAGGCACGGTCTCGCGCGCCGGGGAGTGGACCGGACGACGGATCGCAGGCACGCCCTGCTCAGCGTGATCGCCGTCGCCGTCACGGCGGCAGCCGCGTCTGCGTGTGCTGGAGAGATCGCAGTCTCGCTCGCTACGGGGCCGAGGTCCGGTACCGGCCGTGGATCGTCACCGGCGCACCGGCGCTGATGACGATGCTTCAGCCCACGGGGGTCGGTCCCTGCGTCGCGCGGAGGTCAACGTTCCCTGCGGTGGGGGAACAGTCGCCAGCCCTACGCCCTTGAAGGCCTTGAACCCACCCCGAGGAGAGAACCGACGTGAGCCTGCCCCCCCTGGTCGAGCCTGCCGCTGAATTGACCCGCGACGAGGTGATCCGCTACAGCCGGCACCTGATCATCCCGGACGTCGCCATGGTCGGTCAGAAGCGGCTGAAGAACGCCCGCGTGCTGGTGGTCGGCGCCGGCGGGCTCGGCTCGCCCGCACTGCTCTACCTGGCCGCCGCCGGCGTGGGCACGCTCGGCATCGTCGACTTCGACACGGTCGACTAGAGCAACATGCAGCGGCAGGTCATCCATGGCGTGCACGACATCGACAAGCTGAAGGCCGTCTCGGCGCAGGAGTCGGTCGCCGAGATCAATCCCCTGGTGAAGACCGTCTTGCACACCGACCGGCTCGACACGTCCAACGTGCTCGAGGTCTTTGCGGACTACGACCTGATCCTGGACGGCACCGACAACTTCGCGACCCGCTACATGGTCAACGACGCCTGCGTGCTTCTCGGCAAGCCGTACGTCTGGGGATCGATCTACCGCTTCGACGGCCAGGCGTCGGTGTTCTGGGCCGACCCGCCCGCCGAGGCGGGGGTCGAGGGGCTGCACTACCGCGACCTCTACCCGGTGCCGCCGCCGCCCGGGATGGTGCCCTCGTGCGCCGAGGGCGGTGTGCTCGGGATCCTGTGCGCGTCGATCGGATCGATCATGGCCACCGAGGCGGTCAAGCTCATCACCGGGATCGGTGAGCCGTTGCTCGGCCGGCTGATGGTCTATGACGCGCTGGAGATGACCTACCGCACGGTCAAGGTGCGGCGGGACCCGGCGACCGAGCCGGTGACCGAGCTCATCGACTATGAGTACTTCTGCGGAAAAGTGTCGGAGGAGGCGCAGGACGCGGCCGCGGGAAGCACCATCCTCGCGACAGAGCTCAAGGCCAAGATGGACGCGGGCGAGGACTTCGCTCTCATCGACGTGCGGGAGCCCGCCGAGTACGAGATCGTCTCGATCCCCGGTTCCCGGCTGGTGCCCAAGGGGGAGATCCTGTCCGGTGCGGCCCTCGCTGACCTGCCGCAGGACAAGGAGATCATCCTTTACTGCAAGAGCGGCGTCCGCTCCGCCGAAGCGTTGGCTGCGGTCAAGGCCGCCGGTCTGACCAACTCGGTGCACGTGCAGGGCGGCGTGCTGGGCTGGGTGTCGCAGGTGGACCCGTCCCTCCCCTCCTACTAGCCGGGCCCGGCCCTTCGCAGCCGGAACCACGCTGTCTTGCCGCCGTCCGGGTGCACCAGCCGGGCGGCGGCATCGGCCAGCGACGTGACCAGCCCGAGCCCCCAGCCGCCCTCGCGACCCCCAGGCT
Source organism: Mycobacteriales bacterium (assembly GCA_038236005.1). GTDB lineage: Bacteria > Actinomycetota > Actinomycetes > Mycobacteriales > SCTD01 > CANKBT01. Next base: position 8,826 of record JBBSTI010000032.1, on the reverse strand, counting down.
CGAGCTCGGCCAACCCCAGGTCGAGGTCGTGCACCGAGACCAGGACGTAGCGGTCGGTCACGACGACCGAGACCACGATCTCGGTCCGGGCGTGGATCACGGCATTGGTGACCAGCTCGCTGGTGAGCAGCGTGAGCGTGTCACCGTCGACGGTGGGCATCGACGGGCTGTGGTCCCGGACGAACCGACGTGCCAGTCGCACCTGGCTGTGCTCGGGAAGCAGCCTCAGCCGATCGCTTGACTGCACCGTCTCGCCGGGCGGTAGCGCCGAGCTCAGCACGTCGGCCCGGGTCACGCTCTGCACCGGGCCGGGACGTCAGGCCAGGTCACGCTCTGCACCCGGACCATGGTCTCCTCGCCGGTCTGACCGGCTCTTCCGCTCGTCCTTGCGTCCCTCGCTGCACCCTTACCCCCAGGGTCCTGCGACGAGACCTTCCTGCTCCCGCTGTCGTACGTCGCTGCTTGAGTGATCTGGTGACCACACCCCGCCTCGTGCGCTCCCGACCGGACGAGCGGCCGCCGCCGGCGCTCGACCCGGACCAGCAGCGGGTCGTGGACCACCCGGGTGGTCCGCTCCTGGTGCTTGCCGGTCCGGGCACCGGCAAGACCACGACCCTGGTGGAGACCGTCGTCGAGCAGGTGCGCCGCGGCCGGTCGCCGGAGCAGGTGCTGCTGCTGACCTTCAGCCGCGGCGCGGCCCAGCAGCTCCGGGAACGGGTGACGGCCCGGCTCGGGAGCACTACACGCGGTCCGGTCGCGATGACGATCCATGCGTACGCCTGGGCGCTGCTGCGTCGGGAGCTGCCGGGAGAGCCGCTCCGGTTGCTGACCGGGGCCGAGCAGGACCTGGAGATCGGGCGGCTGCTGCGGGGGGAGGTCGAGGACGGGGCGGTCAGGTGGCCGGCCGACCTCCGGCCGGCGCTCGGCCTGAGCGGGTTTCGGGACGAGCTGCGGGACCTGCTGATGAGAGCACAGGAGCGAGGGCTCGGCGGGCCTGACCTCGTGGCGCTCGGCAGGTCCCGTGAGCTACCGGCCTGGGTCGCTGCGGGCAGCTTCCTCGACGACTACGAGGCCCGCTTCGACCTCGATGTGCAGCATCAGGTGATTGACCAGGCTGGTCTGGTCGTGGCCGCAGCCGCGCTGCTGGAGCAGGACGCCCGCTTGCGCGAGCGGGAGCGGGCGGCCTACAAGGTGGTGCTGGTGGACGAATACCAGGACACCGACCCCGCCCAGGTGAGGCTGCTGCAAGCGCTCGCCGGCGACGGACGCGACCTCGTAGCGGTCGGTGATCCCGACCAGAGCATCTACGGGTTCCGAGGGGCCGACGTGCGGGGAATTCTTGACTTCCACGAGCACTTCCCGCAGGGCCCTGGGGGCGGACCGCCCGTCACCGTGGAGCTCCGCACCAGCCGTCGTGCCGGGCCGGCGCTGCTCGCTGCCAGCCGCGCCGTTGCTGGTCGACTGCCTGCAGGGCGTTTGGGACGTGGCTTTCGTGACCTCACTGCCGACCGGTCGGTGGTGAGCGACGACGGTTCGGTGGAGGTGCTGCTGGCGGGCTCGGCCACCGGCGAGGCCGCGCTGGTCGCGGACGTGCTGCGCCGTGCCCACCTGGTGGACGGGGTGCCCTGGTCGGAGATGGCGGTCCTGCTGCGGTCGACACCACGCGCGCTGGCCGGTCTCCGGCGCGGGCTGCTTGCCGCCGGCGTGCCGGTCTCGGTGCCGGTGGAGGAGCTGCCGCTGGCCGAAGAGCCAGCCGTGACCGCACTGCTCGGAGCGCTGTCGCTGGCGCTCGACCCGGGCTCGGCCACCGAGCAGGACGTGCTGGCGCTGCTGACCGGGCCGCTCGTCGGCGCGGACGCGCTTGCCGTGCGCCGGCTCCGGCGCGCCCTTCGTGAGCAGGACCGCCGGATGCGGGACGACACGCTGCGGGCGGCGGGTCCTGGGCGTGTCGATGTCGAGGGTGATGCCGATCGGGACGACGGGTCGCACGACGTGCGCGCAGACGTGTCCGACGACGTGTCGGACGTAGGGCGCGACGGTGACGAGCGTGGTGGTCGTGGACGCGCCGAGGACTGCGGCGACACGGAAGATCGTCCGCAGGAGCCGGTGGCTGCGGCCGAGCTGCTGCTGGCTGCGGCCCGGCAGGTGCCGGTCCGTCCCGGGACCGGTGACCGGCGGGCGCTCGGACCTTTGCTGCGGCTGCAGGGGTTGCTCCAAGCTGCCCGGGATGCTCAGGGCACCGCAGAGCAGGTGCTCTGGGCGGTCTGGCAGCGCAGCGGGCTCGCTGACCGGTGGGAGCAGGAGAGCGTGGCCGGGGGAGCCCGGGGGGCGCGTGCCGACCGCGCCCTGGACGCGGTCGTGGCGCTGTTCGAGACAGCGGGCCGGTTCGTCGACCGACTGCCGCATCTCGGGGCGCTGGCGCTGGTGGCCGACGTCCTGGCGCAGCAGGTGCCCGGGGACAGCGCGCACGGCCGGACGAGCCAGGCAGGCTCGGTCCGGCTGCTCACCGCGCACGCGGCCAAGGGCCTCGAGTGGCGCCTCGTCGTGGTGGCCGGGGTGCAGGAGGGGGTCTGGCCCGACCTGCGCATGCGCGGCTCGCTGCTCGCGACCGAGCGTCTGGACGAGCTGTTGCAGACCTCCGGGGAGCCGGCCGGGCGCGTCCTCGACCACCGCGCCGAGCGTCTGGTCGAGGAGCGGAGACTGTTCTACGTCGCCGTGACCCGGGCCCGCGAGCGGCTGGTGGTGACCGCCGTGGACGGCGGGGAAGGTGACGACGACCGGCCGAGCCGGTTCTTGTCCGAGCTTGGCCTGCCACTGCCGGTTTCGGTGGCGGCGCTCGCCCGGCCGCTCACGTCGGCAGGTGTGCTCGGCGAGCTGCGCCGGGCCGCCGCCGAGGACCAGGACCCGGCCTTGCGCGAGGCGGCCTGCCGTCGGCTCGCACGGCTCGCCATGGGTCATCAGGCTCCGCGGCACGCCGCCGCGGACCCCGAGCACTGGTGGGGGGTCGCCGCGCTGTCCGACGGTGCGCCGCTGGTGCCGCCCGGCGATCCGGTGCGGGTGTCCCCGTCGGTGGTCGAGTCGTTCGACACCTGCGCGCTGCGGTGGTTCCTGCTGTCCGGGGTCGGCATGTCCTCCAGCAGCGGGCCCGCGCAGGTGCTGGGCGGGGTGGTGCACGCCCTCTGCGAGCTGGCCAGCGGCGCGGACGCCCTCGACGAGGCCACGGTGGTGGAACGGCTCGGCGAGGTGTGGCCCCGGCTGGATCTCGGCGCCCCGTGGAAGGCCCGGAGCCGTCGCGAGGAGGCGTTGGGGTTCTTCGCGAAGTTCGTCGCCTGGGCAGCGGCGAACCCGCGCGAGCTGGTCGGGACCGAGCTGTCGCTTTCGGTGCCGATGGGTGACGGGGTGGAGCTGCGCGGCCGGGTGGACCGGCTCGAGCGCGACGAGCAGGGCCGAGCTGTCGTCGTCGACCTCAAGACCGGTCGCAAGCCTAAGGACGACGAGGTGGCGCGGCACGCCCAGCTCGGCGTCTATCAGCTCGCCGTCGAGCTGGGCGCCTTCGTCGACCGGCAGCTGAGCCGCAGCGGCGGGGCCTCGCTGCTGCAGCTCAAGCCGAACAAGCGCGCCGTCGAGCAGACCCAGGTAGCGCTGTCGGAGGACGAGGACCCGGACTGGGCCCGCACGACGGTCGAGCGGGTCGTCCAGGGGATGCGCGGCGCCTCGTTCCCGCCTGTCCGCAACGACCAGTGCGCCACGTGCCCCGTGCAGGCCTGCTGCCCGCTCCAGCCCGGCGGGGAGGAGCTGCTCTGATGTCGACAACCCCGCCGAAACCTGTCCCGAGTCCTTCGACGTCGACACGGGCCCCGAACACGTCGACACCGACCGCGTCGGTCCCGACGACGTTCGGTCTGCCCGACCTCGAGCGGGTGCTGCGTCGCTCGCTCAGCGTCCAGCAGGCCGCCGTCGTCCGTGCCCCGCTCGCCCCGGCCGTCGTGGTCGCCGGGGCGGGGAGCGGCAAGACGGCGACCATGGTCGCCCGGGTGGTCGACCTCGTCGCCCGGGGCGAGGTCGCGGCCGACCGCGTCCTCGGGCTCACCTTCACCAGCAAGGCCGCTGACGAGCTGGCCGGTCGGGTGCGTGCCGCGCTGCGCTCCCTGGCTCTGGCCGGACGGCTTCCCGGCCACGAGCAAGGGGCAGACCTCGAGCCGACGGTGTCGACCTACCACGCCTACGCCGGTCGACTGGTCCGCGACCACGCCCTGCGGATCGGTCGCGAGCCGACGGCCCGGTTGATCACCCCGGCGACCAGCTGGCAGCTGGCGGCCCGGGTGGTCGGAGGCTGGGACGGTCCGATGGACACCCTCGACCTGGCCGAGACGACGGTGGTGCGACACGTGCTCGCGCTCGCCGGCGAGCTGTCAGAGCACCTGGTCACCCCGGACGCCGTCCGCGCCGAGGGTGCGCGGCTGCGTGCTGCGCTCGCCTCGGCGGAGTCCCCGCTGGCGGCCTCGCGCGAGGCGGTGGCCTGTCAGCAGGCGCGCGAGCAGCTGCTGCCCCTGGTCGAGGCCTACGCGCGGGCCAAGCGGGAGCGGGACCTGCTCGATTTCGGTGACGTCGTGGCCCTGGCCGCCCAGCTGGCCCGGGAGCGGCCGGAGGTCGCCGAGGCGGAGCGTGCCGCGTACGCCGTGGTCCTGCTCGACGAGTACCAGGACACCGGCACGGCGCAAGAGGTGCTGCTCACGTCGCTTTTCGGGCCGGTTGCTCGCGGGGTGACTGCTGTGGAACCGGTCGCAGCCAGGCACCCGGTGATGGCCGTCGGGGACCCGTGCCAGAGCATCTACGGCTGGCGGGGGGCGAGCGCCGGCACCCTGCGTCGGTTCGGCACGCGGTTCGGCGGGGCGGACGGGGCCCTGCAGCTCGGGCTGTCGACGACCTACCGCAACGGTGGCCCGGTGCTGATGCTCGCCAACGCGCTGTCCAAGCCGCTCCGCACCGAAGGGCTGTCGGTCGCTGAGCTGTCGGCGGCGCCTGGGCGAGAGCGCGTCGGCGAGGTGGTCTGCGCGCTGCTGGAGGACGACCTCACTGAGGCCACCTGGGTCGCCGAGCAGGTCCGCGGAGCGCTCGTGGCGCTGGGCGAGCCGGGGCCCGAGCAGGGACGCTGGGCGAGGGCGGCCGTGCTCTGTCGCAAGCGGTCGATGTTTCCCCTGCTGCGCCGGGCGTTCGAGACGCTCGAGGTCCCGGTGGAGGTGGTCGGGCTCGGTGGGCTGCTGGACGTGCCGGAGGTGGCAGACCTGCTTGCCACGCTGCGGGTGCTGGACGACCCCGACGCGGACGCGTCCCTGCTCCGGCTGCTCGCCGGACCCCGGTGGAGCCTCGGCCCCCGAGACCTGGTGGCGCTCGGCGCTGCGGCCCGTGAGCTGGGCGGTCGGCAGGACCGTCCCGGCGATCCTTTGGACGCCGTGGTCGAGGGCGTCCAGCCCGACCGCAGCGCGTCGCTCGTCGATGCGTTGGACGCCTTCGACCCTGACCGAGCCCTGGAACGAGGAGACTTCTCGGCCGCGGGCGCGCGACGGCTCGGGCGGCTCGCGGGCGAGCTGCGCGCGCTGCGTCGACGGCTCGATCAACCCCTGCCCGACCTGGTCGCCGACGTCGAACGCACTCTCGGGCTCGACGTGGAGGTCGTCACCCGGCCAGGCACCGACGACCCGGCAGCCGCGCGGGCCGACCTCGACGCGTTCGCCGACGCGGCGGCGACCTTCTCCGGAGACGCCGCGCAGGACGGCAGCGGGTCAGCGGCGCTGACCGCGTTCCTGGCCTTCCTGGAAGCGGCGGAGTCCGAGGAGCACGGGCTCGACACCGGCCCGGTCAGCGGGGCCGACACCGTCAAGCTCATGACCGTTCATGCCGCGAAGGGACTGGAGTGGCCGGTGGTCGCGGTGCCCGGTCTCTCCGGAGGCGTCCGCTCCAAGGTTTTCCCGAGCGCGCCGAGAGGGGGCTCGTGGCTCCGGGTGGCCTCGCTGCTGCCGTTCCCGCTGCGCGGGGATGCCGCCGACCTTCCGCGCCTGGACGGGCTCGAGGGCAGCGACGTGAAACGGTTCGCGGAAGCGATGGCAACGCGGCACGCGCTCGAGGAACGCAGGCTGGCCTACGTCGCCGTGACCCGGGCGGAGACCACCCTGCTGTGCAGCGGCTACCACTGGGGGGCGCCGACCCGGCCGCTCGGACCGTCGCTCTTCCTCGATCTCGCGCGCCAGGCGTGCGAGCAGGGGGCGGGTCGCGTCGACCGATGGTGCGAGGCGCCCGCGGACAACCCAAGGACCGACCGGACGGCGACGGTCGCCTGGCCGCAGACCGAGCCGCGGGCCTCCGCAGGCACCCGCGCGGCCGCCGACCGGGTCCGCAGCCTGGTGCTCGACGGTCCGGGTGCCTGGGAGCCCGAGCTGCCGCTCCGGCCAGAAGCCGCCGCGCGGGTGCAGGCCTGGGACCAGGACCTGGAGCGGCTGCACGAGGAGCAGCAGCAGCGACGACAGGGGAGCGGCCAGGCGGTGCTTCCCGGCCACCTCTCGGTCAGCGCGCTCGTCGAGCTCACCCGCGACCCCGGTGCGCTGGCCCGGCGCCTGCGCAGACCCCTGCCCCGACGGCCGTCCCCGGTAGCGCGACGGGGAACCGCCTTCCACGCCTGGCTCGAGCGTGAGGTCTTCGGCAGCCCGCAGCTGCTCGACGACGACGAGCTGCCTGGCTCGGCCGACGACGGGGCCGTCGACGACACCGCCCTGGTGGCCCTGCAGGCCGCGTTTCGCGCAAGTGCCTGGTGGGGGCAGAACCCGCACCAGGTGGAGGTGCCGTTCGAGATGGCGCTGGCCGGGCTGGCGCTGCGGGGCCGGATGGACGCCGTCTATCGCGCGAGCGACGAGGCGGGCGTGCACGACGAGGTGGTGGACTGGAAGACCGGGGCGGTCCCGACCGGCGCAGCGGCTCGCGCGTCGGCGGTGCAGCTCGCGGCCTACCGTCTCGCCTGGCACCGGTTGTCCGGTACGCCGCTCGACCAGGTCTCGGCCGCGTTCCACTACGTCGCTGCGGGCCTGACCGTGCGTCCCGCCGACCTGCTCGACGCCGACGAGCTCGCGGCGGTGATCACCTCGGTCGAGGTCGAAGGGACGCGGGGATGACGTCCACCGGGGTCGGCGCTGCGGCTCGGTCCGGCGTCCCGGTCACTCCGGCGCGACGACCCGGACCTGCTGGTCCTCGACCCGGACAAGGGCGCCGACCTCGAGCTGTCGACCGCGGCGGGTCTCGGACTCGTCGTCGACCAGGACCGTGCCGCCGGCCAGCAGCGCCTTCGCCTCTGCGCCGGTCTCGACCAGACCGGCGAGCTTGAGCAGCTGACCGAGGCGCAGGCCGCCGGAGTGGAGCACGACGGTGCGCTCGGGCGCGTCCAGCGTGCCCCACCAGGCGTCCCTGTCGCGCTCGAGCCCGAGCGCCTGCCAGAACGAGGCGGGTTCACCGACAGCACGGATGCGGCGAGCACCTGCTCCGTAAGCGAGATCGGCCAGCGCGTTGGTCAGACCAGCCCCGAGCCCACGGCCACGAGCTGTCGGGAGCACCTCGACCGCGACCAGGTGCAGGATCTCTGACTCCACCCGTCCCGCCGCGTAGCCCTCGGCGACGACCTCCGGTTCCGCTGCCTGCTCGGCATCGGGCACCCGGGCGGGGCCCGGCGGTGCCAGGACTCGGGCGGGGGCCGGCGCGAGCACGACCAGGCACCCGGACAGCTGCGCGGACGCCTCGGCCAAAGCAGCGGCGGAGGGCCGACGTCCGGCGGCGGCGCGCACGGCCTGCCAGCAGGCGAGCGCCTGCCCGGCAGCGAACTGATCAGGGCTGCTCACAGGATCACCACCAGTCACAGGGTCACCACCAGCGGTAGGTGGTCCGAGACGTCGACGACCGGGGTCTCGACGGCCAGCGCGGGGCCGACGCCCCGGCCCAGGACGTGGTCCAGCTGCACCTTGGGCTGGGGGGCTGGATACGTCTTGGCGCGGGCCAGCACGTCCAGCCCGGAGACCAGGCCTGCTCCGACCGGCAGGTTGAGGTCACCCATCAGCAGGGTCGGGCCCGGCAGCCCGCCCAGCCAGCCCACCAGCCGGCGCAGCTGCCAGGCGTTGCAGAACGGCACGAAGGACAGGTGCGTGACGCAGACGGTGAGCGGACCGTCCGGTCCGTCGACGACGGCCGCCAGCGCGACCCGAGGCTCGTCCTTCAGCCACATCAGCCGGCGGTCGGGCAGCAGGATCGGCGCGGTGACCCGGGCGCGACCGAGCGACTTCTCGTGCCAGGAGCGGACCGGGAAGCGGGACACCAGCCCGATCCCGTAACAGGCGTTGCCGACCTCGGCCCCGTCCGCCGCTCGCCAGGAGCCACCGGGTGTCCCGACGAGCGACGGCAGGTAGCGGTGGTGCCCGGCGCCCAGACCCTCGGCGACCTCGGCGGTGAGGTCCAGGAGCCCGGAGCGGGGCTGCCCCCGGTCGACCTCCTGGATCCCGAGCAGGTCGACGTCGAGCGAGCCGGCCGCGGCCTGCAGGCGGGCGGCATCGACCTTGCCGTCGGTGAGCGACGTGCCGTTGAGGATGTTCCAGGTGGCGACACGCATCAGGCCGACAGTAGACGCAGGTCCCAGCCCACGGCGCCAGCGAGGACACCGCGGCCCGCGTCCAGCAGCAGGGTCATCGGGCTGACGAGCCGGTCCCCGGACCCGGGCACACCCCACTCCCGGGCCTGCCGCACGCCAACCGCGGCCAGCCCGGCGAGCAACCCGTCGCGCTGCCCGGCCGCGAT
>JBBSTI010000031.1:0-27603 GCA_038236005.1 Mycobacteriales bacterium | reverse complement strand
CGTCCGGTGAGTACCGACCCGGTCCGGTACCGGTCGCGAGGCCGTACCGGGCCGCGGCGTCGATCGCCGACTCGTGCGCGCTCCCGTCGTCGTCGAGGAAGGCGTCGGTGTCTGCGACCAGCACCGTCCCGGTCGCGGCGGGGTAGGTGCGCATCAGAAACGTCGCCATCGCGCCCCGGGCCACCGGTTCGCCCGGACCGTACGTACCGTCCGTGCGGCCGCGCACGACCCCGGCCGCCGCGAGCCGGTTGATCGCGCTCTCGTGGGCGTCAGCGTCGTCGTCGGCGAAGGCGTCCGGGACGTCGGTCGCCAGCTGCACCCCGGCGGCGTCGAGCTCACGCACCAGGAAGGACGCCATCTGGGCTCGCGTCACGGTGCCACGCGGGTCATACCGGCCGTCGGACCGGCCCTGACTGATCCCGTACCAGGCCAGGCAGTCCACTGCTGCGGCGTGCACCGACGTCGGGTCGACATCGGGATATCGACCGCTCGGCACCCGGTCGGTCGGGCAGACGCCGGCCGTCGAGCGGGCGGTCCCGTCCGTCGGGGTCAGCGCGGCCCCCTGGCGGCTCGGGGCGGGCGCCGGGGTGGGCGCCGTGGTGGGCTGTGGCGAAGGCGTCGGGGTGGTGGCGGGCGATCCGGTCGGCTGGGGCGCCGTCTTCGCCAGACGTTGCCTCGCCAGGCTCAGCGCGTCGGCGACCTGCAGCAGCCCGGCGCCGTACGTCGGATCGGTCCCGGTCGGACCGAGATCCTTGGCGGTGGCCGTCAGCACGTCCCGCACCGACGCGGCATCTCTCAGGCCTACCGACTGGACCATCGCCGCAGCGGCCGCGACCAGGGGCGCCGCGAACGACGTCCCCTGCTCGAAGCACAGGCACGTCACGCTGCGGTCCCGCGGGTCCAAGGTCTCCTGGAGGACCCCGTCGACGTAACCGTCACCGTCGAGGTCCTGGGTCGTGACCCCGCCGGGAGCCATCAGGGCAAGGCTCGGGCCGCGGTTGCTGTAGGGCGCGACCATGCCGTAGCGGCCGGTGGCGCCGACGGCAAGGACGCCGGCGTAAGCGGCCGGATAGCTGATGGTGCTCGCGCCGTCGTTTCCCGAGGCGGCGACGACCACGACGCCGGCGTTCACGGCGTAGCCGACCGCGTCGCGCAGCACAGCCGAGGAGGTCGCTCCGCCGAGGCTGAGGTTGATCACGTCGGCCTTGCGGTCGACGGCGTAGCGGATCCCCCGCGCCACCTGGAAGTCTGTGCCGCTGCCGTCGGCGGCGAGCACCCGGACCGGCAGGATCGAGGTGCCGTACGCCAGGCCGGCGGCGCCGTGGCCGTCGTTCGTGGTCGCGGCCAGCACCCCGGTGACGAACGTGCCGTGGCCGTTCAGGTCCTGCGGCACGGTGTCGTCGTCGACGAAGTCGTAGCCGGCCAGCAACGACGTGCCGGCCAGGTCCCGGACGACCGGCGTGGGCTGCCCGGCGTAGGCGGCTACCCCGGTGTCCAGCACGGCGACCACCGTCCCGGTGCCGGTGGTGCTCGCCCACGCCTGCTCGGCCTGGACGGCAGGCAGAGCCCACTGGACCCGGTAGGCCGGGTCGTTCGGGGCGGCGAGAGCCCGTAGGCGTACGGGTGACTCGACCCCGAGCACCTCGGGGGACGCCGCCAGGGTGGCGGCCTGGCTCGGGGTCAGCCCGACCAACGCGTAGTCGCCGGCGTCAGCCAGCTCGGCCACCGTGCCGCCGGCCCGTTCGACCGCGGCGCTGCGCTCCTGCAGGGTCAGACCGGCCGCGAACTGGACCACCTCGGTGACTTCTGGCTCGGTCGAGGCTGACGCCGCCGGAGCGACGAGCAGACCGACGACCAGCAGCGCGGCCGGCGAGACCAGCACACCAGAGCCGAGGGTAAGGAAACGTCGCATGTCAGTGATTCGGCACAAACCACCTGCGGCTGAAGGCCCTTTGTCCGTGTCGTGTCGTGTCGGTCGTGTCGGTGGCTCGTGCCATGGTCCGGACATGAACCTCCTCGCCTTGCTTCTGGCCCTGCTCGCTGGTGTCACGCTCGGGGTCTGGGCGGCGACAACCCGGTCCGCCGGCGTGCGCTCTGCGCTGCAGGCCGCCGAGCTGACCCTGGCCCGCGAGCGCGCGAGCTCCGTCGACCTGGCCCGGCAGCAGGACGGGGTTCACGCGGTGGTCGGCCCCCTGCGCGAGCACCTGAGCACGGTCGAGCGGCAGCTGCACATCCTGGAGGTCGAGCGTGCCCGGCAGCTGGGCGAGCTCAGCGCCCAGGTCGGTCAGGTGCAGGCCGGGTCCGAGCGCCTCGGTCGTGAGACCGCGGCGCTGGTGGACGCGCTGCGTCGCCCGCAGGCCCGCGGCCGCTGGGGGGAGCTGCAGCTGCGGCGGGTCGTCGAGCACGCCGGGATGCTGGACCGGTGCGACTTCAGCGAGCAGGTCCGGCTCGTCGGCGACACCGGGGTACTCAGACCCGACCTGGTCGTCCACCTGCCCGGCGGCCGCTCGGTCGTGGTGGACGCCAAGGTCACGCTGGCGGCCTACCTGGAGGCGGTCGAGGCACCCGACGCCACGATCCGTGAGGAGCGCACCAAAGCCCATGCCCGGCACCTGCGCGCACATGTGGAGACGCTCTCGCGCAAGGACTACTGGCGCGCGCTGCCGACCTCACCGGAGTTCGTCGTGCTGTTCCTGCCCGGCGAGAGCTTCCTCGGGCCGGCGCTGGAGCACGACCCGTCGCTGCTGGACGACGCCTACGCCGCCGGGGTGCACCTGGCCACACCGACGACGCTCGTCACCCTGCTCCGGGCGGTGGCGCACGGCTGGCGCGGGGCGGCGCTCGCCGACGACGCGCAGGCCGTGCTCACCGCCGGACGCGCCGTCCACGAGCGGCTCGCGACCCTCGCCGGGCACCTGGACAAGCTCGGACGCAGCCTCACCGGGTCGGTCGCGGCCTACAACGCCACCGTCGGCTCGCTCGAGCGTTCCGTGCTTCCCGCGACCCGTCGGATGGCCGACCTCGGGGTCACCGGGTCCCCACTGCAGCCCCCGCGGGAGGTGGTCGAGGTCGCCAAGCCGATCACCGCCCCCGCCCTGTTGGACACCGGCTGAGCCCCCGCCGCCGCGGCTCCCACGGCGGTCGGGGCTAGGGCGTGACGCCGTAGGCCTCGCAGAAGGCCACCGCGGCGGTCGCCACCGCGTTGGTCGCGGTCGCCCCGACGTCAGGGTTGTCCGCCATCAGACCGCGCGACAGCTCGGCGGCGTCGAGCCGGCCGGCGGCACGCAACAGTGCCCAGCACCGGCCGGCCAGCAGGCTTGCCGTCTCCGGCGGCAGGCCCGGGTCCTGCTGGAGCGCAGTCGCTGCGACCCAGTCGGCGTCATAGGTGCCGTCCGGCGGCCCGAAGACCCGCTCGCCCTCGCCGTAGTCGCTCATCCGGACGACCGTAGCGCCCGACGGTATTCTTCCTGCCGTGTCTTCGTACGGTCCGCCAGGCCCACCCGTCCGCAACGAGTCGGTCCCACGCAGGTCGAGCAGGCACCCGGCTAGAGCGCCAAGGCTCACGCCGGTGCTCGCGGTCCTGCTGCTGCTCGGGCTGAGCGCGGTCGGCGGGGTCATCGACCTGAGTCTCGGCAACGGCCTGGACGTCGCCTACGCGATCCTGTTCGTCGGTGGCTGCGGGCTCGCCGCGGCGGGCGTGGACCGCCGACACCTGCTGGTCCCGGTCGTCGCGCCGCCGCTGGTGCTCGGAGGGACGGTCGTGGTCGCCACCCTCGCCAACACGTCGCCGCTCACGCTCGTGAACGTCGCCGCCGACGTCTTCATCCGGCTTCTGGAAGCGGCTCCGGTGCTGTTCGGCGGCACGGCGCTCGCGGCCGCGATCGTTCTGGTGAGACGCGTGTCACAGCGGCGTTGACCCGATGTCGACCCGGCTCGTGATCACCGCGCCGCTCGGCTCGTCCCGGGCAACCGCTCCGGCTCAGGCCTTCCCGGCAGCCCGTTCGGCCCGACGCAGCTCGGGCGGGAGCGCGAAGACCAGGTGCTCCTGGGCCGACTCGACCTCGACCACGTCGCCGAAACCCCGCTCGGCGAGCCAGCCCAGCACGCCGGTGACCAGCACCTCCGGCACCGAGGCTCCGGAGGTGACACCGACGGTGGTGACCCCGTCGAGCCACGCCGGCTCGGCGTGCTCGGCCCCGTCGACCAGGTAGGACGCCGAGGCGCCGGCCTCCAGGGCGACCTCTACCAGCCGCACGGAGTTCGAGCTGTTGGCCGAGCCGACGACGAGCACCAGGTCGGCGTCCTCGGCGATCTCCTTGACCGCGATCTGACGGTTGGACGTGGCGTAGCAGATGTCGGCCGACGGCGGTCCCTGCAGGTTTGGGAACCGCTCGCGGAGCGCCTTCACGGTGGTCTCGGTCTCGTCCACCGACAGCGTGGTCTGCGACAGGTAGGCGACCTTGTCGGGATCGCGCACCGTGACGGTGGCAGCCTGCTCGACGTTCTCGACGAGATGGATGTTCTCCGGCGCCTGTCCGGTGGTCCCGTCGACCTCCTCATGACCGCCGTGCCCGATCAGCACGATGTCCAGGTCGTCGGCGGCGAACCGGCGGGCCTCCAGATGGACCTTGGTGACCAGCGGGCAGGTCGCGTCGATGGTGCGCAGGCTGCGGGCCTTCGCGCTGGCGTGCACCGTCGGCGCGACGCCGTGGGCGCTGAACACGACCGTGGCACCCTCGGGAACCTCGTCGTTCTCCTCGACGAAGATCGCGCCGGCCGCCTCGAGCGTGCGCACGACGTGCAGGTTGTGGACGATCTGCTTGCGCACATAGACCGGTGCGCCATACAGGTCGAGCGCCCGTTCGACGGTGAGCACCGCCCGGTCGACACCCGCGCAGTAGCCGCGCGGCTTGGCCACCAGGACACGTTTCTGGGTCTGGTCCATGCTCCTCAGGCTATCGCGAGGCGGCGGGCCGGGCAGCGGGAACGGCCGGCAGCCGGCATCCGCCCGGCCTGGTTCGGGTGTGACCTCGCCCGTGCCGGGTGTGTCAGCCGGAGGCGCGGGCACAACGAGCAGCACGCCTGTTCTTGGAGGAACCCTTGCCTAGCTCTCTGCCCACGCCCGTCGCTGCCATCCTCGGCATCGTCCCGACCCTGGCCGACCGGGCCGCCCGGGTGCCCGCCAAGGTGGTCCAGCTGCCGCTGCGCGCGATCTCCCACGCCCTCACCACCGTGGAGGTGGTGCAGCGCGACTACGACGAGCTGGCCGAGCGAGGTGAGGCGCTCGTGCGGCGTCTGCGGGGTCAGGCGGAACAGGGCTGGGACCAGACCGAGGACCGGGTCGAGGACGCTGCCGACCGGTTCGCCGCACGGGCCAAGCAGGCCAGGGAGTCGGCCGACGACCGCGTCGAGCAGGTCCGGACCACGGTCGAGGGCAGGGTCGACGAGGCCGCCGACACGCTGCGCTCCGTCGCCGGCGGTGCGACCCGCTCGCTCGGCGCACGGGCCGAGCGGGCCGAGCGGGTCGTGGGGCGGGCAGCCGCCAAGGTGGCCCCGACCGACGACTCGTCCGCCGACCGGGCCGCTGCTCCGACCCCCGACCGGGCCGCTGCTCCAGCCGCCGACAGCCTGCCGAAGGACGAGCGGCCGAAGGACGAGCGGCCGAAGGGTCACGCCACTCCGAAGGCCACCGAGCCGGACGCCACGCGGGTCGACACCGCGGCGACCCCCCAGGTCGAGACGGTGGTGGAAGCAACGGTCGCCCTGCTGGTCGACGGTGTCCTCGACAAGGACGAGCTGCCGCTGCCCGACTACGACCACATGACGCTCGGGTCCCTGCGCGGTCGGCTCCGCAGCCTGTCGCTGACTCAGCTCGGCCAGGTCCGTGCGTACGAGAAGGACCACGCCGACCGGCTGCCGGTGGTCACCATGCTGGACAACCGGATCGCCAAGCTGGCCGCCGACCCCTCCGCGGCCCCGGTCGGTGCGCCGACCCGGCCGCAGACCTGAACCGTCCCGGCCGCACGGGCCGGGCTTGATCGCCACGCTCCTGCCCAGCAGCGACGGCGCGCCCGCAAGAGACGGTCGGGTCTGGCTGGCTAGGTTGGACGGGTGCCTCCCGCCCCCAGCAGCGCCGAGCAGCCGCTGCCTGTCCGTCAGGTGGCCAGGCTCGTCTCGGACTGGGTGGCGCGCCTCGGCCGGGTCTGGGTCGAGGGCCAGGTCACCCAGCTCAGCGTCCGGGCCGGGACCTGCTTTCTCACCCTGCGCGACCCGGTCGCCGACGTGAGCTTCTCGATCACCTGCCGGCGCAACGTGATCGACGCCGTGGCCCCGCCCCTGACCGAGGGGGCCCGGGTCGTCGTGCACGCGAAGCCGGAGCTGTGGCTGGCCCGCGGCTCGCTCAGCCTGGTGGCGACCGAGATCCGACCGGTCGGGGTCGGCGAGCTGCTCGCCCGGGTGGAGCGGCTCAAGGTGCTGATGGGGTCCGAAGGGCTCTTCGACGACGATCGCAAGCGAGCTCTGCCCTTCCTGCCGGGCGTGGTCGGGCTGATCACCGGACGGGCGTCGGCCGCGGAACGAGACGTGCTCGAGAACGCCCGGCGACGCTGGCCAGCCGTGCAGTTCGACGTGCGCCCGGTCGCCGTCCAAGGTCACCTGTGCGTGCCGCAGGTGGTTGCGGCGCTGCAGCAGCTCGACGCCGCCCGTGACGTGCAGGTGATCGTCCTCGCGCGTGGCGGGGGCAGCGTCGAGGACCTGCTGCCCTGGTCGGACGAGGCGCTGTGCCGGGCGGTGTCGACCTGTCGTACGCCCGTGGTGTCCGCGATCGGTCACGAGCCCGACCATCCGATCGTGGACCTGGTCGCCGACGTACGCTGCTCGACCCCGACCGATGCTGGCAAGCGCGTCGTGCCGGACCACGCCGAGGAGGTGACCCGGGTGCTCCACCTGCGTGACCGCGCCCGACGGGTGCTGGTCGGCCAGCTGCACCGGGAGCGGGCCGGGCTCGTCGCCGCTCGCAGCCGACCGGTGCTCGCCGACCCGCACGTCCTGGTCGACGCGCGACGCGACGCGGTGCTCGCGCTCCGGGAGCGGTCCCGGCGCTGCGCGGTCGCCCGGCACGACAGCGCGGCCCGTGAGCTCGAGCAGACCAGGGCTCGGCTCCGGGCGCTGAGCCCGCAGGCAACGCTGGACCGCGGCTATGCCGTCGTGCAGGACGGCGCAGGAGCGGTCGTCCGGGACGCCGCTGCGGTGCCGGCCGGCAGCACGCTGCGCGTCCGGGTCGCGGTCGGCGAGCTGGCGGCGACAGCCCGATGAGCGAGCCGACGTCGTCGCCCGGGCCCGAGCTCACCTATGAGCAGGCCCGCGACGAGCTGGTCGAGGTGGTCCGTGCGCTCGAAGCGGGCGGGACGAGCCTGGAGGAGTCGCTCACCCTCTGGGAACGCGGCGAGGCGCTCGCACAGACCTGCCAGCGCCTGCTCGACGGGGCGCAGGCGCGCCTGGACGCAGCCCTCTCGCCGGAGGCCTGAGCCCCGCTCAGGGGGAAGGGTTCTCCGAGACGGTCTCGGCGACGGTCTCGATCTCGGCGAGCGTGGTGTTCTCCCGCACACCCCCGACGACGATCGTGCGCCCACCGACCTTGCGGACCAGGGTCGTGGCGTCCTCGTCGTTCTGGTATTGCTCCCAGGTGACTCCGCTCACGTCGATGGTCCCGACCTGCTTGCCGTTACCGGTGATGGTCGGCAGGAAGCCCGGGTCGCCGAGCGAGGCGGCATATTCCAGGTAGTGCTCGGTCGGGGTGTTCCAGCCGATCCGCAGCCCGTCCGGGTCCACCGCGACAGCGTTGGCGATCCAGCCGGCCGGGAGCGCCCCCGGCACCGGGATGCCCGGCGCCTGGCGCTGCAGGTCGGCGATCGGGCCGACGGTGTCCTGCGGACGAACCGTGGCCCTGTCGCTGTCCGGGGGCTGCGCCAGGAACCACACCGGCACGACGATCAGCATGACCAGCCCGAGCGAACGGACCATGTCTCCGACGGTCTCGCGACCACGCTTGCGCTGCGGGGCCGGGGCGGCGCGGGTCTCGGTGGTCATGGGTCCAGTGTGCGGGATCAGCAGCGGTCCAGCACGGCGACGCCTCAGGTCTCGGAGAACGGGATGCGCCGGTGGCTGGTCACCGTGCCGAGCGTGCTCCACTCGTTGGCGCCCAAGCGCGCGACCGGCTTCAGCTTCTGCACGGCCGGCCGCCCGTCGATCAGCACGGCCTCGTCGAAGGCGAACCAGGTGACCCGGCCGAAGACGACGGTCGCGTCGCCCGGAGCTCCGTCGCCGAAGCTGCGGCTGCCCGCGTAGACGCACTCGAGGTTGACCGGCGACTCCGCCACCCGCGCGGCAGACACGGTGCGGCTCGCCTCCCGGGTCAGGCCGACCGCGTCGAACTCGCTGACGTCCGGGGGGTAGTCGGTGCCGGTCGCGTTCACCTTGGGGAGCAGCTCCTCGGTGCAGACGGCGACCACGAACTCCCGGGTGGCGAGCACGTTGCGCAACGAGTCCTTGGTGCCGATCGAGGTGAACTGCACGATCGGGGGCTGAGCGCTCGCGATCGTGAAGAACGAGTGCGGTGCGAGGTTGTCGACGCCGTCCGCCGACACGGTCGAGACCCACGCGATCGGTCGTGGCACCACGACGCTGTTGAGCAGCGAGTAGGTCCTGGCCGAGGCGAGCTGATCGGCGTCGAGCTCGAGGCGAGTCACACCATAGTCTAGGTCTGTACGCATCTGCGGTTGTTTCTTGGACTATGTTGCGCAGATGCACCTCTATCGACTCTCAGCGGCCGCACAACTGCTGGCTGTCAGCCCGGACACCGTCCGGCGGTGGGCCGACGCGGGGCGGTTCGCGACCACCGAGGACGAGGAGGGGCGTCGCGCGGTCGACGGGGTGGAGCTGGCCGCCTTCGCCGTACGGCTGGCCGGTGAGCCCGACTCCCCGCACCCCAGCTCGGCCCGCAACCGGTTCGGGGGGATCGTCACCCGGGTGCTGCGCGGCGACGTGGTCAGCCAGGTCGAGGTGCAGTCCGGACCGCACCGGCTGGTGTCGCTGATCAGCACCGAGGCGGTCGACGAGCTGGGGCTGGCCCCCGGTGCGCCGGCCACCGCCACCGTCAAGTCCACCAACGTCGTGATCGAGACGTCGTGACCCGTCGCCCTCACGGCCATCCGATCCGGGGGGCCCTCGCGCGTCGACGTGCCCGCCCCCTGCCCGTCGTCCTGGTGCTGCTCACGGCCGCCTGCGGCAGCCCAGCTCCGTCGGCCACCGCGTCGGACGCGCCTGCCGACCCTGCGGCGACCGAGCTGACCGTCTTCGCGGCCGCCTCGCTCACCGAGTCCTTCACCGAGCTCGGCAAGGACTATGAGAACGCGCATCCCGGTGCAAAAGTGACCTTCTCGTTCGCCGGCTCGCAGGCCCTCGTGCAGCAGGTGCAGCAGGGTGCGCCCGCCGACGTGGTGGCGCTCGCCGACGCCATGACCGGCCAGGACGTGGCCGCCGAGCTGTCTGGCCCAGCCGAGATCTTCGCGAAGAACCGGCTCGCGATCGTCACCGAGAAGGGCAACCCGCTCGGCATCACGACGCTCGCCGACCTCGCCGACCCGTCCCGCAAGGTGGTGCTCGCCGCTCCCGCGGTGCCGGTGGGCAAGGCCGCCGCCGCGGCGCTGAAGAGGGCCGGCGTGACCGTCGCACCGGTCTCGCAGGAGCAGGACGTCAAGGCAGTGCTGCAGAAGGTCCGGCTCGGCGAGGCCGACGCCGGGATCGTCTACGTGACCGACGTGAGAGCGGCGGGCGAAGACGTCGCGGGCGTCGACCTCCCGGGCATCACCAACAGCTATCCGATCGCGACGGTCACCAACGCCGGCCACCCCGAGGCTGCCTCAGCGTTCGTCAGCTTCGTGCTGTCGGGCGACGGGCAGACCGTCCTGTCCCGCTACGGCTTCCTCGGGCCCGACGCGACATGACGGCCCCACCGGCGCACCGCACCCGTACGCCGGTCTCGCTCGCCGTTCCCGGCCTGCTCGCGGTGACCCTGCTGGTGCTGCCGCTGGCCGCGCTGCTGCTACGCACACCGTGGGCCGACCTGCCCGCGCTCCTCGCCCGAGAGCCCGTACGCGCGGCGCTCTGGCTCTCGCTGCGCACCTCGCTCGCCGCCCTCGCGCTCTCGATCGTGCTCGGGGTGCCGCTCGCGTGGCTGCTCGCGCGCACCCGGCTGCCGGGCCGCGCCTTCGTGCGTGCCCTGGTGACCGTGCCGCTGGTGCTGCCCCCGGTCGTCGGCGGGGTCGCGCTGCTGCTCGCGTTCGGTCGACGCGGTCTTTTCGGACCGCTGCTCGAAGCCACCGGCACGACGCCGGCCTTCACGATCTACGGGGTGATCCTCGCGCAGACCTTCGTCGCGCTGCCGTTCCTGGTGCTCACCGTGGAAGGCGCGGTCGCCGGGCTCGACCCGCGGCACGAGCAGACCGCGGCGACCCTCGGGGCCGGTCCGGTCCGGGTCTTCCTGACGGTGACGCTGCCGATGGTCGGGCCGTCGGTGGTCGCTGGGGCCGGGCTCGCCTGGGCTCGTGCGCTCGGCGAGTTCGGGGCCACGATCACGTTCGCAGGCAGTCTGCAGGGCACCACCCAGACCCTGCCGCTTGCGGTCTACCAGCTGCTCATCGACGACCCGCCCGCGGCGTACGCCCTGTCGGCGGTGCTGCTCGCGGTCAGCCTCGCGCTCGTGCTGTCGCTGCGCGCACGCTTGCCCCGGGTGTCGCGGTGAAGGCCGACCTGGCCGTGACCGCGGGATCGTTCACGGTGCGGGCCGCGATCTCGGGGGCGCCGGGCCAGGTCGTCGCGCTCGTCGGTCCCAACGGCGCCGGCAAGTCCACCCTGCTGCGCGGCCTGGCCGGGCTGGCGCCGGCCCGCGGCTCGCTCGAGCTGGACGGCGTCGAGCTCAGCGGCCTGCCGCCGGAGGATCGCGGCATCGGCTGGGTGCCGCAGGCGGGGCTGCTGTTCCCGCACCTGTCCGCGCTGGACAACACGGCGTACGGGCTGCGGGCGCACGGGGTGCGTCGTGGCGACGCGCGACGGCAGGCGCAGGACTGGCTGGAGCGGCTGGGGGTCGGGCACCTGGCAGACCGCCTACCGGCACAGCTGTCCGGCGGTCAGGCGCAGCGGGTCGCGCTGGCCCGCGCGCTGGTCGGCGACCCGGCGCTGGTGCTGCTGGACGAGCCGCTCGGCGCCCTGGACGCCAGCACCCGGGACGACGTGCGCCGCACCCTGCGCACCGTGCTCACCGCCAGCCGGGCGACGTCGATCGTCGTCACCCACGACCCGGTCGACGCGGTCGCCCTCGCCGACCGGATGGTCGTGCTGGAGGACGGCGCCGTGCTGCAGGACGGCTCGGTCGCCGAGGTGACCGCCTCGCCGCGCTCACCCTGGGTCGCCGAGCTGCTGGGGCAGAACGCCTGGCGCGGGACGGCTGGCGGCGACGGCCTGCAGGTCGCCGGCGGCGGTTCGCTGTCCGCCGCCGAGGTGCTGCCGGCTGGGGTGGCTGCGCTGGCGCTGGCTTGGCCGGGGTCGGTCGCGCTCCACCGGGACCGACCCGTCGGCAGTCCTCGCAACGTGCTCATCGGCGAGGTCCTCGAGGCGACCGCCCTGGGCAGCCGGGTGCGGGTGCGGGTGGCCAGCACCCCGCCGGTGACCGCCGAGGTCACGGCCGCCTCGGCCGCCGAGCTGCGGCTCGCCGACGGCGGACCGGTCTGGGCGACGCTCAAGGCGACCGAGGTGCGGCTGGTCGCCTTGTAGCTCTGCTGAGCCCGGCCCGCCCACCGAGCCGTCGCCGTGCCGCGGCCTCGGTGGCCCACCCCTGGTCGACCTCGGGCACCCCCCGATAGTGTCCCGACATGACTGACCTCCCGGACGCCCTGACCGTCGGCCGCGAGGCCCCCGACCGCAACCTCGCGCTCGAGCTGATCCGGGTGACCGAGGCCGCCGCGATGGCCGCCGGCCGCTGGGTGGGTCGCGGCGACAAGCTCGGCGGCGACGGGGCCGCGGTCGACGCCATGCGGGAGCTGATCGGCACGGTCAGCATGAAGGGCGTCGTCGTCATCGGGGAGGGCGAGAAGGACGAGGCCCCGATGCTCTACAACGGCGAGCAGGTCGGCAACGGTGACGGGCCCGAGTGCGACGTGGCGGTCGACCCGATCGACGGCACCACGCTGATGGCCAAGGGCATGCCGAACGCGATCGCCGTGATGGCGGTGGCCGAGCGCGGCACGATGTATGACCCCAGCGCGGTGTTCTACATGGAGAAGCTGGTGACCGGGCCGGAGGCGGCCGGCGTCGTGGACATCACCGCGCCCGCGGGCGACAACGTCCGTGCCGTCGCGAAGGCGAAAGGCGGCCGGCCGGAGGACGTGACCGTGGTGATCCTGGACCGGCCCCGCCACGAGGACCTGGTCCGTGAGGTGCGCGAGGCCGGCGCCCGGATCACCTTCATCTCCGACGGGGACGTCGCCGGCGCCGTCATGGCGTGCAGCGAGGACTCCGGCGTCGACCTGCTGCTGGGGATCGGCGGGACCCCCGAGGGGATCATCACGGCCTGCGCCGTCAAGTGCCTCGGCGGCGTCATCCAGGCCAGGCTGTGGCCGCAGAAACAGAGCGAGTATCGCAACGCCGCCGCCGCCGGGCTCGACCTGGAGGCCGTGCTGTCCACCGACGACCTCGTCCGCAGCGACAACGTCTTCTTCGTGGCGACCGGCATCACCGACGGCGAGCTGGTCCGCGGGGTCCGCTATCGGGCAGGCGGGGCCTCGACCGAGTCCCTCGTGATGCGCAGCAAGTCCGGCACCATCCGCCGGGTGTCGAGCCGGCACAGCCTGGACAAGCTCGCCGCCTACTCCGCGATCGACTTCGAGCACCACCACGAGCGCTGAGCCCCTGCATCCGCCCGACGCGGACCGCGCCGCAACGCGTCCTGCGGACGCGGGCCGCCGGTAGGTTCGGCCGGTGCGCCTCGCCACCTGGAACGTCAACTCGCTCGCTGCCCGCCTGCCCCGGGTGCTGCCCTGGCTCGAGGCGGTCTCCCCCGACGTCGTCGCGCTGCAGGAGACCAAGTGCGCCGACAGCGCTTTTCCCTACAACGACCTGAGAGCCCTCGGCTACGAGGCGGCGCACAACGGCAACGGTCGCTGGAACGGCTCGGCGGTGCTCTCGCGGGTCGGGCTCGAGGACGTGCAGCTGGCGTTCGACGGGCAGCCACCGTTCGCGAAGGACGACGCGCTGCTCGCACCGGCCGTCGAGGCCCGGGCGGTCGGGGCCACCTGCGGCGGGCTGCGGTTCTGGTCGCTCTACGTCCCCAACGGGCGGTCGGTCGACGACCCGCACTACGCCTACAAGCTGGAGTGGCTCACCCGGCTCCGGGACGCGTTGTCGAACGAGCCGCAGCCGCTGGTCGTGACCGGTGACTTCAACGTGGCGCCGCACGACGCGGACGTCTGGGACCGTTCGGTGTTCGACGGCTCGACGCACGTCACGCAGCCTGAGCGGGACGCCATCAGCGCCCTGCTCGACCTCGGCCTGGTCGATCTTCCCGCACGAGCGCTCAAAGGCGATCACCCTTACACCTACTGGGACTACCGCGCCGGGCGGTTCCACAAGGGCGAGGGCATGCGCATCGACCTGGTGCTGGCCTCGCCGAGCCTGACCGTCACCGACGCCTACGTAGACCGGGACGCCCGCAAGGGCAAGGGTCCGAGCGACCACGCGCCGGTCGTCGTCGACCTGCAGCTGCCCTAGCCCGGACCTGCAGCCGCCGCTGGCTCAGGCCTGCTCGATCTCGCCGCCCGCGGCGACCCAGTCGTCGAAGCCGCCGAGGTTGCGCACGTCGGTGTAGCCCAGGTCCTGCAGTGCCTTGCCAGCCAGCGCGGCACGTCCCCCGGCGGCGCAGTAGACGAGCACCGTGCGGGCCGGGTCCAGCGCAGGCTCGTGCACCGGGCTCTCCGGGTCGGCCTGGAACTCGAGCAGGCCACGTGGCACGTTCAGGGCGCCCTTGACCTTTCCCTGCGCCAGCTCGGCCGCCTCGCGGACGTCGATCACGGTGGCGCCGTCGGCGATCAGCCGCGTTGCGTCCTCGGGGGTCACGTCAGGGACGCTCGCCCGGGCTGCTGCTACCTGGTCCTGGACCGACATGTCGCTCTCCTGGTGATCGGGGTGGCTCGACCGTAACCCCCAGCACCGGCAAGGCGTCGCGTGCCCGCTCGTGCGGCAGGCCGAGGGCCGTCAGCAGGTCGACCACGGCGGTGCGCAGCTGCGCCAGGGCGACGGTCGCCGACAACGAGCCGTGGCCGAGCGCGGGCACCAGCCGCTCTCCGTACGCCGTCACGGTCCGGATCAGCCCCTCGTCGTCAGGGTCGGCGACCACTCGGTCGAGCAGGCCGGCGTATCCCTCCAGCAGCTCAGGCAGAGCGCTCGGTAGCGCCTCGCCGGTCTGGAGCGCGGACAACAGGCGACGCACCAGCACCCGGGTGTTGCCGGTCGCCCGGTCGATCCCGACCTGCAGCGCTGCCAGCTGTGCGAAGACGCGTCCGCCGGGGTCCCGGCGCAACGGAGACAGCCTGGCCACCTCGTGGCCCGCAGCCAGCTCCGCTGCCCAGCTGTCCAACGCGGCCTGGGTGTCCCGGGCCAGCACCAGCGCTTCCCCGGCCCCGGAGACGTCACCGTCCCGGAGGGCGCCCGCCATGGTCCGTAGCGCCAGGCCGAGCCCCAGGCACGCGGCGCGTCCCGAGCGACGGGCCGGCCGCCACGGGTCGGCCGGCAGCAGGGCCGCGACCGCCAGTGCGACCGCACCACCGAGCAGCGCGTCCTGCCAGCGCGCCAGCTCCCCACCGGGGTCGGCCGGCAGCGCGACGACGAACACGGCCTGCACACCGGACTGACTGACCAGCAGGGCGCCGCCGTCCAGCGCCACGGCCAGCAGCAGCGCGACCGCGACGACGAACCCGATCTGCCAGGTCCCGCGACCGATGATGCCCGCAAGCAGATCACCGACGAGCACGCCGACGCTGACGCCGACCGCGAGCTCTGCGACCCTGCGCAGGCGCTGAGCCGTGCGGGTCCCGAGGCACACCACGGCAGCGACCGCGGCGAAGGTCGGTCGGTCGTGGCCGAACAGGCTCTGGGCGAGCAGCCAGGCGCTCGCGGCGGCCAGCGCGCACTGACCGACCGACCAGGAGGCTGCCCGCAGGCGGGACCGCGCCCTGCGTACGCCCGACAGGCTCGTGTCCGCCACCGCACGGCGCAAGGCAGCCACCCGCATCGCGGTCGCCTGCGGGTCCGGCCTGCTCACCCCACGAGCCTAGGGTTGACCCTCCGACCCGAGGAGACCTGCGTGCCCGACTTTGCCTACACCGACCTGCTGCCGACCGGGCCGGACGAGACGTCCTACCGGTTGCTGACGGCCGACGGGGTGTCGACCGCTTCGGCGCTCGGGCGGGAGTTCCTGCGGGTCGAGCCGGAGCCCCTGCGCCTGCTCGCCGAGACCGCGATCCGGGACATCAGCCACCTGCTACGGCCGGCCCACCTGCGGCAGCTGCGGCGGATCCTGGACGACGACGAGGCGTCTGCCAACGACAAGTTCGTGGCGCTCGACCTGCTCAAGAACGCATCGATCGCCGCCGGTGGAGTGCTCCCGATGTGCCAGGACACCGGCACGGCGATCGTCAGCGGCAAGCGCGGGTCCTCGGTCCTCACCGACGACCGCGACGCCGAGCACCTGTCACGCGGGATCTTCGATGCCTACACCCGCCTGAACCTGCGCTACTCCCAGCTGGCGCCGCTGACCATGTGGGAGGAGAAGAACACCGGGAGCAACCTGCCGGCCCAGATCGAGCTGTACGCCAAGGGCGGCTCGGCGTACGACTTCCTGTTCATGGCCAAGGGTGGCGGCTCGGCCAACAAGAGCTTCCTGTTCCAGGAGACCAAGGCCGTGCTCAACCCGACCGGGATGATGCGTTTTCTGCGGGAGAAGGTCGGCGCCCTCGGGACCGCGGCGTGCCCGCCCTATCACCTGGCGATCGTTGTCGGCGGCACGTCGGCAGAGTTTGCGTTGAAGACCGCAAAGCTCGCGTCGGCGCACGACCTCGACGGGTTGCCGACCGGCGGGTCGCAGAGCGCGCACGGGTTCCGCGACCTCGACCTGGAGGCCGAGGTCTTCGCGATGACCCAGCAGCTGGGGATCGGCGCACAGTTCGGCGGGAAGTACTTCTGCCACGACGTACGGGTCGTGCGCCTGCCCCGGCACGGCGCGTCCTGCCCCGTCGCGATCGCTGTCTCCTGCTCGGCCGATCGTCAGGCACGTGGGCGCATCGACGCTTCCGGCGTGTGGCTCGAGCAGCTGGAGACCGACCCCGCGCAGTATCTGCCGGAAGAGACCGGGCTGACCGAAGAGGTCGTGCAGATCGACCTCGCGCAGCCGATGGCGCAGATCCGCGCGATGCTGTCGCAGCTGCCGGTGAAGACCCGGGTCTCGTTGTCCGGGCCGCTCGTCGTCGCTCGCGACATCGCGCACGCCAAGATCGCCTCGCTGCTCGACGCCGGACAGGAGATGCCGGACTACCTGAAGGACCTGCCCGTCTACTACGCGGGACCGGCGAAGACGCCGGACGGGATGGCGTCGGGCTCGTTCGGGCCGACGACGGCCGGGCGGATGGACTCCTACGTCGACCGCTTCCAGGCAGCCGGTGGGTCGCTGGTGATGCTCGCCAAGGGCAACCGGTCCCAGCAGGTCACCGACGCCTGCGCCCGCCACGGTGGCTTCTACCTCGGCTCGATCGGCGGCCCCGCGGCGCGGCTCGCTCAGGACTGCATCAAGAAGGTGGAGGTGCTCGACTACCCCGAGCTGGGCATGGAGGCGGTCTGGCGGATCGAGGTCCAGGACTTCCCCGCGTTCGTGGTCGTCGACGACAAGGGCAACGACTTCTTTGCCGGCACCGGGACCGCGCCCGAGGCCGACGCCGGTCCGACCCCGGTCACGATCGGCTCGCGCCCCCCTGCCTGAGACGCCCTGTCAGCGTGACGAGAGCGTCGTGTGCGGGAGGGCGGCCGCAAGCTGGTCCAGCGGGACCGCCTTGCTCCAGAGCCAGCCCTGGCCGGTTCGACAGCCCAGGGCGTCCAGGGCACGAGCCTGCTCGACGTTCTCGACCCCTTCGGCCGTCGTGGACAGCCCGGTCGCCTCGGCCAGCTTGAGCACCACCTCGCTGAAGGCGGTGCCCTGCCCCGGACCGGTGATCAGGTCGACGAAGCTCTTGTCGATCTTCAGGATGTCCACCGGCATCCGCTGCACGTAGCCGAGCGAGCTGAACCCGGTCCCGAAGTCGTCCAGAGCCAGCCGTACGCCGTCCTCCCGCAAGCGGCGCAGCACCTCCAGCGCGGGGCTGCCGTCCTCGACCAGCACGCTCTCGGTGATCTCCAGGACGAGCCGAGAGCTGGGCAGGCCGGACTCGTGCAGGGCATCCGCGACGTCCTGCGCGAAACGCGGATGGTCCAGCTGCCGCGCGCTGACGTTGACGCTGACCGTGCCCTTGGCGAGCGACGGGACCAGGGTCGACCACGCCATGGCGTCCAGACATGCCTGCCTCAGCACCCACCGGCCCAGCTCGACGATCAGGCCGCTCTCCTCAGCCATGGGGATGAACCGGTCCGGGAGGACCAGTCCGTGGCCCGCACGCGGCCAGCGGACCAGGGCCTCGGTGCCGGTGGCCAGGCCGCTGGCCAGGTCGACGACCGGCTGGTGGTGCAGCCGGAGACCGCCGAGCAGGATCGTCTCGCCCAGCGCGTTCTCGTCGACGAGCCGGGCGGCGGCGTCCTGGCGCAAGGCGGCGTCGAAGACCTCCACCCGGCCCGCCCCGCGGCGCTTGGCCCGCAGCAGCGCCGCGTCGGCGTCTCGCAGGAGCACGACCGGCTGGTCCGGGGTGAGCGCATGCTCGATCCGCAGCAGGCAGGCACCGACGCTGACCCGGACCGCCACGTCCTGCCCCACCACGGA
Source organism: Mycobacteriales bacterium (assembly GCA_038236005.1). Classification (GTDB taxonomy): domain Bacteria; phylum Actinomycetota; class Actinomycetes; order Mycobacteriales; family SCTD01; genus CANKBT01. The sequence goes on along the minus strand of JBBSTI010000031.1, from coordinate 9,536 downwards.
GAAGGGCCCGGTGACGGCGTCGTGCAGGGCCTGGGCGTACGCGGTGACCGCGTCCGGGCTCTGCGACAGGCGCGGGGCCAGCACCACGAACTCGTCCCCGCCCTGCCGGGCCACGAGGTCCCCGCTCCCCACGACGCCGGCGAGCCGGTGGGCGACCTCCTGGAGCACGAGGTCGCCGGCGCCGTGCCCGAGGCTGTCGTTGATCAGCTTGAACCGGTCGACGTCGAGCACGAAGACCGCCGCACGCCCCTCGTGCTCCCCCGCGCCCACCGACCGTTGGACGGCACTGACCCGTTCCAGCAAGGTGCGGCGGTTGGCCAGCCCGGTGAGCGCGTCGTGCCGTGCTTGATGGCCCAGCAGCGCGGCGGTGGACTCCCGCTCGGTGACCCGACCGAGCAGCAGACCCACCTGGCTGAGCACCTCGAGCACCCAGGGGCCGGGCGACGGCGCTCCGGCCGGGAGGTAGAAGACGAGGTTGCCGGCGACCTCGCCCCGGGCCATCACCGGGACCGAGACCCCACCGTCGACACCGCAGGCACGGACGGCGTCCTGAATCTCGGGCATGACCAGCTGGCGCGGATCGGTCACGAGCCGTGTCCTGCCGTCCGTCGGCAGCTGGAACCGGTCCGGGTGGGCTCCGGCCCCGGCAAGCGCGGCCAGGGCGCACCCCGCGCCCGAGGCGTGCTCGTGCGGCACGACCGCCCACGATCCGGGCGCGGCGTCGTCGGTCCAGGCGAGCGCGGCCGGCCAGCCGAAGCGGCGGCAGATGTCCTCGAGCACGGGGACCGCAGCCTGGCGGAGCGTCTCCGCGTCGTTGGCGTATCGCGCTGCCTCGGCCAGCAGCTCGCTGCTCAGCTGGGCCCGGTGCCGCTCGGTCACGTCCCGGACCACCCCGGTGACCCCCGGCCGGCCTTGCTGCGTCCATCTCGTCATGGTCACCTCGACGTGGAGGTGCTCGCCGTCCGCACGGATCGCCGGCAGCGCTACCGGGACCCCTCCGGCAGGTTCGGAGCGCCCCTCCGCAGCGCGACGCAACCAGGCCCGGTGACGCTCGCGCTGCTCGCCGGGGAGGATCCGGTCCAGCGGCCTGCCGAGCATGGCGTCGGCCGGGTGCCCGAACATGTGCTCGGCCCCACGGCTCCAACCGATCACCTGGCCGTCCGCGTCGATGCTGACGATGCCGTCGACCCCCGGGCGGCTCTCCAGCAGCTCCCGCTCGGCAGACCTGCGCTCCAGGACGGACTCGACCTGCCACAGCACCAGCAGCTCGTTCTCGGCGACCGGGATCGCGGAGGTCTTCACCAGGGCAGGAACGAGCTTGCCGTCCGCATGCCGCAGGCGCGTCTCGTGCAGACCGGTCTCGAGCAGTCCGGCGTTCGACGTCTGGTCGTCAGGCCGGGTGACATCCCGTGCGGACCGGCCGAGCAGCCGGCTCGTCGTGGTGCCCAGCAGGTGCGCGAACGCCTCGTTGACCCGCACGAAGACCCCGTCGGCGCGAAGGACCGCCAGCGCGGTAGCCGCGTTGGTGAAGACCAGCCGGAGCTGCTGCTCGCTGCTCCGGGCCGCGAGCTCGCTAAGGGTCAGTCGGTCGACGACCGAGTGCAGCCGGGTCGCACGCCGGGCCGCGTCCAGCAGCTCCGACGTGACGACGGACAGCCGGACCAGGTCCTCGAGCTGCCGCGGGGACAGGCCACGAGGTGTCGTGTCGAGCACGCACAGGGCGCCCACCACCGCGCCGTCGGAGAGCACCAGAGGCACGCCCGCGTACGCCCGCAGGCCGCTTTCGCCGGCCACCAGCCGCATGCTGCTGAACCGGGGGTCGTTGCGGGCATCCTCGACCAGCAGGGGCTCGTGGGGGTGCTGCGTCGCCACGGCGCACAACGAGGTCTCCCGCTCGATCTCCCGGTCGGAGAACCCGGAGGTCCCGGCGAAGACGTGACGGTGGCTCTGGACCAACGAGACGCCGCCCATGGCGAACCCGGTCGTCTGCGCGGCCAGCTTGGCCACGGCGCTGAACCATGGTGCCTCGGGCTGGTCTATCAGCCCGGTCTCCATCAGCGCCTGCTCGGCGCGCGAAGCCTCCTTGCCCACGGCGTCCTTCGCAGGCTCCACGGCATACGCGGGCTCGGCAGAGAGACCGTGCACGTGGAGCCCCTTTATCGGCGCCGTCAGCCCTGGCCGCAGGCTCGGACTCTTCTCCTTCGTCACCCCCACCGTGATTCTTGAACACGGCGGAGTCAACCGCCTCGTGCTGTGAGATCGACCGGCGCAGGGCATAGGTTCCGGACATGGCAGGCGCAGCGACGGGCGTGGTGGCGACCGGGGTCAGACGCAGCTTCGGCGCGGTCGAGGCGGTGAAGGGCATCGACCTCACCGCCGAGCCCGGTCAGGTCACCGCCCTGGTCGGTCCGAACGGCTCCGGCAAGACCACGCTCATGCTGGTGCTCGCGAGCCTGCTGGTGCCCGACGCCGGCCAGGTGCGGGTGGCCGGGTTCGACCCGGTGACCGAGACCGACGAGGTCCGCGCCCGGATGGGCTGGGCGCCAGACGTGGTCGGGCTGTACGAGAACCTCACCTGTGCGGAATACCTGACCTTCGTCGGCGAGGCGTATCGACGGAGTCGCGCAACGGCGCGCGAGCGGGCCGCCGAGCTGCTGGCCGAGAGTCGGCTCGAGGACTATGCGGACCAACCCGTGCACGTGCTGTCCCGCGGGCAGAAGCAGCGGCTCTCCCTGTCCCGGGCGGTCGTGCACGACCCGGAGGTGCTGATCCTCGACGAGCCGGCGTCCGGCCTGGACCCCCGCAGCCGGGTCGAGCTGCGCGACCGGCTGCGCGCCCTGGCTCGACAGGGGACGGCGATCGTCGTGAGCAGCCACCTGCTCGGCGACCTGGAGGAGCTGGCCGAGGCCGTCGTGTTCGTCGACCACGGACAGACGGTCGGTCAGCACCGCGTCGACTCCCTGCCGGCGACCGGGACGGTTCGGCCCTGGCGCCTGCGGGCGCTCGACCAGAAACAGCTGGCGGACGCGCTCGGCGACCTGGTCACCGACGTCTCCCCGGCCGGGGTCGACGTGGCGCTCGGCTCCGAGCAGGCCGCTGCCGAGCTGCTCGCCCGGCTGGTCCGGGACGGGGTCGCCGTCGTCTCCTGCCAGCCGCTCGGCGGCGCGCTGGAAGCCACCTACCTGGAGCTGACCCGATGACGACCGCGGGGATCGTCACGGTCGCGCGGCAGGAGTTCCGCGTACGTCTGCGCGCCGGGCGCTGGAAGCTGCTCCTCATCGCCTGGTTCGTGCTGCTGGTGCTGTTCACCGCGCTCGCCACCGCGGCGGCCGGGCAGCTCGACGGGCTGCAGGACGACGGCGTCATCGTGTTCGGCGCGCTCACCCTGTTCGTGCTGGGGCTCGCGCTGCTCGTCGTGCCGTCCCTGGCGGCCCAGTCGGTCAACGGCGACCGCGAACGCGGCACCCTCGCGCCGCTGCAGGTCACCCGCCTCACCCCGTGGGAGATCACGCTCGGCAAGTTCGCCGCCGCCTGGGTCACGGCGCTGGTCTTCCTGCTGCTGACGCTCCCGGTGGTGCTGTTCACCCTCACCCAGGGCGGCGTGACCCTCGGCCGTCTGGTGGTGGTCGGCGCGCTCGTCGCCCTGCTGCTCGGGGTGGTCGCCGCGCTGTCGCTGATGCTGTCGGCGACACTCAGCCGTACGACGACCTCCGGGGTGCTGTCCTACCTCGTGGTCGCCGCCCTGACGATCGGGACGGTGATCGCGTTCGGGCTCGGGTCCGTGGCCTCGCAGGAGAGCTATACCGAGACCTACCCGAACGTGACCTGCATGACGGAGAGCGCCTACGAGCAGCTCTACCGGGAGGACGGGCCTCGGCCTCGCGTCGACGGCAGCTATGCCGAGTCCGACCTGCCCGACGGCTGCACGCAGCAGCTCGAGAGCTTTGCGTCCACCCGGACCCGGACCGACCGGATCTGGTGGCTGCTGGCCCCGAACCCGTTCGTGATCGTCGCCGACGCCGCACCAACCCTGCCGGCGCTGGACCCCCGGCTCACCGGCCGGCAGCTCGACAGCGCTCGGCAGGCCCGTGACGCGGACGTCCTCGGCCAGCTCGGCAACGGGATCCGTGAGCTGCGCCAGGGTCCGAGCCCGGTGCAGCAGCAGGTCGACGTCGGGTATGTCGCCGGAGGCGAGGACCTCCCACAGCCGGACCGGGGCCCTGCCGTCTGGCCGTACGGGCTGGTCTTCGACCTGCTCCTGGCCGGTGGCGCGCTGGCCGTGACGGCCCGCCGCCTGCGTACGCCGAGCCGCACCCTGCCGCAGGGTCAGCGCGTCGCCTGACCTCGCGCGACCGCCCTGGCATCGAGCACGCGAAGGAACCGATCAAGCGACGTTGCGGCGCCCAACAAAGGCACGACCGAGAGTGACCTCGTCGGCGTATTCCAGGTCGCCGCCGACCGGCAGCCCAGAGGCCAGCCGCGAGACGACCAGTCCCATCGGAGCGATCATCCGGGACAGGTAGGTCGCCGTGGCCTCGCCCTCCAGGTTGGGGTCGGTGGCGAGGATGACCTCCTGCACGGTCTGGCCCTGCAGCCGCACCATCAGCTCGCGGACCTTGAGGTCGTCCGGCCCGATCCCCTCGATCGGGCTGATCGCCCCGCCGAGCACGTGGTAGCGCCCGCGGAACTCCCGGGTCTTCTCGATCGCGACGACATCCTTGCTCTCCTCGACGACGCAGATCACCGACTCGTCGCGCCGCGGGTCACGACAGACCCGGCACAGCTCCTGCTCAGAGACGTTGAAGCAGATCGCGCAGAACTTGACCTTGTCCTTGACCTCGTTCAGGACGTGCGCGAGCCGACGGACGTCGACCGGGTCGGCGGCGAGCAGGTGGAACGCGATGCGCTGAGCACTCTTGGGACCCACGCCCGGCAGTCGGCCGAGCTCGTCGATCAGGTCCTGGACCGCTCCTTCATACACGTCCTCACATGCCTGGCAGGCCCAGGCCGCCGGCCATCGGGCCCATCTTCTCGGCGCTGAGCTCGGCCGCCGCGCGCGCCGCGTCGTGCAGGGCCGCGACGACCAGATCCTCCAGCGTCTCGATGTCGTCCTGGTCCACGACCGAGGCGTCGATCTTGACCGACCGGACCTCGCCGCTGCCGGACGCCGTCACGACGACCAGGCCGTTGCTGGCGCTGCCCGTCACCTCCGCATCGGCGAGCTCGGCCTGCGCAGCCGCCATCTGCTGCTGCATCTTCTGAGCCTGCTTCATGAGCTGCTGCATGTTGGGCTGACCACCTGGCTTCATGGCCGCAACCCTAGTCCGGGGCACCGACACCGAGCCCGACCGACACGGGGCCGATCACCCCTGGTCGAGCACCCGTCCCCCGAGCTGGCTCTGCACGAGCCGTAGCGCCGCGTCCTCGCCGCGCTCCTCCGGGACCCTGCTCGAGCCCCCGCCCGGGCTGCTGCTCAAACCGTTGCCCGAGCCGTCAGGATCCTCGTCGGGGTCTTCGTCGGCAGCCTCGTCGCCGGGCGCGAACCCGTCGCGCTCCGGGGGTGACGTGCGAGACGGGGCGGCAGCGCGGGAGCCGGCGGCCCGCGGCCCGCCGGCGCTCGTGCAGACGACGTCCAGCGAGACGCCGAGGACCGCAACCAGCGACTCCTGCAGGTAGGCGACGTTCGCGCCCTCACCGAACTTGCTCGCCAGGGTCGGGGTCGTGAACGACAGCGTCAGGCTCCCGTTCTCCACGGACACGACGGTCACCTCGCGCAGGAACGCGTGCGCGACCCGCTTGCGGGTCTTGACCTGCTCGAGGACGGTGTCCCACACCCGGCGTACGGAGGCCACGTCGAGCCCGCCCGCCGGTACTCCTGCCTGCTGACCGGCCGGCTGACCGACCGATCGGCCAGACAGGGTCTGGGCCGGTCCGCCGGTCGGACGGGGGCGACCGCCGGGGACGGCCGACTCAGGCCACGTCGCCGACCCGGACCGGTCCGGTCCGGTCGAGCCGTCCGGCGTCCCTACCCGGACCGGACTGCCGGCCTGCGGCTCGGCAGGGACCGGATCGCCGGCCTGCGGCTCGGCAGGGACCGGACTGCCCACCGGCGGCGCTACCGGAGGCGGGGGCGAGGCAGGGCGGTGCTGCGCCTGCGACGTGCCGTCCGGGTGCCGACCGGTGGCCCGCTCGCTGTCGGGACGGTTCTCCGGCGTCGTACGGGCGGGCGACGTAGGGGCGGCCGGCGGGCGGGCGGCGGGCTCGGTCCGACCAGCAGGCGCCGGAGCAGACCGGGCACCCGCTGGCGGGGTGGACGGGCTCGCGACCCGGTGGGCGGGCTCCGGGGCGCTGTGCGGAGGAGCGACCGGCGCCCCGGCGGCCGGCCCGGCAGACGGGTCGGCGATCGCGAACCGACGCTCGAGCCGCTCCAGCCGGCTGAGCGTCGCGGCGTCGTCGTCGGACGCAGCCGGGAGCAGCACCCGCGCGCAGAGCAGCTCCAGCAGCAGCCGTGGCGGGGCGGACCCACGTTCGTCGAGCGAGGCGGCGAACAGGTCGGCCGCTCGCGACGTGCCCGCCCTGCCCAGCGCGGCCGCCTGCCGTCGCATCACGTCGATCTGCTCGGGCGGGCAGTCGAGCACGCCCCGCTCCGCCGCGTCCGGGACGGCTTCCAGGATCACCAGGTCGCGCAGGCGTTCCAGCACGTCCCGGGTGAACCGCTGCGGGTCCAGGCCGGACTCGAGCACCGTTTCCACCGTACGGAAGACCGACGCCGCGTCCGCCGCCGCAAAGGCGTCCATCACCTCGTCGAGCAGCACGTCCGGGGTCACGCCGAGCAGCCCGGCAGCGTGCTCGCGGGTCACCGTGCCGGTCCCGGCGCTCGCGACCACCTGGTCCAGGATCGACAGGCCGTCGCGCGCCGAGCCCTCGGCGGCACGCACCACCAGCGGCAGCACGCCCGGCTCGACCTCGACCTGCTCGTCGGCCAGGATCCGCTCGAACAGCCCGGTCAGGTCGGCGCGGGAGAGCAGCTTGAACGGGTAGTGGTGCGTACGGCTGCGGATCGTCGCCAGGACCTTCTCCGGCACCGTCGTCGCGAACAGGAACGTCACGAAGTCCGGCGGCTCCTCGACCAGCTTGAGCAGCGCGTTGAAGGCCGCCGAGGAGACCATGTGGGCCTCGTCGATGATGTAGATCTTGTTGCGGTCCCGGATCGGCGGATAGTGCGCCTTCTCCACCAGCTCGCGGGCGTCCTCGACGCTGCCGTGCGACGCGGCGTCCAGCTCGATCACGTCGATCGAGCCCGGCCCGTTCGCCGCCAGCTCGCGGCACGAGTCGCACACCCCGCACGGGTCTGGCGTCGGACCTTGTTCGCAGTTCAGCGACCGGGCCAGGATCCGAGCGCTCGAGGTCTTCCCGCACCCGCGCGGCCCGCTGAACAGGTAGGCGTGGTTGAGCCGCCCGGTCTCCAGGGCCCGTCGCAGCGGCACCGTCACGTGCTCCTGCCCCACCACCTCGGCCAGCGTCGCGGGCCGATACTTGCGGTAGAGGGCGAGGGCCACATCACTCCGTACTGAAGAAGGTTCGGGACCCCCCGCGCACCCACGCAGTGCCTGCCTGCCCTTGCTGCCTTCCGGCCCTGGGGGGTTCAGCGGGATGCGCGCCGCACGAGGGGTCGCCGCTGACTGTAGCCGCCCGGGTGGCTCTGCAGGTTCGCTAGGCTGCTCGCGCACACCCAGGAGGATTCGCCTAGTTGGCCTATGGCGCACGCTTGGAAAGCGTGTTGGGGGCAACCCCTCGAGAGTTCGAATCTCTCATCCTCCGCCCCGCTCTCGCTGCTCCTCGACCCGTCACGGGCGTGGCCAGGCGGTGGCGAGCGCCTGGCGGATCTCGGCCAGCACCCGGGGCAGCTCGTGCATGACGTCGGCCCACGAGTAGCGCAGCACCCGCCAGCCGGCCGCCGCGAGCGCGTTGTCCTTGCTGCGGTCACCCTGGGCGTCGGGGTGCCAGCGGGCCCCGTCGGTCTCGATCACGAGACCCACAGCCTCGAAGCAGAAGTCCGTACGCAGCAGGTAGCGACCCCGCGACCGGATCACGCGCTGCGTCGCGAACCCGCCGATACCGCCGGTCAACAGGTGGCAGCGCAGCGCCGACTCCAGCACCGACCCCGCCTCAGGGTCCAGCACCAGCAGCAGCCGTTGCACCCGCTCGGCGTCCTTCACCCCTGCGAGCCGGCCGACAGCCACCTCCAGCGCCGTCATCGTGACCACCCTGCGTCGCAGGGCGCTGTCGACGGCTGCGACACCCTCCACCTCGGGCAGCTCGAGCAGGCAGGCGATCGCGGTGTCGACCACACCGGTCACCGGAAGAGGTGCGAGACCCGCCGACGGGGTCAGCCAGACCTGAGATGCTCGAGAACGCAGCACGCGAGCGCCCGGGCTGTTTGCGTTGGACCGGGTGTGCTCGACGGCGCAGGTCACATGCCGAGGCTCGACGAGCATCGGCCATCCGCGTACGAGAGCGGCCGACGGACCGCAGACCCTCGCGCGACCCCCGAGCGACAGGACAGCTGCCCGGGCGTGCAGCAGCAGCTCAGACGCTGGCTCACCGTCAGCGGCCAACCGCTTGGGCAGCACGGGAAGCGGCTCCCGGGCATACACCGCCCGCGCGACCCGCACCAGCTCACCCCGGCCGACCGCCCGCCCGAGGCCGGCCACCGAGATGCCGTCGTCCAGCAGCTGCTGCCGCGTCACCAGCCCCTGCTGCGGCACCGAGCAGGACGGAAGTGTGATCGGCATGACCCACCCTGACCCGCACGGGCGTTGCACGACGTCCTGCCTGTGGACAAACCGCGACTGCCTGTGGAGAACCGCCTTGCTGCCTCGTCTCGGTTCGGGCCTGCCGGCCTCGGGCCGCGCGCCAGGTCTGGATGCTTGGGCACACACCCCGGCCGTGTGATCAGCTGCTCTGCGTTTTTTGCCCCGGTCTGTGGCGTGAGGTGGGTGCCCAAGCATCCGACAGGCGGCCGCGTGTTCCGGACAGACGGGACGGCGCGTGTCCAAGGCCGTGTCCTGGTCCCCGGCCCGCTCGCCCGACCTGGTAGCCCGCTCGCCCGACCTGGTAGCCCGGTCGCCCGACCTGATGGCCCGGTCGCCGAACCTGATGGCCCGGTCGCCGAACCTGATGGCCAGCCACAGTGCTTCCGCGCAGCTGCCGCTCCTACCGGTCCGAGGCACACCCTTTCGCAGATGACCGCGCACGCCTGCTTCAGTCGGCCGAGACAGGTGCCGGATGCTTGGGCACACACCTTGCAGATTCGCTCACCGTTTTGCCCGTTTCGCCGGTACGCGTGCCCGAAGGTGGGTGCCCAAGCATCCAGGCCGGAATCAGGTGGGGGCGGCCGGGCGCTGAACCGGCGAGCAGGCTGGGCAGGACAGGCAGGGCTGGACGGGAAGGGCCGACGCGGCCGGGCGCCGGGCAGCCGGGCGGGAAGGGCCGGCGCGGCCGGGCAGCTGGGCGGGAAGGGCCGGCGCGGCCGG
>JBBSTI010000030.1:0-27756 GCA_038236005.1 Mycobacteriales bacterium | reverse complement strand
GCGCCCGTGATGCGGCGATGACGCGGAGCGGTGCGCCCGTGATGCGGCGATGACGCGGAGCGGTGCGCCCGTGATGCGGCGATGACGCGGAGCGGTGCGCCCGTGATGCGGCGATGACGGGCACGCTCTCGACCGGGCCGGGTCGGATCCTGGTGACGGTCTACGGGCTGTTCACGATTGCCGCCCTCAGCCGGGGGATCGTGCAGGTCGCGACCCAGTTCGGCGAGGCACCGGTGCCCTATCTGCTGTCGCTGCTGTCGGGTCTGATCTACGGCGTGGCGACGTACGCGCTGGCCCGGGACTCGGTGCGCCTGGCCCGGCCCGCGATCCTGGTCGAGCTGGTCGGGGTGCTGGTGATCGGCACGGTCTCGCTGGTCGACGCGGCCGGGTTCCCGGACGACACGGTCTGGTCGGCGTACGGGAAGGGCTACGTCTTCATCCCCCTGGTCCTGCCGTTCGTGGGCTTGGCGTGGCTGCGCCGCGCCCGCACGTGAGCCGGATGCGCAAGGCGGGCCAGTACCTCGGGCTCGTCTACGCCGACGGCGAGTCGGTGCGGGGCGCGCGGGAGTCTCGCTACAGCCGGGGGCGGCCCGCCACCTCTCCCCGGCTTGACGACGACATCGACGATCTTCGTGCCGAGCTGGCTGCGCTCACCAGACGCGTCGCCGAGCTGGAGCGGCAGCACCGTCACTCGTAGGGGTGGCGGCGGGCGGCGATGCGCACCTCGTTGCCGGTGAGCCGGTAGATCAGCCGGCGATCGTCGGTGATCCGAGGTGACCAGCAGCTGCGCTCGAGCAGCTCGGGCTTTTCGGTGCATCGATGGTGCCGAGCAGGGGGCTTGCGGCTGCGTTCTGAAGGCCAGGTCGTCCGGCCCGGCGCCCTACTGCTTGAGATGGCCCGTTCCGTCAGCATCTGGAGCCGCCCGGGCGACGTGGACGGCTCAGGTGGACGACCTGGCCTTCCCCCGGTCGGGCTGAGGGCCCTCGTGTCCGGCAGGATGGGGCCATGACCTACCCGTACGACGCCCCGAAGAGCCAGGAACTGTTCGACCGCGCGCTCGCGGTGGTGCCCGGGGGCGTGAACTCGCCGGTCCGGGCGTTCCAGGCGGTCGGCGGGACGCCCCGGTTCATGGTGAGCGGCAGCGGGCCCTACCTCACGGACGCGGACGGGCGCACCTACATCGACCTGGTCTGCTCCTGGGGCCCGATGATCCTCGGCCACGCCTTCCCCGCGGTCGTCGAGGCGTTGCGGGACCAGGCGACCATGGGCACCTCGTACGGCACCCCGAGCCCCGGCGAGGTGCTGCTGGCGGAGGAGATCTGCGCCCGCACCGCCGCCGAGCAGGTGCGTCTGGTCAGCTCCGGCACCGAGGCCACGATGAGCGCGGTGCGTCTCGCCCGCGGGTTCACCGGCCGCACCAAGATCGTCAAGTTCGCTGGCTGCTACCACGGCCACGTCGACGCTCTGCTGGCCAGCGCCGGGTCCGGGATCGTGACCCTCGGGCTGCCGGACACCCCCGGGGTCACCGGAGCGATGACCGCCGACACCATCGTGCTGCCCTACAACGACCTGGCGCTGGTGAAGGCCACCTTCGAAGAGGTCGGCGACCAGATCGCCTGCGTCATCACCGAGGCGGCCGCGGCCAACATGGGCGTCGTGCCGCCGCTGCCCGGGTTCAACCAGGGCCTGCGCGACCTCTGCACGCAGCACGGAGCGCTGCTGATCAGCGACGAGGTGATGACCGGTTTCCGGGTGTCCCGAGCCGGCTGGTACGGCCTCGACGGGGTCGGCGCCGACCTGTTCACCTTCGGCAAGGTGATGGGCGGCGGACTGCCCGCCGCAGCGTTCGGCGGGCGCAAGGACGTGATGGGGCGGCTCGCGCCGGCCGGGCCGGTCTACCAGGCGGGGACGTTGTCGGGCAACCCGCTCGCGGTCGCCGCCGGCTATCAGACGCTCAAGCACTGCACCGACGAGGTGTATGCCCACGTGGACGCGACGGCCGCCACCGTCGCCCGGCTCGCCTCAGAAGCCCTGAGCAAGGAGGGCGTCGCGCACCGGGTCAACACCGCCGGCAGCCTGTTCAGCATCTTCTTCTCGGGCCACGCCGTCGTGGACTACGCGACCGCCACGAGGCAGGAGCTGCCGCGCTACCGGGCGTTCTTCCACGAGATGCTGGCTCGCGGGGTCTACCTGCCGCCGAGCGCGTACGAGGCCTGGTTCGTGAGCGCCTCCCACGACGACGACGCGCTGGCCCGGGTCGCCGAGGCCCTGCCGCACGCGGCCCGTGCCGCGGCGGCGATAGAGGCGCCCGAGCTGGTCGCGCCCCCCACGGCCAAGGACCGCGCATGAGGACGACGGTGCACGTGCTCCGGCACGGCGAGGTCCACAACCCGGACAAGGTCCTGTACGGCCGGCTGCCCGGCTTCCGGCTGTCCGACGACGGGCTGCAGATGGCTCGCGACGCCGCCGAGGCGCTGCGCGGCCGTGACATCACGGTCGTCGTTGCCAGCCCGATGCGGCGCGCGCAGGAGACCGCCGGCCCGATCGCCGAGGTGCTCGGGCTGCCGATCGGCACGGACGACCGCCTGATCGAGAGCGGCAACGTCTTTGAGGGCACCATGACCGGCGTCGGTGACGGGGTGTTCGGCCACCCCACGAACTGGAAGCATCTGCGCAACCCGTTCACCCCGAGCTGGGGTGAGCCGTACGCCGAGGTGGCGGCCCGGATGCGGCTGGCCGTCGAAGCCATCCGCGACCAGGCCCGCGGGCACGAGGCCGTCGCGGTGAGCCACCAGCTGCCGATCTGGACGCTGCGCCGCTCGGTCGAGGGCCGCCGCCTCTGGCACCACCCGGCGCGGCGCCTCTGCGGGCTCGCCTCCCTGACCTCGCTGGTGTACGAGGACGACGAGCTGCTCCGGGTCGACTACACCGAGCCCGCCGGCGAGGCGTCCCGGCGTACGAGCAAGGGCGCCTGAGCTCAGGGACCGAGGTCCATGACCGGGGTGAGGGCACGACCCACGGCCTGCTGCTCTGCCAGACCGGCTAGGGCTGTTCGTCCGTCGGGGGCCGCAAGCTGCGCAGGAAGTCCTCGTCGTCGTCCGGCGGCACCTGTCGCACGGGTTGACGGCGGACCGGACGCGGCGCACGGCCCTCGCGCGTCGGGCGGGACGGCCGGGCTGGCTGGCCGACGCCCTCGGGCTTCGGTCGACCGCCCAGCAGCCAGAGCGCCGGACCGCCGATCGGCAGGACGACCACGACAAGGAGCCACAACGGCCGAGGCAGGCCGCGCACGGCCTCCTCCGGGGTGCGCAGGACGTCGAGAACGGCATAGACAACGAGCAGAAGAGCGACGAGAACGATGACGAAGGGCAGGGCCCTCACCTCCAGGACCCCAGGCTAAGCCGGGACGACCGGGTGCACCTGGCGTGGCCGCTCCTAGCCTGTGCACATGGGACGCCCCTTGCTCGTTTACACGCTGCTGAGGCTCGCGCTGCTCGCGCTCGCGACCGCAGTCTTCTTCTTCCTCGTCCGGCTGAGCCTGCCGGTCTCGGTGGTGCTCGGCCTGGTCGTCAGCAGTCTCGGGGCGCTGACGCTGCTCCGACGACAGCGCGACGATCTGTCGAGCGCACTGCTGGCTCGGCGTGAGGCCGGTCAGCAGGCCAAGGCCCGCCGCCGAGCCGCGCTGGACGGGCCCACCGACCCTGTTCCGGACGAGCCGATCTGAGTGCGCGAGGGGGGAGTTGAACCCCCACGTCCTTTCGGACACACGGACCTGAACCGTGCGCGTCTGCCATTCCGCCACTCGCGCGAGTGCCAGCGAGGACGCTAGCAGCCGTCGGCGTTGGGGCAGGAGCGGACGGCCAGCTTGTCAGTCCCGCCCGATAGCATCGGCGGTCACCGGGAAAGGAGGCACGCCTTGGGCAAGGCCCAGCGCATCGAACGACGGCTCGAGGGCCTCGTGGAAGGTGCCTTCGCGAAAGTGTTCGGCGGGGTCGTGCAGCCGGTCGAGGTGGCCGCGGCGCTGCGTCGGGAGGCCGGTGACAAGAAGACCATCGTCGATCGGGACACCCTGCTGGTGCCCAACTGTTACGTCGTGCAGCTCGGGGAGAGCGACGCCGAGCGACTCGGGGCCTACGACGCAGCTCTGCGGCGCGAGCTGGCCGCCATGGTGCGCGAGCACGCCACCGACCAGGGCTGGAGCTTTGTCGGACCGGTCGACGTGCGGCTCGAGGCGGTCCCGGACCTCAAGACCGGTGTCTTCCGGGTGCGCAGCTCAGTCGCCCCGGGCGAGGTCGAGCGCGCGGCCACCGGGGCCCATCGCCTTCCCGCGCCGGAGCCGCAGCGGGGTGCCTACCTCGTGGTGCGCGAGAGCGGGGTGGAACGCATCGTGCCGCTGTCGGGCCGCAGCGTGCGGGTCGGCCGAGCCCCCGAGGCCGAGCTGCGGCTGTCCGACACCGGGGTCTCCAGGATGCATGCCGAGCTGCGGCTGTCAGACCACTCCTGGACGGTCGAGGACCTCGGCAGCACCAACGGCACGACCGTCGACGGCCGCCGGATCTCCCAGCCGGTGCTGGTCGAGGACGGCGGCAGCATCGGGGTGGGCACGACCACCCTCGTTCTTCGTACGGACGGCTGATGGCCTCGACCCTGGTGCTGGCCGTCGTGAAGTACGGGCTGCTGATCCTGCTGTGGCTGTTCGTGGTCTCGGCCGTGCAGGTGGTGCGCTCGGACCTGTTCGGCACCGCGACCCGCGGCGGCGGCGTGGCCCGGGCCGGTCGGGCCGGTCGGGACAAGGTCAGCGGTCAGGCCGGTCGGTTGCGGAGCCAGGCCCGCCGGCTGGTGGTGACCGAGGGGGCCCTGGCCGGCACCTCGATCGATCTCGGTGAGTCGCCCGTCACGATCGGGCGGGACGACAGCTCCACCCTGGTGATCACCGACGACTACGCCAGCGGCCAGCACGCCCGGCTGGTCCCGAGCGACGGGGCCTGGGTGCTCGAGGACCTCGGCAGCACCAACGGCACCTATCTGGGCCAGGCCAAGGTCGGCCGACCGGTGGCCGTGCCGGTCGGGGCCCAGATCCGGATCGGCAAGACCGTCCTGGAGCTGCGTCGATGACCTCTCGGCCCCGGGCGGCGAGCCGGTGACGCTCGCGCTGCGCTATGCCGCCTTCTCCCACCTGGGTCTGCTGCGGACCGGCAACGAGGACTCCGGCTACGCCGGGCCCCGGCTGCTCGCGGTGGCCGACGGGATGGGCGGGCACGCGGCCGGCGAGGTGGCGAGCGCCGTCGCGATCGCGAGCGTCGCAGCCTTGGACGAGGACGCACCCGGCGCCGACCTCATCCGTGCGCTGAAGGACGCGGCGACCGCGGCGAACGACCATCTTCGAGAGATGGTCGAGGCTGATGCCTCGCTCGACGGGATGGGCACCACGCTGACCGCGCTGCTGTTCTCCGGTCGGCGGGTCGGGATGCTGCACATCGGTGACTCCCGCTGCTATCTGCTGCGCGACGACGAGCTGAGCCAGATCACCCGCGACGACACGCTGGTCCAGTCCCTGGTCGACGACAAGAAGATCACCGAGGACGAGGCGCGTACGCACCCCCAGCGCTCCCTGATCACCCGTGCGCTGGACGGACGGGACGAGATCACCTTCGACCTCCGGGTGCGCGAGGCGAAGGCGGGTGACCGCTATCTGCTGTGCAGCGACGGCCTGACCGGGCCGGTGCGCACCGACAACGTGCGTGAGGCGCTCGAGCTTCGCGACCTGACGGCCTCGGTCGAGCGGCTCGTGGACCTAGCCCTGCGCGGAGGCGGCCCGGACAACATCACCGTCGTGGTCGCTGACGTCATCGACACCGCGCAGGAGGACCCCACCGGTCAGCCGGTGGTGGCGGGCGCGGCGCGTGAGCACCCGCAGGTCGTGCCCGAGACGATGACCGGGGGCGCCGCCGGTCGTGCGGCCGCCGCCAAGCCTCGTCCGACCGAGCCAGAACCCGAGCCGGCAGCGGTGCCGGTCGAGCGCCGCGCAGGCAAGGGCCGGCGCGTCGGGGCGCTCGGCCTCGCATCCCTGGTGCTGCTCGGCGCGCTGGGCGTCGGCGGCTTCCTGTTCGTCAACGACCACTGGTATGTCGGGGTGGACGGCGGGCGGGTCACCGTCTTCCGGGGCCTGTCGGGATCGATCGCCGGGATCACCCTCGCACGGGTCGACACCGGCACCGACATCCCGGCGGGCCGTCTCAGCGACCTGCGCCAGGACCGGCTGGCGGCCGGGCTCGACGCGCGCGACCGTGACGACGCCCAGCGCATCGTCGCGGTGCTGCGCGAGGAGGCCGACCGGCCGACGCCGCCGCCGACGACGACGGTCACCGTCCCAGGCCCGGACGGGAGCCCGGCGCCGACGCTCAGCCCGTCGACCTCCCCGTTCCCCCCGGGCCCGGGTCAGACCGTCACCCCGGCCGCGAGCCCCACGTGACACGACCCCGGGACGACGCCGGCCTGTCGATCCTGCCCGCAGCCCGAGGGACCGGCATCGACCCGTCGGTCCCGGTCGGACGTACCCGGCGCGGCACCGAGCTCGCGATGCTGGCGCTGGCGCTGGTCGTGGTCCTGGTCGGCTACACGGCGGTCGGGCTGGCCAAGGACGGGCTGGTCCCGGAAGGGCTGCTCACCTACGGCGCCGGTCTCGGCGGGCTCTTCTTGCTCGCCCACCTCGCGGTGCGCTTCCTGGCGCCGTACGCGGACCCGCTCATCCTGCCGTGCGTCGCCCTGCTCAACGGTCTCGGGCTGGTGCTGATCACCCGGCTCGACAACGCCAGCGACGAGAACCGCCGGCTGGCCCGCAAGAGCCTGCTGCGTCATGACGCGCCGACCCAGCTGGTGTGGACCGGCCTGGCGATCGTGCTGGTCTGCGCGGTGCTGCTGCTGGTGCGCGACCACACCCGGCTGTCGCGCTACGGCTACCTGTCGGGGGCGCTCGGCGTCGTGGCGTTGTTGCTGCCGCTGCTGCCGTTCGTCGGGCGCAACATCAACGGGGCGCGGCTCTGGGTCCGGGTCGGCCCGATCCAGGTGCAGCCGAGCGAGGCCGCCAAGATCCTGCTGATGATCTTCTTCGCCTCCTATCTGGTGAGCAAGCGTGACGTCCTCAGCCTGGCTGCTCGCCGGGTCGCCGGGCTGTCCCTGCCTCGAGCCCGTGACCTCGGACCGGTGATCGTCGCGTGGGGTGCGAGCCTCGCGGTGCTGGTGTTCCAGCGCGACCTCGGCTCCTCCCTGCTGTTCTTCGGGCTGTTCATCGCGATGCTCTACATCGCCACCGAGCGGGTCAGCTGGTTGGTCATCGGCCTGGCGCTCTTCCTCGGCGGCAGCTATGTGTCCTACCTGTTCTTCGGGCACGTCCAGGCCCGCATCGACACCTGGTTGCACCCGTTCGCCGACCCGCAGGGGGCTGGGTTCCAGCTGACCCAGTCGTTGTTCGGCTTCGGCACCGGCGGGCTGACCGGGACGGGCCTGGGTCGTGGCAGCCCCGACAAGGTCGGCTTCGCCGTCAAGACCGACTTCATCTTCACCTCGGTCGGCGAGGAGCTCGGGCTGGTCGGCGTGATGGGGGTGCTCCTGCTGTTCGCCCTGATCGTCGAGCGTGGGCTCCGGGCCTCGCTGGGTTGCCGTGACGGGTTCGGCAAGCTGCTTGCCGCCGGGCTGTCGTTCGCGCTCGCCCTGCAGGTCTTCGTCATCGTCGGCGGGGTCACCGGCTTGATCCCGCTGACCGGTGTCACGCTGCCCTGGCTGTCCTACGGGGGCAGCAGCGTGGTCGCCAACTGGGTCCTGGTGGGCCTGCTGCTGCGGATCAGCGACGCGGCCCGGCGCCCGGCGCCTGCCCCGGTCGACCCCGGTCTGGCCCGGGCCGCGCTCGCGGAGGCCCACACGGCGGTGATCCGACGGTGACCCGGTCGGCCCCGCTCACCACCTCGGCCCGGGCACCCCGATGAATCGCGCCGTCCGTCGGGTGGCCGTCGCGTGCCTGCTGCTGTTCGCCGCGCTGCTGGTGAACGCCAACGTGCGCCAGACCGTGCTCGCCGACGGCTATCGCAGCAACCCCGGCAACAGCCGGGTGCTGGAGCAGACCTACGACCGCGAGCGGGGTGCGATCGCGCTCGACGACGGGACCACCCGCACGCTGATCGCCCGGTCCACCGAGCGGGAGGGCCGCTTCCGCTACCTGCGCAGCTATCCGCCGAAGGACCTCTACGCGCACGTCACGGGTTACTACTCGTTCTTGTACGGCGCGACCGGGATCGAGAAGGCCGAGGACAGCATCCTGACCGGCGACGACCCGTCGCTGTTCGTCAAGCGGTTCACCGACACCCTCACCGGCCGCGAGCCGCGGGGCGGCGACGTCGTCCTCACGATCGACCCCGCCGTCCAGCAGGCGGCCTACGACGGCCTGCGAGGCCTGCGCGGGGCTGCCGTGGCGCTGGACCCGAGCACCGGCGCGATCCTGGCCATGGTCAGCGCGCCGTCCTACGACCCGAACTCTCTGACCAGCTTCGACGGCAGCGCGATCCGCTCCGCGTACGACGCCCTCAACGCCGACGAGGCCCAGCCGCTGCTGAACCGGGCCGTCAACCAGACCTACCCGCCGGGTTCGATCTTCAAGGTGGTCACCGCAGCTGCGGCGCTCGCCGACGGGCGCTCGCCGCAGAGCCGGGTCCCGTCACCGACCGTGCTCGACCTTCCCCAGACCAGCGTCGGGCTGCGGAACTTCGGCGGGGAGTCCTGCGGCGGGGAGACCTCCACGATCGCCGACGCGCTGCGGATCAGCTGCAACACGGCCTTCGGGGCGCTCGGGCTGCAGCTCGGCGCCGACAAGCTGCGTAGCCAGGCGCAGGCCTTCGGCTTCGACGACAGCTCGCTCACCGTGCCCCTGCCGGTCTCGGCCAGCCGGTTCCCGGACAACCCGACCCCCCCGCAGGTGGCCCAGTCGGCGATCGGGCAGTTCGACGTACGGGTGACGCCCCTGCAGATGGCGATGGTCGCGGCCGGGATCGCCAACCGGGGCGAGGTCATGGAGCCCTACCTCGTCCGCGAGATCCAGGCCCCGGACCTGTCCAGGGTCGGGATCGCCAAGCCCAAGGTGCGCAGCCGCGCCACCTCGCCCGAGGTGGCCGACGAGCTGACCGTGATGATGCAGTCCGTGGTCGACGCGGGGACCGGGACCGCGGCGAAGAGCCCGGGTGTGGCGGTCGCCGGCAAGACGGGCACGGCGCAGAACGCCCCGGGCGCCGCCCCGCACGCCTGGTTCATCTCGTTCGCACCCGCGAAGGACCCCAAGATCGCCGTGGCGGTCCTGGTCGAGAACGGCGGCAGCGCCGGGTCCGAGGCGACCGGTGGTCGGGTGGCCGCCCCGATCGCCAAGGCGATGATGCAGGCGGTGCTGAACAGGTGATCCAGCAGGGGCCGGCGTGACCACCGAGGGCGCGCTGCTCGGACAGCGCTATGCGCTCGGGCGCACCCTCGGCATCGGCGGGATGGCCGAGGTCTTCCTGGCCGAGGACACCCGGCTCGGGCGTGAGGTCGCGGTCAAGGTGCTGCGGGCCGACCTGGCTCGCGACCCGTCCTTCCACCAGCGGTTCCGGCAGGAGGCACAGGCGGCGGCGTCGCTGACGGCGCCGACGATCGTCTCGGTCTATGACACCGGCGAGGACGTCGTCGACGGCAGCCGGGTGCCGTGGATCGTCATGGAGCACGTCGAGGGACGCACCCTGCGCGAGGTTCTCACCGCCGAGGGTCGACTGCTCCCGCAGCGGGCGCTCGAGGTCACCGCCGACATCTGCAGCGCTCTGCAGGTCGCTCACGAGGCCGGCATCGTGCACCGCGACGTCAAGCCGGGCAACGTGATGCTGCTGCGGTCCGGCGAGGTCAAGGTGATGGACTTCGGCATCGCGAGCGCCGCGGCCGGCGGGTCGGCGACGGTGACGCAGGCCGGCGGCGTCACTGGAACCGCGGCCTACCTGTCCCCGGAGCAGGCACGCGGCGAGCACGTCGACGCGCGCAGCGACGTCTACTCCACGGGCTGCCTGCTGTACGAGCTGATCACCGGTTCCGTGCCGTTCACCGGTGACAGTCCGGTCGCGGTCGCCTACCAGCACGTTCGCGAGGACCCGGTCCCGCCGAGCGACTGGGACCCCTCCCTCACCGCTGACATCGACGCCGTCGTGCTGAAGGCCATGGCGAAGAACCCCGCCGCCCGCTATGCCACGGCCGGCGCGATGAGCGAAGACCTGCTCCGCGCCGCCGCCGGCATGCCGGTGGCCGCGCCCGCGGTCCTCCCGGTCGGGACGGTCCTGCCGGAGCAGGGCCGGCCGCGAGACGCGAAACGGCAGAAGCGCGCGATCGCGTACGGCCTGTTTGCCGTGGTGCTGCTCGGGGTCGCCCTGGCGGTCGGGCTGATCGTGAAGAACGTCCTGTCCGACCCGTCCTCGCTGGTCGGCGCGCCGGACGTGGTGGGTAGGAGCCAGCAGCAGGCCGAGACGGTGCTCGCCCGGTCGGGCCTGGTGATGAGGGTCCTGGACCAGAAGTTCGACGAGGCGCCGCTCGGCACGGTGCTGGCGCAGAGCCCGGTGAGCCAGATCATGCTGCCGGTCGGTGGCGTCGTCGACGTCACGCTGTCCTTCGGGCCGGAGCAGACGATCGTGCCGACGGTCGTCGGGCTCCAGCAGCGGGACGCAACCGGTCTGCTCACCGGCAGCAAGCTGTCGGTGAGCCAGATCGTGCCGCGCGACGGCAACTTCCGGCCGGGACAGGTGCTCGAGGTGCTTCCTCCGGCCGGCACCAACCTGCCGGCAGACGGGGCCGTGCAGCTGGTCGTCGCGACCGGTCAGGTAGACGTTCCGGTCACGATCGGGAAGACGCAGCAGCAGGCCGAGGCGGCCTTGCGGGGCCAGTTCTTCAACGTCGGGGTCAAGCTGCGAGCCGACCCCGGGCCGCCCGGGGTCGTCCTGGACCAGGCCCCGCTCGCCGGCAAGGCGACTCGTCAGACGACCGTGGTCATCACCGTCTCCGAGCTGCCGCCACCACCACCGCCGCCGTCCCCCGAACCGACCCCGACCCCGAGCCCCAGCCCGAGCCCCAGCCCGACCGCCAGTGCCTCACCGGGACCGAGCGGGTCCCCGCAGCCGAGCCGTTCTCCTTCTCGGAGCCCGAGCCCGCCGCCGGTCCGGCCTAGCCCGACGCCGGTCCGGCCCAGCCCGCCAGCGGCCTGATCAGCTCGCCGTCGGTCTGATCAGCCCGCCTGGTGGCGTCGGGCGAGGAGCGTGCGCTCACTCGGTGTTGGCCAGCGTGATGCAGCTGTCGAACCCGTAGGTCTTCATCGCTGGCACGTCCGCGCTGGTCAACGCGGGGAAGGGCGCGTCTGCGCTGTCCGGGATCGTCGGCAGCGCGGCGAGAAAGGCGTTCAGCTCGGAGACCTGGGTGCGGAGCGGGGCGTAGAAGATCGTGTCCACCAGGGCGGTGTCGGCGGCCGGTGGTCGTACCGCGGTGATCTGCTTGGTCGCAGCTTCAGCCTCGGCGACCAGACGGGTCAGGACGGGGGTGGCCTCGGCACGCGTCGAGGTGCCCGCGAGCTCCTCGCCGGTGGCCTCGTACGTGTCGTTCGCGGCCGAGCACAGGGCCTCGACCTGCGTCAGGTAGGCCAGCTTGTCGACGACGGGTGCGGGCGCTGGCGCTGCGCTCGTGGGGGCGCTGGTCGAGGGCTGCGTGGAGGGGCTCGACGGCGTCGTCGGGCTCGCCGAGGCTGATGTCTCGCTGGCCGGAGCGGGGGACAGCGTGGGGGAGGGCGTGGGGGAGGGCGTGGCCCCGTCGGAGCTGTTCGAGCCCCCGCAGGCGCTGAGCAGCGTGAGGGCGAGGGCGGTCGGGAGCAGGACGGGCGAGACGCGCATGAAGGGGGCTCCGTGGGGTCGGCGGCGTAGGCGGCACGCTACCGAGAGCCCTCAGGCGAAGGCGGTCAGCCGCTTGTCCTCGACCTGCTGCGCGAGGGCCGGCGCGCGGTCCCGGGCCGTCGGGTCGCCGCAGACCGCGAGCCAGCTGGCCAGCAGGGTGTGCCCGCCCTGGGTGAGCACCGACTCGGGGTGGAACTGGACGCCCTCCACGGGCTTGTCCCGGTGGCGCAGCCCCATGATCACACCGCCGGCCGTGCGCGCCGTGACCTCGAGCGCGTCCGGCACCGTGGCGTCCTCGACGGCCAGGGAGTGGTAGCGGGTCGCCGTGAACGGGGTCGGCAGGTCGGCGAGCACCCCGGCGCCCGCGTGCAGGACCTCGCTGGTCTTGCCGTGCAGCAGCTCAGGCGCCCGGCCCACGATGCCGCCGTGCGCGACCGCGATCGCCTGATGGCCCAGGCACACCCCGAGCAGCGGTACGCCCTCGGCCTCGCAGCGGTGCACGACCTCCACCGAGCAGCCGGCGTCCTCCGGAGTGCCGGGGCCAGGGGAGAGCAGCACCCCGTCATAGCTCGTGACGTCGGTCGCGTCGGGCTCGTCGTTGCGCAGCACCACGCACTCGGCGCCCAGCTGGCCGAGGTATTGCACGAGGTTGTAGACGAAGCTGTCGTAGTTGTCGACCACCAGGACCCGGGTCATGCCGACGAGCGTAGAGGGCGGTCAGGCCTCGGCGGCGGCCTTGATCGCGGCCAGCGTCGTGTCCATGCCGCGGGCGTTGTGCTCGTGGCGTTCCTTGACCCCGGTGGCGACCGCGCCGGCCTTCTTCATCACGGCCCCGCGGGTGTCGGTCCACTCCTCGGTGAGCCGGGTGCCGGCGCCCTCGGCCTCGAGCAGGTAGGACCAGGTCGAGACGCTCAGCGGTCCGGCCTTGACGTCGAAGGCGAACTGCCGGGCGGGCTCGCAGACGGTGACGGTCGACATCGTCGACCAGGTCTTGCTGCCGTGCGCGTTGGTGCCCTTGAACGTGGCCCCGAGGCTCGGCCCGGTCGCGCCGCCCTGCCACTCGCCCCCGGTCGCCTCGGGGGACAGGTCCCCCATCCCGGGCAGGTCGGTGACGATCGCCCAGACCTTCTCGGGCGTTGCTTCGACAAAGGTGGTGCGCGACACGTCCATGGCCGCAACCTACCGGGAACCCCCCAGCCGGCCGGAGCGACCTGCCACCGTGACATCTGGGTGTCCGGACACCGTCTCGAGGATCCCTGTGCGCCGGACCGTCCCTGCCGCCTCCCCACGCATGCCGTCGCCGCCTGCCCGCGCCGTCGGGCGGGCGGACAGGGCGGGAGCGAACCCCGGCGGATCCGTAGGCTGTTCCGGTGACTCGTCCGCTCGTCCTTGCCTCCGCGAGCCCTGCTCGCCTCGGGCTGCTGCGGGCTGCCGGCTTCGCCCCGGAGGCCGTGGTCAGCGGGGTGGAGGAACCGCCGTACAAGAAGGGTGAAGATCCTCGGGAGTATGTTCGCGGGCTTGCCGAGGCCAAGGCGACCGCGGTCGCGCGCGGCGAGCTGCCCGAGGGTGCGCTGGTGATCGGCTGCGACTCGATGCTCGTGCTCGACGGTGAGGTGTTCGGCAAGCCGGCGAACGCGGCCGAGGCGCTGGAGCGGTGGCAGCGGATGCGCGGCCAGGTCGGGGTGCTGCTGACCGGTCACGCCGTGATCGACGCGACCGCCGGCACCCTGGTCGCCGACGTCGGTGCGACCACCGTGCACTTTGGGACGCCGTCCGACGGTGAGCTGGAGGCCTATGTGGCTTCGGGCGAACCGCTCGCCGTCGCGGGCGGGTTCACCCTGGACGGTCGGTCTGCCCCGTTCATCGCCGGGATCGAGGGCGACTGGGCCAACGTCGTCGGGCTGTCGCTGCCGATGTTCCGGGCGCTGCTGGTGCAGCTGGACGTGGCGGTGCACGAGCTGTGGGCCCCATGAGCCAGGCGCTGCAGGTCAAGCCGCTGCAGATCGGCGGGATCACCGTCGAGCTGCCGGTCGTGCTCGCTCCGATGGCTGGGGTCACCGACGCGGCCTACCGCGAGCTGTGCCGGGGCTACGGCGCGGGGCTGTACGTCAGCGAGATGGTGTCGGCCCGGGCGCTGGTCGAGGGTGACGAGGGCAGCCTGCGCCGGATCGCGCCGGGGCCTGCCGAACCGGTCAGGTCGATCCAGCTCTACACGGTCGACCCCGCGGTCACGGCCGAGGCGACCCGGCGGCTGGCGGCCCACGGCGTGCAGCACGTCGACCTCAACATGGGCTGCCCGTCGCCGAAGGTGATGAAGCGCGGGGGCGGGGCGGCGCTGCCCGTACGCGCAGGTCTGGTGGGCGCCATCGTCCGCGCGGCGGTCGGGGCTGCGGGCGAGGTCCCGGTCACCGTCAAGATGCGGGTCGGGCTCGACGACGCGACGCACACCTTCGGGGCGGCCTCGCGCGCGGCCGTCGACGGTGGTGCGGCGGCGGTGGCGCTGCACGGACGTACGGCCGAGCAGCTCTACTCGGGCCGGGCGTCCCGGGAGCGGATCGCCGAGCTGGTGGCCCTGGTGACCGAGGTGCCGGTGCTCGGCAACGGTGACATCTTCTCCGCCGCGGACGCGCTGTCGATGATGGACGAGACCGGCTGCGACGGCGTGGTCGTCGGCCGCGGCTGCCTAGGCCGGCCCTGGCTGTTCCGCGACCTGGCCCGGGGGTTCGCCGGGCTCGACCCGCTGCCCGCGCCGTCCCTGGGCGAGGTGGTCGAGGTGATGCGGCGGCACGTACGCCTGCTGGTCGAGCACAAGGGCTCCGAGCACGACGGCACCCGCGACTTCCGCAAGCACGTCGGGTGGTATCTCACGGGCTATCCGGTCGGGGGCGTACGTCGTCGTGCGCTGTCCCAGCTGTGCTCGATCGCCGAGGCGGACGCGCTGCTCGACACCCTGGACCCCGACGCGATGCCGGAGGCCGATGCGGTCGACCAGCCGCGCGGGCACACCCAGGGGCCGAAGCCGGTGTCGTTGCCGCAGGGGTGGCTCGACTCGGCCGGGTCGCTGGACGTGCCCGAGGCGGGCGCGGACGTGTGGACCAGCGGCGGCTGACGTTTCTCACCTTGGGGATCTTGAGGCCGGTTCCCGGCCCAAGATCACCAAGATCAGCGTCGACGGGAGGGTAAAGATAGACATCCGTATTGTCAGGACATACTGTTGAGTATATGAAGACCATGGTCGATATCGACGACGACGCGCTCAGCCTCGCTGCCGCCGAGCTCGGCACCGTCACGAAGAAAGACACCGTCAACGCCGCGCTGCGTTACGTCGCAGAACGTAGGCAGCGCATCGAGGAACTGCTCGACGACCCGTACGCCATGGGGGTTGGTGAGGACATCGGCGACGCGGAGATCATGCGTCAGGCTCGTCGGTGACTTCGGTGACCCTGCCGGCCCGGCTCTATCTTGTGGACACGTCGGCCGCTGCACGTGCGCGGCACCCCCAGGTGGCGCAGGTGCTGGAGCGGCTTGTCAGAGACCGGGCGGCAGCCACCTATATCACGCTGGACCTCGAGGCGGGCTACTCCGGCCGTGATGCTGCTGCGGTGCTCGCGATCAGCATCCGAAGGCGCGAGCGCTACACGGTCCTGCCGATGAGCGAGTCGATCGCCGACCGGGCGCGTGAGGTGCAGCTGCGGATGGCCCAGCGTGGCCACCACCGGGCAGCCGGCGCGTTCGATCTGCTGACCGCCGCCGTGGCGGAGCACCACGGGGCCGTGGTTCTGCACTACGACGCGGACTTCGAGCACATCTCTGCGACGACCGGACAGCCGCACGTGTGGGTCGCGCCAAGGGGAAGCCTCGACTGAGATCGGGCGCGGGACGGTGCGGACCAGCGGCGGCAAGCCGAAGCTCGGGGGGAGCGCGCCGTCGTTGAGCCAGCCTGGGGCGTCGTACAGCGCCGTGAGGTCGAGGTCGTCCACCGCCCGAGGCCGTCGCAGCTCGAGCAGATCCCGTCGAGCCGATCGAACGCGACCTGCGTGTTCCTCGTCCGCTCGCCCTTGTCGACAGCGATCTCGCCGGTCGCGTTGATCGACGGGCCGTCGGGGCGTGCGCGTAGGGCGACCTCACCTGGGGGATGCCGAGCCGGCTGAGGAGGATGCGGAGCAGTCAGGTCAGCGGTTCTGGCCGTTTCCTCCAGGAGGACGGAGCCCCGCATCCGTTCGAGGTCCCGGCGGTCGTCGGCGGCATCCTCCCGCACCCATGGTGATCTTGGCGCCGTTCTTGCGCCCAAGATCACCAACGTGCGAAAAGGGGACCGTGGTCTGATGGCGGCATGCCACTAACAGGTGAGTACGTGCCGAGCACGCAGAAGTGGGTCCGCGACCAGGTCGAGCTGTACGAGGGCTCGGGCGGGACCGAGGGCACCGACATGAAGGGCCTGCCCGTCGTCATCGTGACGTCGGTCGGCGCCTCGTCGGGAAAGATCAGGAAGACCCCGCTGATGCGGGTCGAGCACGAGGGTTCCTACGCCGCCGTGGCGTCCCAGGGCGGCGCTCCCGAGCACCCGGACTGGTACGGCAACCTCGTCAAACAGCCGCACGTCGAGCTGCAGGACGGCCCGGTGCGCCAGGACATGACGGCCCGCGAGGTTAGCGGCGACGAGCGGGCGCAGTGGTGGGAGCGGTGCGTCGCGGCATACCCGCCGTACGCCGAGTATCAGGAGAAGACCGACCGGGTGATCCCGGTCTTCGTCCTCTCGCCGTGACCCCTGCGCAGACCTGGTGGCGTACGGCGGTCGTCTATCAGGTCTGGCCTCGCAGCTTTGCGGACTCCGGCGGTGACGGGGTCGGTGACATCCGGGGCGTGATCGACCATCTCGACCACCTCGCCGATCTCGGGGTGGACGCGGTCTGGCTGTCTCCGGTCTACCCGTCGCCGGGGGTCGACGGCGGCTACGACGTGAGCGACTACCAGGACGTCGACCCGCTTTTCGGGTCGCTCGCCGACCTCGACGGGCTGATCGCCGGGTTGCACGAGCGTGGCATGCGGCTGGTGATGGACATGGTGCTCAACCACACCAGCGACCAGCACCCGTGGTTCTCCGAGCACCCGGCGTTCTACGTCTTCCGGGACCAGCCCGCCAACGACTGGTCGTCAGTGTTCTCCGGGCCGGCCTGGGAGGCCCGCGACGCCCGGTACTACCTGCACACCTTCGCGCGCGAGCAGCCGGACCTGGACTGGGAGAACCCTGCAGTCCGTACGAAGATCCACGACCTGCTCGGCTGGTGGCTGGAGCGGGGCGTCGACGGGTTCCGGTTCGACGTGATCAGCATGGTGAGCAAGGACCTCGAGCACGGCACGCCCCTCGGCTTCGGGCCCCGGCTCCACGAGTTCCTGCACGAGGTGCACGGCGTGACCGGCGAGGTCATGACGGTCGGCGAGATGCCGGGGGTCACCGTGGAACAGGCCGACCTGGTCACCGACCCGGCCCGTGACGAGCTCGACATGGTGTTCACCTTCGAGCACGTCGGGCTCGACCAGGGGGTGACCAAGTGGGACCACCGCCCGCTGCACCTGCCCGTGCTCAAGGCGTGCATGGCGCGCTGGCAGGCGATGCCGCACGGCTGGAACAGCCTCTACTGGAGCAACCACGACCAGCCCCGGTCGGTCAGCCGGTTCGGCGACGACGGCCAGCACCGGGTCGCGTCTGCGAAGGCGCTCGCCACCACGCTGCACCTGCACCGCGGGACCCCGTTCGTCTATCAGGGCGAGGAGCTGGGGATGACCAACGCCCACTTTGCCGCGCTCAAGGATTATCGAGACGTCGAGTCGCTGCGGTACGCCGACGAGGCCCGCGAGCAGGGCCAGGAAAGCGACGCCATCCTCGAAGCGTTGGGCAGGACCAGCCGGGACAACGCGCGGACCCCGATGCTCTGGAACGACGGGCCGCAGCGCGGCTTCACGACCGGGGAGCCCTGGATCCCGCTGCCGGTGTCCACGGTTCCCGGCGCTGCAGAGCAGCGCACGGACCCGTCGTCGGTCCTGGCCCACTACCGCGCGTTGATCGCGCTCCGGCACAGCGAGCCGGCTGTCGCCCACGGTGACTTCCGACTGCTTCTCGGTGAAGATGTACGGCTCTGGGCCTTCACCCGGACGTACGAAGACCAGACGCTGCTCGTCGTCGCCAACTGGTCCGTCGACACGATCGAGCCCGACCTGGACCAGACCGGCGAGCTGCTCCTCGGCCCCCCCGGCACGACGCTGGGCCCGTGGGAGAGCAGGGTGGTCCGGACGGGGTAGAGGCCGCGCATGGCGAACCGTTGGTATTCCGAGGCCGTCCTCTACTGCCTGGACGTGCAGACCTTCCAGGACAGCAACGGCGACGGGGTGGGCGACCTCCCGGGGCTCATCTCAAGGCTGGACTACCTCGCCCGGCTCGGCATCACCTGCCTGTGGCTCAACCCGATCCACCCTTCGCCGCGGCGAGACGACGGCTATGACATCACCGACTTCTACGCGGTGCACCCGGAGATCGGCACGATGGGCGACTTCACCGAGCTGATCCACCAGGCCGACAGCCGGGGGATCCGGGTGATCATCGACCTGGTCGTCAACCATACCAGCGACGAGCACCCGTGGTTCACCGACGCCGTCAGCTCGCCGGACAGCGCCCATCGCGACTGGTATGTCTGGTCCGACGACGAGCCGAGCGACCGCAAGCAGGGCATGGTCTTCCCCGGGCCGCAGGACGAGACGTGGACCTGGCACGAGCAGGCGCAGTCCTGGTACTACCACCGGTTCTTCAACTATCAGCCCGACCTCAACATGAGCAACCCCGAGGTGGTGGCGGAGATCGAGAACATCATCGGGTTCTGGCTCGGCCTCGGGGTGGCGGGCTTCCGGATGGACGCGGCGCCGTTCATCATCGAGCAGACCGAACCCGGCAACCCGAAGAGCCCGAAAGACTTCGAGCTGCTCACCCGCTTCCGTGAGCGCCTGTCCTGGCGGAGGGGCGACGCGGTGGTGCTGGCCGAGGCCAACGTCGAGAACGACGAGCTCGTACGGTATTTCGGGGATGAGGGTGGCTCGCAGAATCGTCTCCCGATGCTCTTTGACTTCGTGCTGTCGGTCAACTGCTTCCTGGCGCTGGCCAGGGGTGAGGCCGCGCCGATCCGGCGCGCCCTGGACAGCGCCCCGGCGATCCCGCGGCACGCCCAGTGGGCCACGTTCCTGCGCAACCACGACGAGGTCGACCTGTCCCGGCTGTCCAAGGACGAGCAGGCCGAGTGCTTCGCCGCCTTCGGGCCGGACGAGGACATGCAGCTCTATGGCCGCGGCATCCGGCGGCGTCTCGCCCCGATGCTCGGCAACGACCCGGCCATGCTGCGCCTGGCGTACAGCCTGCAGTTCACGCTGCCCGGCACGCCGGTGCTGCGTTACGGCGAGGAGCTGGGGATGGGCGACGACCTGTCGCTGCCCGAGCGCGAGGCCCTGCGTACGCCGATGCAGTGGACCTCCGGGCCGCAGGGCGGGTTCACGACTGCGGACACGGCCACCAAGCCGGTGATCGACACCGGTGAGTACGGCTATCGGTCACTGAACGTCGACCTGGCGCGGCAGGACCCGGACTCGCTGCTGGGCTGGTTCGAGCGCATGATCCGCACGCTGCGGGAGTGCTCGGAGGTCGGGACCGGCGCCTGCACCCCGATCACGACGAACGACCCGGCCGTGCTGGTGCACCGGATGGACGCCGAGCGCGGGTCGGTGCTGTTCGTGCACAACCTCGGCGACGTCGAGGCCAGCGTCGACCTCACGGACGAGACCCGCGCGCCACTGGAGCTTTTCGCCGACCGCCGCTACGACGCCCCGGACCTGAACGCCCTGACCGTCGGCCCGCACGGCTTCCGGTGGCTGCGCCTGTCCGGCTCCTGACGGTCTGGCCGATCGCCGGGGAACAGGGAGAACGATCTGTCAATCCGAGAAGGCCTGCTCCACGTCTGCCCGAAGGTCTTGCGGGTCTTCGATGCCGGCCGAGAACCGGACGTAACCCGGCCCGACCGCGTCCCCGCCCCACCGCGCCCGACGCTCGGCCGACGAGGCGACCCCGCCGAAGCTGGTCGCCTCGTCGACGAGCGCCAGCCGGGACAGGAAGCGGTCCGCCGCGACGGCGGTCCCGAGGTCGACGCCCAGCACCGGTCCGAAGCCCCGCATCTGCTGCACGGCCAGCGCGTGCTGCGGGTGCGAGTCGAGCCCCGGGTAGCGGACCGGGAGGCCGAGGGACTCCAGGAGCGACGCCACCGTGAGCGCGTTCGAGAAGGCCCGGGCCGCCCGGAGCCCGAGCGTGGCGAGCGAGCGGTGCGCCAGCCAGACCTCCTGCGGCCCGGCGATGCCGCCGGACAGTCGCCGCCACTCCTGCAGCGAGGCCAGCAGCTCGGGGGACCGGACCGAGACGTGTCCCAGCAGCAGGTCCGAGTGGCCGGAGGTCAGCTTGGTGTCGGCGCAGACCACCAGATCGGCGCCGAGCTCCAGCGGCGTCTGCCCGAAGGCGGTCGCGGTCGGGCTGTCGACCGCGACCAGTCCCGGGCAGAGCGCCGAGAGTGCGGCGATGTCGTACAGCTCCAGGGCCGGGTTGGACGGGGTCTCGAGCCAGAGAAGGTCGGCCTCGCGAGCCGCCTCGCCGAGCTCCTCCGCCGGGACGACCAGCACCCGCAGCGGCAGTCGGGCGGCTAGCTGCCGGGTCGCGTAATAGCAGTCGTCGGTGAGCACGAGCGTCTGGCCGGGGGTCAGCACCCCCGTCAGCACCGCGGTGATCGCGGCCATCCCGGACGCGAAGACCAGCGAGGAGCCACGGTCCAGCAGACCGACGGCTTGCTCGTACGCGGTCCAGGTGGGGTTGCCGTTGCGGGCGTAGACGTAGTCGCCCGACACGTCCCCGGAAAGATGGTAGGTCGAGGTCAGCACCGGCCCGGGGCGCAGCGGCGCGTTCTGGGTCGGCGTGGGGAGGCCGGCCCGCACGACACGGGTCTCGTCGGAGAAGTTCACCTGGTGAGGGTAGGCACCGCGACCGGCTCTCGGTCCAGCACCTGCTCTCGGGCAGGGTCGGGCCACACCAGGTCGCAGGCCGGTGCCGGACGACCGAGCAGATAGCCCTGCACGACGTCGCAGCCGGCGTCGGCCAACGCCTGGAGCGTCTGCTCGTCCTCGATGCCTTCCGCGACGACCGCCAGGCCCAGCCCGTGCGCCAGCGTGATGGTCGACGTCACGATCAGCTTGCTGGCCTGGTCGGTCGTGATCCGGGCGACGAAGGAGCGGTCGATCTTCAGCTCGTCGACCGGGAGGGTCCGCAGGTAGGACAGCGACGACAGCCCGGTGCCGTAGTCGTCCAGCGACAGACGGATGCCCAGACGTGTGAGCAGGCCGAGCGTGGTGAGCACCCGGGCCGGGTCGCTCATGACGACGGTCTCGGTGATCTCCAGGCGCAGCACCGACGCCGGTAGCTCGTGCTCCTCGAGCGCCGCCGCGACGCGCCCCGCGAACCCGACGTCGAGCAGGTCCGGGGCACTGACGTTGACGGCGAGCGGGACCGAACGGCCGTCGCGCTTGAGCGCAGCCGCCTCCACCAGCGTGAGGTGAAGGACCTTCTCGGTGAGTCGCGGCATCAGCCCGGCGCGCTCGGTGGCCGCGACGAACTCATCTGGTGCCACCATGCCCCTGGACGGGTGCTTCCAGCGCACCAGGGACTCGAAGCCGACGATCCGGCGCGTCAGGGTGTCGCACTTGGGCTGCAGGTAGACCATCAGCTGCCCGTCGCTGCTGAGCGCGGCTCGCAGGTCGGCGACCAGGGTGAGGCGGTCCCGGGCGCGGACGTCCAGCTCGGGCCGCCAGGCCTCGACCTCCACGCGCTCCTGCTTGCTGCGGTACAGCGCGACGTCTGCTCGGCGTACGAGCTCGAGCGGTTCCAGCGCCTGCGCCCCGGTGCTGGTGGCGAGCCCCACCGAGGCCCCGACGCTCACCCGGTGCTCACCCGTCGAGACGGTCTTGGCGAGCACCTCCACCAGCTCCGCCCCCAGAGTCAGGCTCTGCCGGGCGGTGTCGGCGACCACCACGGCAAACACGTCGCTGCCGAGCCGGGCCACGACGGCGTCCGACGGGCAGACGTGAGACATCCGCTTGCTCAGCTGCACCAGGAGGTCGTCGCCGACCACGTGACCCAGCGAGTCCTTGACCTGTTTGAACCGGTCCAGGTCGACGAGCACGAGCGTCGTCGGCCCGGGTCCGCCCAGGCGTTCGGTCAGGCAGGTGAGCAGCGCCCGGCGGTTGAGCAGGCCGGTCAACGGGTCGGTGGCGGCCTCCAGGGTTCGCGCGACCAGGGTCTGCTCCTGACCGACGAACAGCACCGTGCGTGCGGCTGCCAGCAGCCCGGCGACGACCGCGAGCATGATCGCAGCAGCAGGGAGGTCCGTGCCTCGGTCTGCGAGCACGATCAGCGCGGCGACCGTGGCCAGCACGGGCAGCGTGACGCCGACGACCGGTCGCGGCGCCGCCTCGGCAGGGGGGTCGGTCCGCGCCCAGGCAGCGAGAGCGGCCCCGAGCGGTCCTGCGGCGAAGGCGGCGTCGAGCGGTGTGCCGAAGGTGAACGTGCCCGCGGCCAGCTGCGCCATGAAGGCCAGCTCGCCGAGCGACATCACCGAGAAGCCGGCGATGAGCAGCCACCACTG
Source organism: Mycobacteriales bacterium (assembly GCA_038236005.1). GTDB lineage: Bacteria > Actinomycetota > Actinomycetes > Mycobacteriales > SCTD01 > CANKBT01. The sequence goes on along the minus strand of JBBSTI010000030.1, from coordinate 5,108 downwards.
CAGGCCGGGCCGGCCGGGCGCGCCGAGGACGCCGGCGAGCATGGACACCGCCAGCGCGGACACGGCGACCGGGTAGATGATGGTGAGAAAGACCGTCAGGGCGGGAGCCGCGACCAGCTCGGGATAGGCGTGCGCCGCCCACTGCAGCAGCAGCGCGGCGACCGCGGTCACGACCGTGCCACCGTCCAGCAGGGCGCGCAGGCGCCGCCCGCCGTGCCGCTCCCGCAGGAGCAGGGCGCTGCCGACGACCACCCCGGGATAGAGCAGCAGCGAGAAGCAGTCGCTGAGGTTGAGGGCCCCCGGGCCGAGCCTCTGCAGTCCTGGTGCGTAGAACAGCACTGCATAGCCGGCGGCATAGCCCGAGAGCCCGACGGCGAAGCACGACCAGGCCGCACGCTGCTCGGCCCGGCAGCGGACACGCGCCCAGACGGCCAGCGCGGCGACACAGGTGGACGCGGTGAGCACCCCGTGCTGCAGGCTCGGGCTGCCCACCAGCGTGCCGGCGGCGAGCGAGGCGAGCCAGACCGCGACCGCGAGCAGGGACCAGCCCAGCGCCGGCTCCTTGCGTCGCTGCACAGCACCTCCCGCTCGTCCCGGGGGCTATCGGCGCACCGATCCTGGCCCTTGAGACGCGGGGTCAGCGTCTGCCGGCCACCGCCCCGCGCGTGTCGAGCAGGGCGAGGTCGGCGGAAGCCAGACCCGCTGCCCACCCCCGGCCGTTGATCATCCTGCTGCCTTCCCGTTCGATGATCCCCGGGAACATCTCGTGGAGCGCCTGCTCGACGGCCTCGTCGTGGCGCGCCAGGACCGGCACCAGCTCGCCACCCCGACCGGTGGTCTCGGCGGTCTCGGCGGTGGCCTGCTCCCTGGCCGCGTGCAGCCGATCACCGATCCGATAGGCGAAACCGGACAGGAAGGCGTTGCGGAACGACGTGGTGGTCGACCTGCCGTGCCGGTCGATCTGCGAGCCCTCCCGGCGCATGGACACCGAGGCCTGGACCAGCAGCGACGACACCAGCAGTTGCACGGCGGCGAGGTCTCCGGTCGCGCCGACGACGGTGCTGAACCCCAGCCGCTGGTCGACGACGGCTCGACAGCGGTTTGCCCCGGCCACCGCCTCCACGAGCGCTGCCTTGGGCATCACGTAGGGAGCGTCGAGCCAGATGCGCGCCGCGCTCACCTCGACCTGCTGCTCCGGTGTTTGCCGCAGCAGGTCCTCCAGGGCATGCCGACTGATGAGCTCCTGGGCCTTGGCAGACAGCGCGTCGGCCTCGGCGTCGAACTCGGTCGACTCGGCCTTGCTCAGCAGGGCCTGCACTCGGGCGAGCAGCTTGGCCTCCAGCGGGTCTGCCGGACGGCCGCTGCGGCCCGCCGTGACGGGCTGTCCGAGGGCGGGCAGCACGGGGACCACTATCGGGAGGACGGCGAGGGCCGCGAGCACCCGGAGCAGGGTCGTCAACCCGGCGGGGGTGGTGAGGTCGGCCCGGTCCGCCGTGCCCGCGGTCGTGAGGTCAGCCCTCCACTCCGGGCTGACGCACGCCTCGGGGGTCTGCTCGGTGACCGTCTCGACCAGGGCGAGGACGTGCCGGACCCCGGCCTGATCGACCTGCCGACGGGTTAGCTGCGCGAGGTCGGTCGGGGACCACCCGCCGTTGGTCGCCGAGAGCACGACGGCATGTTCCAACGACTGGAACGACGACAGCACGAGCTCCAGGGGCACCAGGTTGTCTGGGCCGAACAGCTGCGCCGCGATGCTCCGGGCCTCTGCCGGGTCGGCAATCACCTGTGCCGCCATCTGCGAGACGAACTGACCCGCGGCCCACTCGCCCGCGGCTGCGCTCCCGTCGAAGCCCCGGTCGAAGCCCTGCGCGAAGCCGGAGCACTCGGGGCATCCGCAGCCGCCTGCCTGGCCCGCGGCACCGGGGAAGCTGTCGGAGGAACGCCGAGATGCCTTCCGCTTCTTCGCGGCCCGTCGCTGCCTGTTGTTGACCCCCATCAGCTGCTCGTCATGTCCACGAAGCGGCTGTAGTGGCCCTGGAAGGCGACAGTGATGTTGTCGGTCGGTCCGTTGCGGTGCTTGGCCACGATGAAGTCGGCCTCGCCGGCGCGGGGGCTCTCCTTCTCGTAATAGTCCTCGCGGTGCAGCAAGATCACCATGTCAGCATCCTGCTCGATACTGCCCGATTCGCGTAGGTCTGAGAGTTGTGGGCGTTTGTCCGTGCGCTGCTCCGGCCCACGGTTCAGCTGGCTCATGGCGATCACCGGAACCTCGAGCTCCTTGGCCAGCAGCTTGAGGCTTCGGGACAGCTCGCTGACCTCCTGCTGACGGCTCTCGGCCTTCTTGTTGCCGCTCATCAGCTGCAGGTAGTCGATGACGACCAGCCGCAGGTCGTGGCGCTGCTTGAGCCGGCGGGCCTTGGCCCGGATCTCCATCATCGACAGGTTGGGGCTGTCATCGATGAACAGCGGGGCGTCGGCGACCTCACCCATCCGTCGGGCGAGCTTGGCCCAGTCGTCGTCGGTCATCGTGCCGGACCGCATGTTGTGCAGCCCGATCCGGGCCTCGGCCGAGAGCAGACGCATCGTGATCTCGGTCTTGCTCATCTCCAGGGAGAAGATCGCGCTGGTCATCCCGTGCTTGACCGAGCAAGACCGAGAGATGTCCAGTCCTAGGGTTGATTTTCCGAGACCCGGCCTCCCGGCGATGATGATCAGCTGCCCGGGGTGCAGCCCGTTGGTCAGCCGATCGAGGTCGACGAACCCGGTCGGGACGCCGGTCATGCTGCCGGCCCGGGTCGAGATCGCCTCCATCTCGTCCATGGCGGGCTGCATGACGTCGGCCAGCACGACGTAGTCCTCGGAGGTGCGTCGCTCGGTGACGTCGTAGATCGCCTGCTGCGCGCGGTCGACCAGGTCGTCCACCTCGCCGCCGTCGCTGGCGTAGCCGAGCTGGACGATCCGGGTCCCGGCCTCGACCAGGCGGCGAAGGATGGCCCGCTCAGCGACGATCCGCGCGTAGTAGCCGGCGTTGGCCGCGGTCGGCACGCTGGAGAGCAGGGTGTGCAGGTAGGGGGCGCCGCCGATCCGGCCGATCGCGCCGGTGCGAGTCAGCTCGCCGGCGACGGTGATGGCGTCGGCGGGCTCTCCCCGGCCGTAGAGGTCCAGGATGACGTCGTAGATCGTCTGGTGCGCAGGGCGGTAGAAGTCGCCGGAGCGCAGCACCTCGACGACGTCGGCGATGGCGTCCTTGTGCAGCAGCATGCCGCCCAGGACCGACTGCTCGGCGGCGACGTCCTGCGGCGGCGTGCGCTCGAACTCTCCGCCGGAGTAGCCGGCGCCACCCCCGGCGCTCTGCCTCGGCAGCTCGACGACCCGCTCGCTCACGCCTGTGTCCCCGCCCCTGCTCTGACCGATCCGGACCCGTCTGCTGCGGGTCCGGCTGCTGCTCGACCGGGTCCCTGAGGGCCGGTGCCGCGACGCGCCCGCTCCGTCCCGGCGCCCGTGTCTACCGGGTCGGAGAGCTTCGCCGTGGGCGTGTCGCGAGACGGGTTCGGGCGTCCTGTGGACGCCGCTGGGGACAGGGTGTGCACGGGATGGCCTGTCGCTGTGGACAGACGGGGGTCTTCCTGGGGACGCAGAGGACGGAGCGTCGGCGCACCCCGGCTGACCTGCCCACAGGGTTGTCCACCGGTTGTGGACAACGAAAGAACGGCCATCAAGCCCCTAACGCGAGGTGTGCCCGGCCGGTGCGGAGCAGCTCGACGCAGGCACCGCAGAGCCTGACCTCGCGCGTCACGAAGAACGCACCCTCGCCGGGGCAGGACGCGCAGCCAGGAGCCGAGGGTGCGGCCGGCACGGCCCGGGGACGGGGTGGCAGCCCGAGGGACCTGCGGGCGTGGGCCACCCAGTGCGCCTTCACCTCGTCGCTGGCCGCGACCGGCTCGGCGGCGGCCCGCGCACGCTGCTCGTCCGCGCGCGTCTGCTTCGCCGAGGCGTGCTCGACGGCCGGGCTGTCCCGCTCGAGCAGCACGCCCAGGAAGGCCACCACGGCGGTCGACGTCGCCCCGGGACCGCCTGCAGCGGGCAGGGCACCCACCCGGGCGGCCAGCTGGGCGGGTCGCCAGCCCTGGGCCAGCAGGGGACGCACCGCGGCCGCGACCTCGGGGACGTGGAGAGCCTGGGCGTCCCGCCAGGGCAGGTGGCCGAACAGGTCCTCGTGCTGACCGCGCGTCAGCCGACCCGCTGGCGGCTCGAACAGCGGTGCCTGCCCGGTCGAGGGCACGAGCGCGGGGCCGGTCGGGGGCGTCGTCGTGGTCATGGGACGAGCAGACCACCGCCGTCTGACAATCTCGGACGGCGGCGCGGATCTGTGGACAGCCGAAAGGCCCGGTCCCACCGAACGGGGGACCGGGCCTTGCGGGAAGGACTAGGCCTTGATGACGTCGACGGCCAGCGGGGCCTCGACCTCGGGGTGCACCTTGACGTTCACCTGGTGGCTGCCGATGCTCTTGATCGGCGTCGGGACGCTGATCAGGCGACGGTCCAGGTGCGGACCACCGGCCTCTTCGACCGCGGCGACGATGTCGGCCGTCGTGACCGAGCCGAACAGCCGACCGCCGTCGCCGGAGCGGGCCTTCAGCTTGACGGTCAGACCGGTCAGCTGAGCCTTGATCTCGTTGGCGTGACCGAGGTCGCGGACCTCACGGACCTCACGGGCCCGTCGGATCGTGGCGATCTGCTTGTCGGCTCCGCGCGTCCACCGCTGGCCGTAGCCGCGGGGGAGCAAGAAGTTGCGGCCGTAGCCGTCCTTGACCTCGACGACGTCACCGGGGGCGCCGAGGTTGGCGACGTCCTGGTTGAGGATGATCTTCATGCCGACCCCTTTACCGTGCGCTCGAGGTGTAGGGCAGCAGCGCCATCTCGCGAGCGTTCTTGATCGCGACAGCGATCTGACGCTGCTCCTGGCTGCTGACCCCGGTCACCCGACGGGCGCGGATCTTGCCGCGGTCGGAGATGAACTTGCGCAGCAGGCCCAGGTCCTTGTAGTCGATATAAGTGATCTTGTCCTTGTAGAGCGGATTGACTTTCTTCTTCGGCTTGCGGGGAGG
>JBBSTI010000029.1:0-29352 GCA_038236005.1 Mycobacteriales bacterium | reverse complement strand
TGCTGCGCAAGTTCGTCGACGTGCAATACACCCGCAACGACCTGGCGTTCACCCGTGGCACGTTCCGGGTGCGGGGCGACACCGTCGAGGTCTTCCCGGTGTATGAGGAGCTGGCGGTCCGGGTCGAGATGTTCGGCGACGAGATCGAGCGGGTCATGACGCTGCACCCGCTCACCGGCGAGGTGATCGAGGAGCACGACGAGGTGTTCGTCTTTCCGGCGACGCACTACGTCGCGGGCCCGGAGCGCATGGAGAAGGCGGTCAAGGGGATCGAGCTCGAGCTCGCCGACCAGCTGGCTGCGATGGAGAGCCAGGGAAAGCTGCTGGAGGCCCAGCGCCTGCGCATGCGCACGACGTACGACCTGGAGATGATGCGCCAGGTCGGGTTCTGCAACGGCATCGAGAACTACTCCCGACACATCGACGGCCGCGCCCCCGGCACCGCGCCGCACACCCTGCTCGACTACTTCCCCGACGACTTCCTGCTCGTGCTGGACGAGTCGCACGTGACGGTGCCGCAGATCGGCGCGATGTACGAAGGCGACCGGTCGCGCAAGAACACCCTGGTCGACCACGGGTTCCGGCTGCCGAGCGCCATGGACAACCGGCCGTTGAAGTGGGAGGAGTTCCTGCAGCGAGTGGGCCAGACGGTGCACCTGTCGGCGACCCCCGGGCCTTACGAGCTGACCCGCGTGCAGAACGACACGGTCGAGCAGGTGATCCGCCCGACCGGCCTGGTCGACCCGGAGATCGTCGTGAAGCCGACCAAGGGTCAGATCGACGACCTGGTCCACGAGATCCGCACCCGCGCCGAGAAGGATGAGCGGGTGCTGGTGACCACGCTGACCAAGAAGATGAGCGAGGACCTGACGGACTACCTGCTCGAGCTCGGCATCAAGGTGCGCTACCTGCATTCCGAGGTCGACACGATCCGCCGGATCGAGCTGCTCAAGGAGCTGCGCCAGGGCCACTTCGACGTGCTGGTCGGCATCAACCTGCTGCGCGAGGGGCTCGACCTGCCGGAGGTCTCGCTGGTGGCCATCCTGGACGCCGACAAGGAGGGCTTCCTGCGGTCGGGCACCAGCCTCATCCAGACGATCGGCCGGGCCGCCCGTAACGTGGACGGCCAGGTCCATATGTATGCCGACACCATCACCCCGAGCATGGCTAAGGCGATCGACGAGACGACTCGTCGCAGGGAGAAGCAGGTCGCCTACAACAAGGAGAAGGGCGTGGACCCTCAGCCGCTGCGCAAGCGGGTCGCCGACATCCTGGACGACCTGGTGCGCGAGTCGGCAGAGGGCGAGCTGACCGGGGGAGCGGGCCGTCAGCAGTCGCGCGGCAAGGCTCCGGTACCGGGGATGAGCAGCAAGAGCCCGGAGGTCGGAAAGCACGCTCGGGGCCTCGCGGAGCTGCCGCGCGCCGAGCTGTCACAACTGATCCAGCAGCTGCAGGACCAGATGCACGAGGCGGCCAAGGGGCTGTCCTTCGAGGTCGCCGCCCGGTTGCGCGACGAGGTCAACGAGCTGAAGAAGGAGCTGCGCGGGATGGACGCCGCAGGCGTCCGCTGACCTGGCACCATCGGGCGCCCGAGAGCAGGGCGCGTGCGGTGCGCGCGCTGTGCGTGCTAGCCAGTCTCGACCTGCGGCGTGACTTGCGCGCCGAGCCGCGCCGTGGTGTGCCTGCGCCCACGTCGTGACAGCAGACAGGCCCCACCCGGTGACCGGGCGGGGCCTGTCTGCTGACGGACTAGCTGATGCCGACGACCTGCTTGGCCAGCTCGGCGACGCGGGTCTGAGCGGCGCTCACGACGCTGGAGCGGTTCGCGTGGGCCTCCTCGTACGTCAGGATCGACCGGACGTCCTCGATCTGGTCCAGCTCCTTGACGGCCTTCACGGACTCGCTGATGTTGAGGGTGTCGTACTTCTTGATCGGCAGCTCGGCAACGGTGAGGGCGCCGAGGTCACGACGGGTCTCGTGCAGGGTCTCGGCCGTGTCCCGCGAACCCTCGCGACGAGCGATCTTCTCGGCCCGCTGCAGGCTCGCGTTGCGACCGACCGTCAGCGACTCCCGGACGGCGTCGGTGAACGTGCTGGCCTTGTCGGCCGCCGAGGACAGGCGTGAACGGGTCTCCTCGCCGCCCTGCTGCAGGTTGTCGACGGTCCGGTTGACCGTCTGGGTGGCGTAGCGGGCCGGCAGGTTCAGGACCCGGGTCGCTCCGCCGGCGACACGCTGGAGCGGGGTGGCCTGCAGGGCGGCCGGTCCACCGAGCGCCTCCTCGGCCAGGACGGTGGTGAGCCACTCGACGGTGGCGGTGTGGGCGGTCACGAGCCGGTCGGCCAGCTTGACGACCTTGGGAAGCTCTGCCGACGTGGCCAGCGCCTTGAGGTAGCGGGCGCGGTCCGCGAGCTGGTGCTCGAGGGCCAGGTCCTGCAGCAGCGCCTCGTCGAGCGGCTCGAGCTGCTCGACCGCGCTCTTGACGAGTGCGGTCAGCCGGCCGAAGGTCGGGGTCAGCACGTCCGGGACGCCGCCGAGGTCGCGAAGCATCTCCACGAGCGCTTCGGAGCGGTCCTGGGCGTTCTGGGCGTTCTGCTGCAGCTCGCGACGCACGGCCTCGGTGCGGGCCTGGACGACGCGGACCTGAGCGATCTGGATCTCGGTCTGGGTGAGCTGCACGAGCGCGCGCAGCTGGGCAACGGTCTTATTGGTGTCGGTCATGGCGCAATGTTGCCCGGTGCTAGCTGATGCAAGCGCCCTGGCAGCAGTGATGCGTGTCTCGCGGGTCCCTCTGTGCAGCTGCGCTGCGTCGGGCGGCGACCGACGACCCGGTGCGGGTCCTGACGGCTGCCCGGGGCAGGGTCCAGCCGGCTACCCGGTGAGCGTCCAGCCGGCTTCGGACCGAAGGGCTTCCGGTCCGCAGGATCCGAGCGTGCGGAGGTGGTCGGCGAACCCACCGGGGGCACGGCTACGCACCCGGGCGCTCGTGCTCACCGGGATCGCTCCGGTCGCCGCGACCCGGTGTCCCGCGGCCACCAGGGCGTCGACCAGCGTCTGGTCCTCGGCGACAGGCAGCGGGCGGAACCCGCCCACGGAGCGGTAAGCACCGGCGCTCACGCCCAGGTTGGCCCCGTGCACGTGCAGGTGCCCGTCGCTGGGCCGGCCGTACGTGGCCTCGAACGCCGCGCGCACGCGCACAGGCTGGCGCCCCCAGCTGTCCACGCGCACGGTGCCGGCCACGGCGTCGGCGCCGCGCCGCGCGAGGCCCAGCTGCACGGCGAGCCAGTCCGGCGGGACGACCGAGTCCGCGTCGGTCGTGGCGAGCCACCGGACGCCGTGCGCCAGCAGCGCCGCGCAGCCAGCAGCCCGGGCGCTGCCCACGTTGCGCACGTCGACCTCGAGCGCGTCACCGGCGACCGACACGGTGTCGTCGGTGCAAGCGTCCAGCACCGTCAGGACGCGCACGGTCACGTCGTTCAGGTGCGGGTGTCCGGCCGCCACCTTGATCGAGGCCAGGCAGGCGGGCAGCAGCTGCTGCTCGTCGTGTGCCGGGACCACGACGCCGATCACGCGAGCTCCCCGTGCCCGTCGTGCGAGCCGCCCCGTCCTATGAACCGCACCCGCGTACGAACCACCCCGTCATCCGAATCTTCGCGGTTCACACGAGCCCCTCGCGGCGGGCCACGCTGGTCCCGTCGCCGAACACCTCGAGGAGCATGTCCTGGTCCTCGTACCGGCTCAGCCGGGTGAAGCGGTCGCCGATCCGGGTGTGCACCGCGTCACCGGTCTGTGGGTAGTCGGTGACGGGGTGCCGCCAGTGGCAGGCGACGAGGTCGCCGCTCGCGTCTCGACGGACCAGGTCCAGCAGAGCGTCCAGGCCGTCGTCGTCGAGGTAGTAGGCGACCTCCGACAGCACGACCAGGTCGTACGGGCCGGCGGGCCAGTCCTGCGGTACGACACCCTGCACGAGCCGCACGTGAGCGGGCACCCGGGTGGCGGCAGACCGCAGTGCCGAGGTGCTCGGGTCCAGGGCCGTGAGAACGTCGCACCGCTCGGCCAGCAGAGCGGTGAGCACGCCGATCGAGCAGCCGACCTCCAGCGCCCGGGCGTAGTGCAGGCGGGGGAGCGCGGCGAGCGTCAGGGCGTACTTTCGCTGCTCGTACCAGCGCTGGGTGAAGCCCCAGGGGTCCTCGCTCTGCGCATACATGGCGTCGAAGTAGCTCGTGGGCAGGCTCACCCGAACACCACCTCGTACGGACGGGCAAACCGTGCCAGGACGTGGGCGGGCAACACCGGGGCGTCCTCCGGCCGTGGTCCGATCGGACGGATCTGGGTCCGGAACTGCCCGATCGCCTCCTGCTTGCGCCGCAGCACCGGGCCGGGCAGCACGGCGAGCGAGGCCTGCGACCAGGGCAGGTCGACAGGCTGCGCCCAGTGCCAGGCCCACACCGGGTACGCGAGCAGCCGGGCCGCGGTCTGCACGGCGGCCTGGGCTGATGCACGTCCCACGGCCTCGTGGTCGGGGTGGCCGTCCATGGCCCACGGCGCGAGCAACCAGGTGGCCGGTGAGAGCCGCCGCAGCGCGGCGAGCACCGGAGCGACCAGGGCGTCGGCGCCGCCGTCCGGCAGCCCGAGCCGTCGCACCGGCGCAGAGACCCCGAGCGCGTCCAGCGCCCGCTCGGTCTCGCGTACGCGGAGCTGGGCGAGCCACGCCGGCGCCAGCGAGCCGCCCGGGTTGCTGGCCTCCCCGTCGGTCACGGCGAGCACCTCGACCCGGCTCCCGGCCGCAGCGAGCAGGGCGAGCAGCCCCCCGACCGCCAGCACCTCGTCGTCCGGGTGCGGGGCTACGCACACGACTCGGGCCGGCAGCGGGTCCAGGGTGAGCGACGGGAGGCGCAGGCCTGCGAGCCAGGGGAGCCAGACCGACTCCGGGGTGCCCTCGTCGCGGATCTGCCTTACGGGCGTCATCCCCAGACCACCTGCTGGACCGCCAGCTCGCCAAGGGTCGCCAGGTCGTGCTCGGCGTGCGACTGCCGCAGGTAGACGGGCAGGTCGGCGGCCCGTCGCGCCTGCACCGGGTCCTGGCACAGCGGACCCGGGCCGAGTGCCCGTCCGACCCGGTCCAGCACCTCGGTGGCGACCGACTCGACGTGCGCCCGCAGCCGGGCGGCCGGGGCGCGGAACGGTGCTCCAGGATCACGGTCCAGCTGGTCAGCCGCCTGCGCGAGGTGTGCCGCGACCCCGGTGAGCAGCGCGTCCACCGCCCCGAGGTGTGCCAGGGCGTGGGCGTCCCTCGGCCGGGCACGCGCGGCGTGCAGCAGCACGCGCCCGGCGCCCAGCGCGCCGCCGTACCAGCACGCCGCCACGCCCGCCCCGCCGTGCCAGAACCCGGCCCGCTCCAGATAGCCGGACGGTCCACCGACGGGCACGGCCGGGCTCTGCGCGAGCAGGACGCTCACCGAACCGGTGGCCTCGAGCCCCACGGCCTGCCAGGTGTTCTCGACCGGCAGCACCTCGGTCAGGTCCACCGCGAACAGTCGTCGCTCGTCGCTGTGCCGGGCGGTGACCAGCGCGCGGTCCAGCACGTACGCGCCCGAGCACCAGTCCTTTCGCCCGGTCAGCTGCCAGCCCCCAGGCACCTGCACCGCCGCGACCGGGCTGGACTCGGCCGCCCAGACCCCCCACAGCTGCCCCGGCTCTGACGCGGCGTCGAGCTCGGCCAGGATCGAATGAGCGTCGGTGTGGGCCTCGGCCAGTCGGCCGAGCGAGAGGTCTGCCGCCGACAGCTCGGCGAGCGACGACCACCGCAGCAGCGTCTGCCCTTCGCCGGGCAGCGGCAGGTCCAGGGCCCCGTGCGCCAGCGCCGCCCGCAGCGTGGACCCGATGTTCGCGGCGGTCAGCGGGAGGGTGGGCAGCCAGTCGTAGGGCACGCCCCGGCGGTACCCCGGCACGTGTGACCCACCCGCGGCCACAAGGCCCCTTCTTGCTCTTGCTGATCTCCGCCGGCAGGCTCGCCCCGGACCGGGACCGGACCGGGTCGGCCAGGTCGGTCAGGTTGGCTAGGTCGCGTAGGCGTCCCGGCCCGCCCGCTTGGCGCGGTAGAGGGCGGCGTCGGCCCGGGCGAACAGCTCGGCGGGCCGGTCGCCGGGTCGGGCGATCGCGACGCCGACCGAGACGGTGACGGGCAGCTCTCGGCGTGCGGTGGCGACCAGCCGGGCGGCGAGGCTCTCGGCGAGCTTGGGGGAGTCGACGGTGATCAGCGCGGCGAACTCGTCGCCCCCGACCCGGAACAGCCGGTCGCCGGCCCGAAGGTCTTGCGCCAGCAGCCGGGCGGCGTTCTTCAGCAGGCTGTCGCCGGCCAGGTGCCCTTCGGTGTCGTTCACCTTCTTGAAATGATCCAGGTCCAGCACGAGCAGCCCGCTGAGGGTGCGGCGGGCCTGATGCGGCGGGGTGCGGCGGGCCAGCGCGGTGTGGAACGCCGCGTGGTGGCCCAGCCCGGTCAGCGGGTCACGGGCGGCGGTCTCCTCGAGCGCGGCGACCGCCGAGAGCGTCCGCAGGCAGCCCGCCAGGTGGATGGCGAACAGCTCCAGCAGCTCGACGGTGTCGGTCCTGACGACCTGGCCGGCCTCGGGCAGCACCATCAGGAACCCGCCGTGGACGTGTGAGCAGCGCTCGGCCCGGGGGAGACCGATCAGGAACGAGCTGTCGATCTCGGCGGCTCCCAGGGCGGTGTGTGCGGGTGAGGACGCCTGCCCCGGCTCGCTGCCAAGCGTCCAGCAGGAGGTCCCGGCTGCCAGCCAGCCGGCCATCTCGACCAGGGCCGGGCTGGTCAGACGGTCCGCGAGCCGGCTGGCGAGCGCGCCGTCGGCATGGACCACCCGCAGCTCGCCGTCCGTGGACGGCAGCACCAGCGCGCTGGCCTGCGCACCGGCCAGGGCGCGGGCGGCCAGGCAGGCGTACGCGGACACCTGCTCCTTGCTGCCGAGCTCGGCCAGACGGCCGGCCAGACGGGTCAGCTGCTGGGCCGGCGTCTCGACGGGTGCACCGCCGAGCTCTCCGAGCCGTCCGGCGAACAGTGCGGCGGCGTGCTGCAGGACCACGACCCCGTCGCTGGGCAGCGGGCCGTGGCTCTCCACGTTGAGCGCACCCACGCAGGTCCCGTCGAGCAGCACCGGTACGCAGATCTCGTCCTGCACGGCGAAACCGGCTGCCAGATAGTCGTCGTGGTGCGCGACGCCCCGCAGCTCGTGCGCCTGCCCGGTGGTCGCCGTGCGCCCGATCACCCCGGCGGACGGGGGCATGCCGTCATAGACCTGGGTGTAGCCCAGCACGGCCAGGCAGCGCAGACGGCCACCGCGAGCCAGGTAGAGCGACGGCATCGGGAAGCCGACGGCCACCAGGTGCGAGACCAGGACTTCCGCCGCCTCGACCGGGTCGTCGGCCTGGCGCAGCAGCTCTTGGAGCTCCGGCAGGGTCTGTTGCTGGGGACCACCCGTCTCGCACGGGATGCCGTCGACGGCCCCGGAAGGCCGATCCGTGCTGGACAGGGCATTCACCTCTTCAAGATCGGCCTGCTGATCTTTGCTCGTGAGATCCGATGCTTGCTGCAGGCGCCTCATCCGGCAAGCAGGACCTCGCACCGGTTGCGCCCCCGGTGCTTTGCGGCATACAGCGCAGCGTCGGCCCGGGTCATCAAGGCGCCCGACTCGTCCGAGGCCACCGCCACCGTGAGCCCTGCGCTCGCGGTCTGGTCCTGCCCGACGAGCTGGAGCATCGACCGTACGACCGTCCTGGCCCGGTCCACCCCGGCTCCCGGCAGGGCGAGCGCGAACTCCTCCCCACCGATCCTGGCCAGGGCCGCGCCGGGGAAATCCTGCTCCAGGTAGCGGCCCCAGTCCTTGGCCGTGGAGGTCAGCAGCTGGTCGCCGACCGGGTGGCCGAACGTGTCGTTGAACGCCTTGAAGTGGTCCAGGTCGAAGATGGCGACCGCCAGGACGCCGTTCCCCTCGAGCACGGGGGCGACGTGCAGAGCAAGAGCCGCTTCCCAGGCGCGACGGTTCGCGAGCCCGGTCAGGGAGTCCGTGAGTGCCTCGTCCCGCAGCCGGTCGACCGCGCGGTGCCGCTCGTCGACGTCCACGATCTGCGTGATGAAGTGCAACGGGTGACCCGCCGCGTCGCGGACCGTGGCCACGTGCAGGCTGATCCAGACCCAGCGGCCGGCCGAGTGCCGATAGCGCTTGTCCAGCTGATAGCTCTCGATCACGCCACGGGTCAGTCGGTCCAGCAGCGTGACGTGCTTGCCCACGTCGTCCGGGTGCGTGATGTCTTCGAAGTCCAGGGCGAGCAGCTCCTGCGCGGTGCGCCCGACCATCCGGCACAGCGCGTCGTTGACCGTGGTGAAGCGGCCCTCCAGGTCCACCAGCGCCAGCCCGATCGGGCTGGAGGCAAGCGTGAGCCGAAACTGTTCCTGGCTCGCCGTCAGCCGCTGCTCGGCCAGCACCCGCTCGGTGATGTCCTGCACGGTGCCGCGGATCTGCGAGGGGCGCCCGTCGGGACCCTGCTGCACCTGGGCGGTGCCGTGGACGTGCCGCACGGCGCCGTCGGGCCGCACGATCCGGTGGTCCTGGGTGAACCACTCGCCGTGGGTGCGTGCCTGGCGCACGAGACGGCGATAGCGCTCGGCGTCCTCGGGATGGACGGCGCTGGCGAAGGTCTCGTAGCTGGCGGGGACGGACGGGTCCAGGCCCAGCTGGACGTAGATCTGCCGTGACCACCTCATCGAGCCGGCACCGGGGCCGGCCGTCCAGGCCCAGCTGCCCAGCGACGCCTGCTCCTGCGCGGTCTCGAGCAGCTGCCGGCTCTCCTCCAGCTGGTGGGTGCGCTCCTGCTCGGCGTCGGGGTGGGTCACCGTGGTCAGGGCGCCAAGAATCTGACCGTCCTCGTCCAGCAGGTGCCGACTCGCGAACAGAAAAGGGGCCCGGTGCCCGTCCTGGTGCAGGAGATCGAGCCGGATCTCCTCCCTCGTGCCTTGCCGGGCCAGCGCATGCGCCTGGCGGCTCTCTTCCAGCGACGGCCAGAACGGGTGAGGGTTCTCGAGACCGACCAGCTGCGCCTCGGTCAAGCCGGTCAGCAAGCAGAACTCGTCGTTGACCTCGTGGATGTGTCCGTCGACCGTGAACAGCCAGGCCGTGAGCAGCGCGCTGTGCAGCGCGGCTGACACCGCGGGCACGAGCGGGCTCGGCGGCGTCGACGCGCTGAGGTCGATCATCTGGGTTCCATCGACGGCTCCGACACGTCCCTTGAGTCGCGTACGCAGGGCCGGTGCGTGAGAGACGCGTCTGTCACTCTCCCTCTGCCACGGGTCAGAGCGTCGTCGAGGAAGGTGCCGCTTACCGGCCGGTAAGGTCAACCTTCGGCCGCGGTGCACCAGCACGAAGGTCCACCGAGAGAGGCGGCACGTGAGCCACGTGAGCACTGCCCAGGGACGCACCGTCCAGGAGGTCCAGGGCGTCACGTCAGCCCGCACCGGTCGACGGATCGCGCTGCTGAGCTATCGCAGCAAGCCGCACTGCGGCGGCCAGGGCGTCTACCTGCGTCACCTTTCGCGCGAGCTCGTCGCGCTCGGGCACGACGTCGAGGTGCTGTCGGGTCAGCCCTACCCGGAGCTCGACCCGGGCGTGCGGCTGACCAAGGTGCCGTCGCTGGACCTCTACCGGGAGCCAGACCCGTTCCGGGTGCCGTGGCCGCGGGAGTTCCGGTCGGGCACCGACGTGCTGGAGTTCCTGCTGATGTGCACGGCCGCGTTCCCGGAGCCGCTCACCTTCTCGCTGCGGGCACGCAAGATCTTGCGTGCGCGTCAGGGTCCCGACCGTCCGGAGATCGTGCACGACAACCAGACCCTCGGGTACGGGCTGCTCGGGATGATCAAGGACGGCTATCCGGTGCTGGCGAGCGTGCACCACCCGATCACGGTCGACCGCACGCTCGACCTCGCCGCCGCGCCCCTGCGCAAGAAGTTCTCCACCTGGCGGTGGTACTCCTTCCTGCGCATGCAGGGCCGGGTCGTCCGCCGGCTGCCGCACCTGATCACCGTGAGCCAGAACAGCTTTGACGACATCGTCCGTGACTTCCACGCCCGGCCCGACCAGCTGGACGTGATCCCGGTCGGGGTGGAGCACGAGGTCTTCGTGCCGCCGACCGGGCCCCGTGTGCCGGGACGGATCGTCGCGACAGCCAGCGCGGACGTACCGCTCAAAGGCATCGTGCCGCTGCTCGAGGCAGTCGCCAAGCTGGCCACCGAGCGCGAGGTCGAGCTGGTCATCGTGGGGCGCGCCAAGCCCGGGGGAGCGGCGGAGAAGGCGATCGACCGGCTCGGGCTCGAGGGCCGGGTCCGGTTCGTGACCGGGATCAGCGAGGCGGAGCTGGTCGCACTGTTCGGCTCCGCGCAGGTCGGTGTCGTGCCCTCCCTGTACGAAGGGTTCAGCCTTCCCGCCGTCGAGCTGCTCTCCTGCGAGACCCCGCTGGTCGCCACCACCGCCGGTGCGCTGCCCGAGGTCGTCGGGCCCGACGACCAGAGCGCGCTGCACGTGCCACCGGGGGACCCGGAAGCGCTGGCCGCCGCGATCGGCCGGCTGCTGGACGACCCCGACCTGGCCTCGCGCCTGGGTCGCGCGGGACGCCAGCGCGTCATCGAACGCTTCACCTGGCGGGCCGTCGCCCGGCAGACCGCACAGTGGTACGACCGGGTCGTGCCCCGTCCCGAGGATCTTTCGTGCTGACCGTCGACTTCGACCGGTTCCCGGTGGCGCCCGGCGACCGGGTGCTGGACATGGGCTGCGGCGCAGGTCGCCACGCCTTTGCGCTCTACCGTCAGGGCGCCCACGTCGTCGCGCTGGACCAGAACGCCGTCGAGCTGGCGGACGTCCAGGTGATGTTCGAGGCCATGGCGGACAAGGGCGAGGTGCCGGCCGGGGCGAC
Organism: Mycobacteriales bacterium; assembly: GCA_038236005.1. Classification (GTDB taxonomy): domain Bacteria; phylum Actinomycetota; class Actinomycetes; order Mycobacteriales; family SCTD01; genus CANKBT01. Next base: position 18,378 of record JBBSTI010000029.1, on the reverse strand, counting down.
GGCCGAGACGGTCGAGGGCGATGCGTACGCGCTGCCGTTCGAGGACGGCTCGTTCGACAAGGTGATCTGCGCGGAGGTGCTCGAGCACCTGCCTGAGGACGAGCGCGCCATGGCCGAGCTGGTCCGGGTCCTCAAGCCCGGTGGTCAGATCGCCATCACGGTGCCGCGGTGGGGGCCGGAGAAGGTCTGCTGGGCCCTGTCGGACGCCTACCACGAGGTCGAGGGTGGTCACGTACGCATCTACAAGGCCTCCGAGCTGGTCTCACGCCTGGAGCGCGCCGGGCTCGTCCCGGAGGGGACCGGGTTCACGCACGGGCTGCACGCGCCGTACTGGTGGCTGAAGTGCGCCGTCGGGGTGACCAACGACAGCAATCCGCTCGTCCGCGGCTATCACCGCCTCCTGGTCTGGGACATGATGAACAAGCCCCTGGTCACCCGGGCCGCGGAGCGTCTGCTGGACCCGGTGGTCGGGAAGTCGTTCGTCGTCTATCTGACGAAGCCTGCGCAGGTTCGCCTTGCCGCATGACGCCGTCCTCTCGGTCGAGGACCGGCTCCTGACGTCCGCCACCATCGCGGCGTCGATGAAACCGTCCGGCGCGATCCCGTGGCCGGACGGGCACACCGATGCCTGGGACCATGTCGAGTGCGCGATGGCGCTGCTCGTCTGCGGGGACGTCGAGGCTGCTCGGCGCGCCTATGCGTGGCTGGTCGACACGCAGCGGGACGACGGGTCGTGGGCGACGTCGTACGACGGTCTGACCGTCCTGGACAAGACGGTCGACATCAACCAGTGCGCGTACGTGGCCGTCGGCGTCTACCAGTGGTGGCTCGAGACGGGCGATCTGGGATTCGTTCGCTCGATGTGGCCGACGGTCCTGCGCGCCCTGGATCTCGTGCTGCGGATGCAGGCCCCCGAGGGGCACGTCTCCTGGTCGATCGGGCCCGACGGCGAGGTTCGGACCGCAGGGCTGCTGACCGGGTCGTCGTCGATGTATCAGTCGCTGCGTTGCGGGCTGGCGCTCGCTGACCTGCTCGAGGTGGCGGCTCCGGAGTGGGAGCTGGCAGCGGGGCGGCTGCAGCACGCGGTCGCGCACCACCCCGAGGTGTTCCTGGACAAGTCGCGCTTCTCGATGGACTGGTACTACCCCGTGCTGGGCGGCTGCCTCCGGGGCTCTGCGGGCCTCGACCAGCTCGCGTCGCGCTGGAACGAGTTCGTCGTGGCTGACCTCGGGATCCGCTGCGTGTCGGACCGTCCGTGGGTGACCGGCGCCGAGACGGCCGAGCTGGCGTTGGCCCTGGTGGCGCTCGGGGACCCGGCGCGGGCCTCGTTGCTGCTGCGGGACGCCCAGCACCTGCGGCACGGTGACGGGTCCTACTGGACGGGGCTGGTCTACGACGAGGGCAAGCGCTGGCCCGGGGAGCGGTCCTCGTGGACGGCGGCGGCGATGATCCTGGCCGCGGACGCGCTCGACGGCGGCACCTCGGCAGACCTGTTCACAGCCGCAGACCTGCCGACCGGGGTGCTGCTGACGTCCTGCCAGTACGCACTGTGCACGGCCGGCACCTGAGGGCCGTCCCAACCCAACCCGACCCCATCCCTGCCCGAGCGCGGCGCCGCTCCTCCCGTCAGTCTTCCCGGTGCAGGTCGTTCATCGTCCGCAGCGCCTGTGCCCCTCGTGCCGTGCGCGACCAGCAGTCGGTCCGATCGAACCGTCGGTCGGTGGCCAGCTCCTGCTGGCGCAGTGCGTCGGCGGGGGTGCGTACGTCGGGAAGGCCCGTGACGTCCTGCAGCTCGGCCAGGCTCAACCCCGGCCGACCGGCGATGGTTCGGAGCAGCACGGCCTCGGGGGAGCCCTGGTCCGGCACCCGCAGGTCGAGCCGTGCCAGGGCGAGGTCCGCCAGCTCGGCCAGCGGACCGGTCAGCCGCGGTCTCACGGCCCGTAGGCCGGGCAGCGGGTCGGGGGAGAGCAGGGCGTCCAGCAGAGCCTCGTCGGACGTGTGGTCGCGGCGCATCGGTGGCTCCTCGGTCTTGTCGGGCGCGTCGGTCTTGTCGGGCGCATCGGGCGCGGCGGGCTCAGTCGGGCTCGTCGGGCTCATCAGGGCGCGGCGGGCTCAGTCGGGCTCGTCGGCTCATCAGGGGATCCCCCGACGGAGACTGTGCCCATCGGACCTTCCCCTGACGGCATGGTGGCCATCGGGGGATGCTCCGATGAACGGGGCGGTCACGGCGGGCTAGCCAAAGGGCTGGCTGCAACGCTCGCCGGTCCGCCGCAGCACCCGCAGCGAGCCGTGCGTGCTCACCGCCTCGAAGGCGTCACCCAGCGCGCGCTGGACCACGTGCCACGGGGGCTGGCCCCCGTCGTCGGGGTTCGGGAAGACGTCGTGCACCAGCAGCAGCCCGCCGGGAACCAGGTGCGGGGCGAACGCCGCGTAGTCGTGCTGCGCCACCTCCTCGGTGTGGTTGCCGTCCAGGAACAGCAGCTGCAGCGGGCTGGTCCACCACGCGCCCACCTGCTGCGTCGTCGCGGCGAGCACGCTCACCACGTCGTCGAGCCCGGTGTCCCAGAGTGTCCGACGCAGCGAGGGGAGCGTCTCGAGCCGTCCGGTGTGCGCATCGACGAGCTCAGGATCGTGCCACTCCCAGCCCGGCTGGTTCTCCTCCGACCCACGGTGGTGGTCCAGCGTGACGACCTGCGCCCCGCGCCCGCGGGCCGCGGCGCCGAGATGCACGGTGGACTTCCCGCAGTAGGTCCCGACCTCCAGCCACAGGCCTGGCTCTGCGGTGCGGGCAGCCGCGTACAGGGCGCCGCCCTCGTCCTCGGGCAGGAAGCCCTTCGTGCGGGCGACGATCTCGTCGTACGGGGAAGGCAACGTCACCCGCACGAGTCTGTCAGGAAGCGGGCGCGCGGCCTCGCCGGCTCGGGGAGCCGCCCGCTGCGTGGTCTCCGTCGCATCCCCGGCCCGTACGGTCGACGCATGACAGTCACCGTGGACCTCGACGGGCACGTCCTGCTGATCGGCGTGAACCGGCCCGACAAGCGCAACGCCTGGGACCTGGCGACGATCGCCGCCGTGGGGGAGGCGTACGACCGGCTCGGGACGGACCCGCAGGTGCGCGTCGGGGTGGTCTATGGGCACGGCGACCACTTCTCGGCCGGGATCGACCTCGCCGAGGTCGGGCCGGCGATGGCCGCCGGCGGGCCGGGCCTGCTGGCCGGGGCTGGAGCCTTCGACCCGTACGGCATCTGGGGCCCGCCGGTGCCCAAGCCGGTCGTGCTCGCCGTCCAGGGGATCGCCTACACGCTCGCGATCGAGCTGGCACTGGCGTCCGACCTCGTCGTGTGTGCCGACGACGCGCGGTTCCGGCAGCTGGAGATCGGGCGGGGGATCATCCCGTTCGGCGGAGCCACGATCCGCGCGGCCCGCCAGCTGGGCTGGGGCAACGCCATGCGGTGGCTGCTGACCGCGGAGGAGTTCGGCGCAGCCGAGGCGTTGCGGATCGGGCTGGTGCAAGAGGTCGTGCCGGCCGGCTCGCAGCTCGATCGCGCCGTCGAGCTGGCGCAGGTGATCGCCCGGCAGGCACCGCTGGGGGTGGCCGGCACGCTCGCGAACGCCCGGGTCGCGCTGCGGTCCGAGATCGAGGCGGTCGACCACCTGCGGGGCCTGCTGCCCGGGATCATGGAGTCGGAGGACGCCGCCGAGGGCGTAGCGTCGTTCCTGGAACGCCGCGAGGCCACCTTCACCGGCCGCTGACCCAACGGCTGCCGGGGCCGTTGACCCACCACCTGCAGCTGTCGATTCCTCCCCGCCGCCGCTGTCAGCACCCCGCCGCCGGTACCACCCCGCGGCTGCTGTTGCCGCCGCCCCGCCACCCGAGGGTGCTGTCGTTCATCGGGGGATCCCCTGATGGCTGCGGTCGCGTCAGGGGAACTTCTGATGGCCCGAGATCTCATCGGGGGATCCCCTGATGACAGCGATGATCTATCCGGCAACCGTTGGTCAGGCGGGGATGGCAGCATCGCGCGCCAGTGCCCCCGTCCGATACAGGAACATCTCCTCCGGGCTGGCGGGGAGAACCGGCCCGTGCGGAACGACGACGAGTCCCGACGGCTCTCGTCCCTTTCTGGCGGCGGCAGCCTGAAGAACGGTGCGGGCCCATGCCGCTGGATCGCGACGAAACCGCGCAGGTGATCGGTGAAGCAGCTGCAGGCCCTTGGCGGAGAAGCGGTCGCTCCGCTCATCCGTCTCCGCGCGATCCTCCTCGTCACCGTGCTGCTCCCTGGAGCTGCTCTCGTAGCCGAGCCCGGTCCCGAGCAGCCAGCCGTCGGTGCGGCCGACGAGCAGCCCGTCGACGACGATGCGGGGGTTGAGCAGCAGCTGAACCCTTGGTCCGGCCTCGGCCAGCAACGCGTCGCACTTCTCTGCCTCAGGGGCTGAGGCAGCACCTCTCACGGCGTCGTCGAGCACCCGCCGGGCCAGAGCCGACCCGTTGCGAGCTCCGGCGTTCAGCTCGTCACGCAGCTCGGGCTCAGTCACCAGACGGGTCCAGACCGCGTGGAGCACGACAGCGCGGACGGTACGGAGGATGGTCTCGGCCCGCGCCATATCCACCAGCGCGCGTACAGGATCGGCGATCGTCAGGCCCCCCGAGGTGACCACGCTAGCCGGCGGGCGACGCGTTCTGACCACCGTGACGCTCGGGGTGCTGACCCGGCGTCGATCGTGGGTCACGAGCACCGGGATCGGACCCTTGTCGACGACATAGTGCATCCGATGGTGGGCGCAGGCGGCCCACCCTGTGATGACACCTCCGTCACCCGCATGCTCTAGCGCGGCGAACGACCTGTCCTTCAGCGATGCTTCTGCCGGTACGAAGACCGAGGGGGCTGCACGTCGGAGCACGCCGGCGCGCACCAGCTCGTCCGGCCTCACCCTGGACAGCCCCTCTTCGACGTAGTGGGCTCGGAGAGTGACCGCCGAGTCAGGGCGGGTCAGTGCGGCAGGTTCTCTCAGCGTCATGCGGCCAGCACAGCGGCATTCTCGTCGCAGGGGGGCTGCGGGATGACATGTGTGGACGGATGCGCGGCTGTGGACGAGCGCTGTGACCTCTGGGGTGCGCTCGGCTCTGAGGGCCAGCCCGCGCTCATCGGGGGTTCCCCTGATGAGCGCGGCGGGATCGGGGGAAGGTTCGACGGCAGCTTCGTTCATCGGGGGTTCCCCTGATGAACGGGGACGGCGAGCTGGTGGGGCGCAGCGGGCCGCAGCGGGCGGTGGAGGCCGGGGGGGGCGGCGGCAGGGAGATCGGGAGGCCGCGTGGAAGCGCTGGGGCAGGGAGATCCGGAGGCTGCGTGGAAGCGCGGAGGCCGCGGGGCGGCGGCGGACGCGGGCGGCCCCCGGCGCCTACCAGCCGCGGGTGCGCCAGTCCGGAAGCGAGGGCCGCTCGGCGCCCAGGGTGGTGTCCTCCCCGTGGCCGGGATAGACCCAGGTCTCGTCGGGCAGCATGTCGAACAGCTTGGTGCTCACGTCGTCCAGCAGCGCGGTGAAGCGCGCCGCGTCCTTCTCGGTGTTGCCGATCCCCCCGGGGAACAGGCTGTCGCCGGTGAACAGGTGGGGCCGCTCAGGATCACCGCGATAGAGCAGCGCGACCGAGCCCGGCGTGTGCCCCACCAGCGTGATCACCTGCAACGAGGCGTCGCCGACGGTGACGGTCTCGCCGTCGTTGATCAGCCGGGACGCCTCCAGCGGCAGGTCGTCAGCGTCGTTGGGGTGGACCAGCACCGGCGCGCCGGTAGCAGCAACCACCTCCACCAGCGCCTGCTGGTGGTCCCAGTGGCCGTGGGTCTCGACGATCCCGGTGAGCCGGCCGTCGCCGACCAGGGACAGCAGCAGGGGCGCGTCGCCGGCGGCGTCGACGAGCAGCGTGTCACCGGTCGTCGTGCACCGGAGCAGATAGCAGTTGTTCGTGAACGGCGGGGTGCAGACCTTCGTGATCCGCAGCCCGGGGACGTCCCGGACGTCAGCGGGCCCGCCCTGCTCGACGACACCGGTGTACGTGCTGGACACACTCAAGGGGTCCTCCAGAGAGCGGCTGGGACAGGTCACATCTCGTTCAGGAAGCAGATTGTCAGACCCCGACGTTAGCCTCCAGGACGATCCTGCCAGCCTGCTCGAGAGGACCACATGCACAACCGACTCGTCGTCCGCGGCGCCCGTGAGCACAACCTCAAGGACGTCTCGGTCGACCTGCCGCGCGACTCCCTGATCGTCTTCACGGGGCTGTCCGGGTCCGGCAAGTCCTCGCTCGCCTTCGACACGATCTTCGCGGAAGGGCAGCGCCGCTATGTCGAGTCGTTGTCCTCGTACGCCCGTCAGTTCCTCGGCCAGATGGACAAGCCCGACGTCGACTTCCTCGAGGGACTGAGCCCGGCGGTCTCGATCGACCAGAAGTCGACCAATCGCAACCCGCGCTCGACGGTCGGCACGGTGACCGAGGTCTACGACTACCTCCGCGTCCTGTTCGCCCGCGCTGGCACGCCGCACTGCCCGAAGTGCGGGCGCGTGATCGCGCGTCAGCAGCCGAGCCAGATCGTCGACCAGATCATGGGCCTCGAGGAAGGCACGCGGTTCCAGGTGCTCGCCCCGGTGATTCGTGGACGCAAGGGCGAATATGTCGACCTGTTCGCCGAGCTGCAGACCAAGGGCTACAGCCGCGCCCGGGTCGACGGGGTCGTGCACAGCCTCGCCGAGCCGCCGGTGCTCAAGAAGCAGGAGAAGCACACGATCGAGGTGGTCGTCGACCGACTCTCGGTCAAGGACAGCGCCAAGCGCCGGCTGACCGATTCGGTCGAGACGGCGCTCAAGCTCGGCAGCGGCCTGGTGATCCTCGAGTTCGTCGACCTCCCGGAGGACGACCCGGGCCGCGAGCGCACCTGGTCCGAGCACCTGGCCTGCCTGTTCGACGACCTGTCCTTCGAGGAGATGGAGCCGCGCAGCTTCTCCTTCAACGCGCCCTACGGTGCCTGCCCCAGCTGCTCCGGGCTCGGCGTCCGCATGGAGGTCGACCCCGAGCTGGTGGTCCCCGACCCGGAGAAGTCACTGGCCGAGGGGGCGATCCAGCCGTGGAGCAGCGGTCACAACGTCGAATATTTCGGTCGGCTGCTGACGGCACTGGGTGATGCGATGGGCTTCACCTTGCGTACGCCGTGGAAAAAGCTCACCAAGGTCCAGCAGGCGGCGGTCCTGCACGGCCACGAGACCGAGGTGCACGTCCGCTACACCAACCGCTACGGACGCACGCGCAGCTACTACACCGCGTTCGAAGGCGTGCTGCCGTTCTTGGAGCGCCGACACACCGAGGCCGAGAGCGAAAGTTCACGGGAGCGGTTCGAGGGCTACATGCGCGAGGTCCCGTGCCCGACCTGCAAGGGCGCCCGGCTCAAGCCCGAGGTGCTCGCGGTGACGCTCGGGGGTCGTTCGATCTCCGACGTCGCGGCGCTGTCGATCGACGACGCGGCCGAGTTCCTGCGAAGCCTCGAGCTTGACGCCCGGCAGGCGATGATCGCCGAGCGGGTGCTGAAAGAGGTCAACGCGCGGCTCGGGTTTCTGCTCGACGTGGGGCTCGACTACCTCTCGCTGGGTCGCGCGGCGGGCTCGCTGTCCGGCGGGGAGGCCCAGCGCATCCGGCTCGCGACCCAGATCGGCTCCGGGCTGGTCGGCGTGCTCTATGTGCTGGACGAGCCGTCGATCGGGCTGCACCAGCGCGACAACCGGCGGCTCATCGACACCCTGGTGCGGCTGCGCGACCTCGGGAACACACTGATCGTCGTCGAGCACGACGAGGACACCGTGCGCGCCTCGGACTGGGTCGTCGACGTCGGCCCGGGCGCGGGGGAGCACGGCGGGCAGATCGTGGTCAGCGGCTCGGTCGACGACCTGCTCGCCTGCCCGGACTCGATCACCGGTCAATATCTGTCAGGTGTCCTGCAGATGGCCGTGCCTGCGACGCGGCGACAGCGCACCAAGGGTCGGGAGCTGAAGGTCGTCGGTGCCCGCGAGCACAACCTGCAGGACGTGAGCGTCTCGTTCCCGCTCGGCCAGCTCGTCGCGGTCACGGGTGTGTCCGGCTCCGGCAAGTCGACGCTGGTCAACGACATCCTTTCCCGGACCCTCGCCAACAAGTTGAACGGCGCCCGCGAGGTCCCCGGTCGCCACACCCGGGTCACCGGGATCGAGCTCGTCGACAAGGTCGTCCGGGTCGACCAGTCACCGATCGGTCGCACGCCGCGGTCCAACCCGGCCACCTACACCGGCGTGTTCGACCACATGCGGCGGCTGTTCGCCGAGACGACCGAGGCGAAGGTCCGCGGCTACCTGCCCGGCCGGGTCAGCTTCAACGTCAAGGGAGGCCGCTGCGAGGCGTGCGCCGGCGACGGCACGATCAAGATCGAGATGAACTTCTTGCCGGACGTGTACGTCCCCTGCGAGGTCTGCGGCGGCGCCCGCTACAACCGTGAGACCCTCGAGGTGCACTTCAAGGGCAAGACCATCTCCGAGGTGCTCGACCTGCCGATCGAGGAGGCGGCCGAGTTCTTCGAGGCCGTCCCGGCGATCAGCCGGCACCTCAAGACCCTGGTGGACGTCGGGCTCGGCTACGTCCGGCTCGGTCAGCCTGCCCCGACCCTGTCCGGCGGCGAGGCGCAGCGGGTCAAGCTAGCCGCCGAGCTGCAGAAACGGCAGATGGGCCGGACGATCTACATCCTCGACGAGCCCACGACCGGGCTGCACTTCGAGGACATCCGCAAGCTGCTGCTCGTTCTCGGCCGTCTGGTCGAGGCCGGCAACTCGGTGATCGTCATCGAGCACAACCTGGACGTCATCAAGACGGCCGACTGGGTCATCGACATGGGGCCCGAAGGTGGTTCCGGTGGCGGGATGGTCGTCGCCGAGGGGACGCCGGAACAGGTCGCGGCAGCTCCCGGGTCGCACACCGGGCGCTTCCTCGCCGACGTGCTCTCGGGCCGGCAGGCTGCCAAGGCCCCCGGTGCGGCCCGCCCGCGCACCCCGCGAAAGCAGATCGTGCAGGCGAGCACGGCGGCGAAGGTGGGTGCCTCGCGCTGACCGGCGCGGTTCCGCACCGTCGCCGGCGTCGCGCTCCGCGCTGACCGGTGCGGCTCCACGCCACAGCCAGCGTCGCGGCCCCGCGCTGACCGCGACGGCCCATGCCGCAGCCACCGTCGCGGGCTCGTCACCTCGACACCCGGGCCGCTGCTGCGCGCTGTCGGGCGCCCGCGCTGCCCTGCCTGCCCCGGGGCATCACTCATCAGCCCACGGTTATTCGGCCCGGCCGGCGGCGGTGCCTAGGCCCCGGTGCCCACGTCCCCCGGCCCTCGGCAGACATGTCGTTACTTCCGCGAGCCGGGAGTTCCAGCATGGCCTCATCCATGATCGTGGGGGCATCTCAGACGTCGCGACTCCCACGGGGCCCTCGCATGTCTGAAAAGCCCCCATGACGAGGATGGTCGCGGCGCAAAGGCGGCGGCAAGGTCGCCTTCACCTTTGATCAGACGGTGCTGCGAAGAGGGCGCGGATCTGTGCGACTGACACCGGCAGGAGAGGACCGCGGGGCACGACGGTCAGTCCAGCGGGAGGGCGAAGCCCGGACCCCCGTCGGGTCGCGGCCGTGGCCACAAGGGTGTCGAGCCACCTCTGCGGGTCGCGGCGAAAACGCCGTGGCGTCGTCCCGATCAGTTGGACGCCCCGGGCGCTGAACCGGTCGCTCCGGTCCTCGGTGGCGTCACGGTCGTCGTCGTCCCCGTGGTGCTCGATGGAATCGCACTCCCACCCGAGCCAGGCGTCCACGACGAGCCCATCGGGTCGACCGAGCAGAACTCCGTCGGCGAGGACGTCGGGGTTCAGCAGGAGTTCGCCCAGCGGACCTCGCCCAGCCTGACGCATCGCCCAGTGGGCCATCTCGGCCTCCGGCGAGGAGCTCGCCCCCAGCCAAGCGTCGACGAGCGCCCGCCTCAGCTGGGCCGACCCGCGGCGAGGCCCGTCGAGCAGCTCGCGTCGCAGCTCCTCCTGCGTCACGTGCGTCTCGTGCAGCGCTCCGAGCACGAGAGCGCGGACGGACCGCAGGTCCGAGGTGGAACGGGCGACATCCGCTACGGCCCTCACAGGATGGGCGATCCGACGACCGTGCTCGTCGGCGCGCCATCGTGGTCTCCGCTGCACCGCATGGACCTGGACGAAGGCAGTGCTGACCAGCGTGCGACCGTGGGCCACGAGCACCGGGACCGCCTGCGTCTCGGGCACATAGCGCATGCCGTGCAGGAGGCAGGCCGCCCAACCGGTCACGACGGCATCCGGACCGGCATGGGCCAGCGCGGCATCGATCCGCTGCCCGAGCCCGGCCCGCAGCGGCAGGTATACCGACGGGGCGGCGCGCAGCAGCTCGCCCCGCTCCACCCGCCGGTCGAGGGTCCGGTCGCTGTGCTCCTGCGCCAACAGCCACGCCCGGGTGATCGCATGGCCGCTAGCCGGCGGGGGCGGACCGGTCGGAGGTCGACGCTCCGCCAGGTTGGGGCGGCGGGCGAGCGTCGGCTCTGAGAGGCGGGCGACGGGAGTCATGCGGCCAACGAACAGCTGAGGCGCACCCGGTGGGGTGGTCCCGGAGCAACCTGTGGACGATGAGGACCCTGTGGACACAGGTCACGATGGTTGTCGACAACTGCCGCTCGGAACGACCAACATCACGTGGGCTTTTCCGTCTTGAACCGGTGCCCAGAGCAGAAGGCGTGTCTCGTACGGCCCCACGATCATGTGCCGTCGTGCCGTCGTGCCGTCGTGCCGTCGTGCCGTCGTGCCGTCGTGCCGTCGTGCCGTCGTGCCGTGGAGCGTCGGAACGGCGAGCGGGTCGGGCGGGTGGAAGCGGTGGCGCGGCTCTGCGGTCAGTCGTGGCGAAGGAGCCGATCGAGCAGCGTGTCCACGGCCTCGTCCGAGGCAACCGGCATCAGCGCGTCCGTACGGTCCAGGAACTCCGACAGCCACACCGCCGGCACCGAGACCGAGGCCGGCCGCACATCGCGCGCCAGACAGAGCCGCACCCGGCCGTCCGCCGGGTGGATGCGGACCTCTCCATCGCCGGTGTTCTCGGTCAACCCATACCGCAGGAAGTCCCTCAGCACCACCCACTCGCCCCGCGGCAGCGAGGGGTGGTCGGGCTGGCAGGTCAGCGTCAGCAGCACCGCCAGCGGGTCGGCGGGGTCCCACGTCACCGCGAGCACGGTGTGTCGGCCACGGCCGGAAAGATCGTCGATCACGATCTCGCTGCGCACGGTCATCACGCCTCCCCGACGGTCAGACAAGCACCGATCGTCGGAGACCGCATCTAGACTTGCGGCGTGTCGGACCCGCAGTCGTACCGCCCCGCGTCCGGGACCATCCCCGACGCCCCTGGGGTCTACCGGTGGCGAGACCAGCAGGGCCGGGTGGTCTATGTCGGCAAGGCCAAGAGCCTGCGCAGCCGGCTGAACAGCTATTTCCAGGACGTCACCGCACTGCACCCTCGCACCCGGCAGATGGTCACCACGGCCACCAGCGTCGAGTGGACGGTGGTCGGCACCGAGGTAGAGGCGCTCCAGCTGGAATACACCTGGATCAAGGAGTACGACCCGCGGTTCAACGTCAAGTATCGCGACGACAAGAGCTATCCGAGCCTGGCCGTCACCCTGTACGAGGAGGTTCCGCGCCTGCAGGTGATGCGCGGCCCGAAGCGCAAAGGTGTTCGATATTTTGGCCCTTACTCGCACGCCTGGGCGATCCGGGAGACGCTCGACCTGTTGCTGCGGGTCTTTCCCGCTCGCACCTGCAGCAAGGGCACGTTCGTCCGGGCCGGGCAGATCGGCCGTCCCTGCCTGCTCGGCTACATCGACAAGTGCTCGGCGCCCTGCACCGGCAGGGTGAGCCCGGAGCAGCACCGGGACATCGTCGATGACTTCTGCGACTTCATGGCCGGCAACTCGGCGCCGATGGTGCGCAAGCTCGAGAAGCAGATGCAGGTCGCGGCGGCCGAGCAGGAGTACGAGAAGGCCGCCCGGCTGCGCGACGACATCGGTGCCCTCAAGAAGGCGCTGGAGAAGCAGACCGTCGTGCTGGCCGACGCGACCGACGCCGACGTGATCGGGGTCGTGGAGGACCAGCTCGAGGCGGCGATCCAGGTGTTCCACGTCCGGGGCGGTCGCATCCGGGGTCAGCGCGGCTACGTGCTGGACAAGGTCGAGGACCTCACGACCGGCGAGCTGGTGGGCCAGTTCCTCGCCCAGGCGTACGGCGAGCCGCCCGACCCCGAGGACACGCCGACGAGCACGCCGACGAAGAAGCCCTCGAAGATGCTCAGTCCGGGGGCCCGGCGGATGACCCCGGGCGCCGGGGTGACGCTGCGCGACACCGACGACGTGCCGCGCGAGGTCCTCGTGCCGGCCCTGCCGCCCGACGCCGACGTCCTGCAGGACTGGCTGCGCGGCCTGCGCGGCGCACAGGTCAGCCTGCGGGTTCCCCAGCGCGGCGACAAGAAGGACCTGATGGCGACGGTCGAGCGCAACGCCAAGCAGGCGTTCGCGCTGCACAAGACCAAGCGTGCCAGCGACCTGACCGCCCGTTCGATGGCGCTGTCGGAGATCCAGGAGGCGCTCGGGCTGGACGACGCGCCGCTGCGGATCGAGTGCTTCGACATCAGCAACCTGCAGGGCACCAACGTGGTGGCGAGCATGGTCGTGTTCGAGGACGGGCTGGCACGCAAGAGCGAGTACCGCCGCTTCGCGGTGCGCGGGGTGGACGGCAACGACGACACCGCCTCGATGCGTGAGGTGATCCGCCGTCGTTTCGCTCGACACGTCTCCGACCAGGCCGCCGTCCGTGAACAGACCAGCCAGGACATGGGCAGCCAGGACCCGGGCAGCCAGGACCCGGACGACCCGTTCGCCGAGGCTCCTGCGCTGGACGCCGAGACCGGTCGGGCCCGCCGGTTCGCCTACCCACCGCAGCTCGTCGTGGTCGACGGCGGCCAGCCACAGGTGGCCGCGGCCCAGGCGGCGCTCGACGAGCTGGGGGTCACCGACGTGGCGCTGTGCGGGCTGGCCAAGCGGCTCGAGGAGGTCTGGCTGCCGGGCGACCCGGAACCGGTGATCCTGTCCCGTACGTCCGAGGCGCTCTATCTCCTCCAGCGGGTGCGCGACGAGGCCCACCGGTTCGCCATCGCCTACCACCGGAGCAGCCGCAGCAAGGCGATGACGGCGAGCGAGCTGGACGGCGTCGCCGGCCTCGGCGAGACCCGGCGCAAGGCTCTGCTCAAGCACTTCGGATCGGTCAAGAAGCTGAGGGCGGCCGGCGTGGAGGAGATCATGGCGGTGCCGGGCGTCGGCCGACGTACGGCCGAGGCGGTCGTCGCCGCGCTCGCCGGAGCCCCGGCAGCGATGCCGGCGTTCGACCCCGTCACCGGTGAGGTCCTGACATGAAGGTGCTCGGATGACGCTGGATCTCGTGGTCGTGACCGGGCTCTCCGGGGCAGGCAGGTCGACCGCGGCCAAGAGCCTGGAGGACCTCGGCTGGTTCGTGGTGGACAACCTGCCGCCCGGGCTGCTCCCGACGATGGTGGACCTCGGGCTGCGCAGCAACGGGGCGGTCGAGCGGATCGCGGTCGTGGCCGACGTGCGCAGCCGCGCGTTCACCTCCGACCTGCAGACCGCGCTGGACGAGGTCCGTTCCCGGGGCGTCACGCCGCGGCTGCTGTTCCTGGAGAGCACGGACGAGGTGCTGCTGCGCCGGTTCGACAGCGTCCGCCGTCCGCACCCGATGCAGGGTGAGGGGCGGATCACCCAAGGGATCAGCGATGAACGGCTGCTGCTGCAGGACCTGCGCGGCGCCGCCGACCTGGTGCTGGACACCAGCCGGCTCAACGTGCACCACCTTCGGGGCAAGATCGCCGAGGCTTTCGGGGGGCTGGCGCCGCTCAAGGTGCAGCTGACCGTGCTGAGCTTCGGCTACAAGTACGGCCTGCCGGTCGACGCCGATGTCGTCCTGGACTGCCGGTTCTTGCCCAACCCGCACTGGATCGACGAGCTGCGCCCGCAGACCGGGCTTGACGCGCCGGTCCGCGACTTCGTGATGGCGCAGGCCGGCGCCGCCGAGTTCCTGGACAGCGGAGCGCGGCTGCTCGCCCTGCTGCTGGAGGGCTACCTGCGTGAGGACAAGCCGTTCGGGCTGTTCGCGATCGGCTGCACCGGCGGCAAGCATCGCAGCGTCGCCATGGCGACGGCGCTGGCCGCCCGGCTCGGCTCGTCGGCGGACGTCACCCTGACGCACCGTGACCTGGGGCGCGAATGACCGGCAACCGAGACCGGGGACGCGAGTGACCTGCACCCGCGTCACAGCGTCCGCCCGACATGCCGCAGGCCGGTCCGCGTCAGGCGGACGCTCATGAGGTGGCCGGCGCCGCACCGACGCGCCGACGATTCCCGTCCGGACGGTCCCAGGGTGGTGGCGCTCGGCGGTGGGCACGGCCTGGCGGCCACGCTCAACGCCCTGAAGCGTGTCACCCCGTACGTCACGGCGATCGTCACGGTCGCCGACAACGGCGGTTCCAGCGGCCGGCTGCGCGACGAGCTGGGGATGCTGCCGCCCGGTGACCTGCGGATGGCGCTGGTCGCGCTCGCCGGCGACCATCCCGGCGATCGGTCCTGGGCGGCGTTGCTGCAGCACCGCTACGACAGCGACGGTCCGCTCGCCGGTCACGCGGCCGGCAACCTGCTGCTCGCCGGGCTGGCGCAGCAGCACTCGCTCGTCCAGGCGCTGGACATGGTCGGTGACCTGCTCGGCGGCACCGGCAGGGTGCTGCCTGCGGCCGACGTGCCGCTCGAGATCTGGGCGACCGTTCTCGGCCACGACGCGGCGGCGCCGCAGGAGATCAGCCGGGTGAGCGGGCAGGTGGCCGTGGCGACCACGCCCGGGCAGGTCGTGGCGATCGCGCTCGACCCCGCTGACCCGCCCGCCTGCTCCGAGGCCGTGGACGCGATCCTGGAGGCGGACTGGGTGGTGCTCGGCCCGGGGTCCTGGTTCACCAGCGTCCTGCCGCACCTGCTCGTCCCGGAGCTGCGGGGCGCTCTGATCAAGACCGACGCCCGGTTGCTCGTGACCCTGAACCTGGCCGAGCAGCCGGGGGAGACCGACGGTTTCGCGCCCGAGACGCACCTGGAGGTGCTCCTGGCGCACGCGCCCGACCTGGGGCTGGACGTGGTCCTCGCTGATCCAGGAGCCGTCGCCGATCGTCCTGCGCTCCAGGCGTCTGCGGAGGCCTGCGGCGCCCGGCTGGTGCTGGCCCCGGTCGCGGCGGGCGACGGGAGCCCCACGCACGACCCGGTGCTGCTGGCGGACGCCTACCGTGGGGTCTTCGCATGACGAGGGGAAGCACGTGTCGATGACGGCGTCCGTGAAGGACGAGCTCAGCCGGCTGGCTCCCGGTCGGTCCTGCTGCCGCCGGGCCGAGGTCGCGTCGCTGCTGCGGTTCGCCGGGGGGTTGCACCTGGTCGCGGGGCAGGTCGTGGTCGAGGCCGAGGTCGACGCCGGGTCGACGGCGAGGCGGCTGCGCCGCGAGATCGCCGAGCTGTACGGGCACAGCAGCGACGTGAGCGTCCTGGCCTCCGGGGGCCTGCGCAAGGGCTCTCGCTACGTGCTCAGGGTGACCAAGGACGGCGAGGGGCTCGCCCGGCAGACCGGGCTGCTCGACGGCCACGGGCGGCCGGTCCGTGGTCTGCCACCGGTGGTGGTGAGCGGCGGCAGGTGCGACGCGGTCGCGGCCTGGCGGGGCGCGTTCCTGGCCCGCGGCTCGCTGACCGAGCCGGGCCGCAGCTCGAGCCTGGAGATCACCTGCCCCGGCCACGAGGCGGCGCTCGCGCTGGTCGGCGCGGCCCGCCGGGTGGAGGTGTCGGCCAAGGCTCGCGAGGTGCGCGGGATCGACCGGGTGGTGATCCGGGACGGTGACGACATCGGCAGCCTGCTGACCCGGATGGGTGCCCACGACGCGGTGCTCGCCTGGGAGGACCGGCGGATGCGGCGCGAGGTCCGGGCCACGGCAAACCGGCTGGCCAACTTCGACGACGCCAACCTCCGCCGTTCCGCCCGCGCCGCCGTGGCCGCCGGGGCTCGGATCGAGCGGGCGCTGGAGATCCTCGGCGAGGACGCGCCGGACCACCTGCTGCAGGCGGGTTGGCTGCGCCGCGAGCACGCCAACGCCAGCCTCGAGGAGCTGGGCACCCTCGCCGAGCCGCCGCTCACCAAGGACGCCGTCGCAGGACGGATCCGTCGCCTGCTGTCGATGGCGGACAAGCGGGCCACCGACCTCGGCATCCCGGACACCGAGGCGGGTCTGGACAACGACCTGGGTCTGGCCGACGAGCTGCTCGAGCCCTGAGCCGCGGCGGATGAGCGACCTCGCCGAGGCGACGCGGGCGCGCCGGACCCGGGACGACGGGCACCGGCCGACCGTCGCGCTGACCGGTGAGCTGGACCCTGCGCTGCTGCGTGCGGCCGGCTGGCACGTGCACGGGCGACTGCCCCGCACGCCGTACGAGGACCCGGGCGACGCGCCCTCCTTCGTCGACCTCGACGAGCTGCTCGCCGACGACCGGGTCGACGCGGTCGCCGTGGTCCCGGAGCAGGCCGAGCACCTGCCGGCGATGCGCGAGGTCGGCCTGCTCGTCCTGCTCACCGGCCCGATCACCGACCCGGACCTGTTGCGCCGCGCCCGTCCCGGGACAGCGGACCTCGCGGTCGCCCTGCACCGGCGCTGGGAACCGTGGTGCGTGACCGTCGCCGCGGCGCTGCCCCTGGCGAACGAGCCGGTCCGGCAGGTGACGGTGCGGGGCTGGCCGACCGGTGAGCGGGAGACCGTGGAGCTGGTCGACCTGGTCCGAGGCTGGTGCGGCGACGTCCTGTCCGTCGGGGCGGGGGCGGCCGTGGCGACGCCTGCGCTCCCGGACGGTGCACGCGTCTCGTGGTCGCTGCTCACCGAGTCCGGGGCGACGGTGCTGGTGAGCCACGACGGTTCCCCGGTCCCGCTCGTCCGCCTGACCACGTCCACGGCCCGGCTCGACGCCTCGCCGGACGAGGTGCGCTGGGACGCAGGAGCGCCGATGCCGCTGGCGCCCGGCGGGCTGGGCTGCGACGCCGGGCTGGTCGCGAGCGCGAAGGCGCTGCTCTCCGCGGTGCCGGACGGGGAGATCGTCGGGGCGGGCGGGGTGCTGCGGTGGCCCTGGCCTGCCGACCTCGGAGACCTGGTCGCCGCGTCTCAGGTGCTCGTGGCGCTGCAGACCTCCGGCGCGACCGGAGCCCCGGCGCGGATCCTCTGACGGCTTCGCTAGGTTTCCAGTGACACCGCCGCAGTGCGGCATCCGTCGAGGGAACGTGAGGGCACAGTGACCGTACGAGTAGGCATCAACGGCTTCGGCCGCATCGGCCGCAACTTCTTCCGGGCCGTCGAGGCCAGCGGGCAGGACATCGAGATCGTGGCGTTCAACGACCTCGCCGACCTTGCGACCATGTCGCACCTGCTGCGCTACGACTCGACGCTCGGCCGTTTTCCCGGCACGGTCGAGACCACCGCGGACGGCATCACCGTCGACGGTCGCGCCGTCAGGGCGCTCGCCGAGCGCGACCCGGGCGCGCTGCCGTGGGGCGACCTCGGCGTCGACGTCGTCATCGAGTCGACCGGCTTCTTCACCAAGGCCGCGGACGCGCGCAAGCACGTCGACGCGGGCGGGGCGAAGAAGGTGATCATCTCCGCGCCGGCCAGCGGCGAGGACCTCACCGTCGTCATGGGCGTGAACGACAGCGCCTACGACGGCAGCCAGACCGTGCTCTCCAACGCTTCCTGCACCACCAACTGCGTGGCCCCGATGGCCAAGGTGCTGCTCGACAGCTTCGGCATCGAGCGCGGACTCATGACCACGTGCCACGCCTACACCGCTGACCAGCAGCTGCAGGACATGCCGCACAAGGACCTGCGTCGCGCGCGTGCCGCCGCCATCAACATCGTGCCGACCAGCACCGGTGCCGCGAAGGCGACCGCCCTGGTCCTGCCCGAGCTCAAGGGCAAGCTCGACGGCATCTCGCTGCGCGTGCCGATCCCGACCGGCTCGGTCACCGACCTGGTCGTGACGCTCGGCCGTGAGGCGAGCGTGGACGAGATCAACGCGGCCTTCAAGGCGGCCGCCGACGGTGAGCTGAAGGGGATCCTGGACTACACCGAGGACCCGATCGTCTCCTCCGACATCGTCGGCCAGGCGGCCTCCTGCATCTTTGACAGCAAGCTGACGATGGCCAACGGCA
>JBBSTI010000028.1:0-29687 GCA_038236005.1 Mycobacteriales bacterium | reverse complement strand
CGTACGCCGGGGCCGTGCTCGCCGTGACTCACGACCGCTACTTCCTCGACAACGTCGCGGAGTGGATCCTCGAGCTGGACCGAGGGCGGGCCTATCCGTACGAGGGCAACTACTCGACCTACCTGGAGAAGAAGCAGGCGCGGCTCGCCGTCCAGGGCAAGCGGGACGCCAAGCTCTCCAAGCGTCTCAAGGACGAGCTGGAGTGGGTGCGCAGCAACGCCAAGGGCCGCCAGACCAAGAGCAAGAGCCGTCTGGCCCGCTACGAGGAGATGGCCGCGGAGGCCGACAAGCACAAGAAGCTCGACTTCGAGGAGATCCAGATCCCGGCCGGGCCGCGGCTCGGGTCGGTCGTCATCGAGGCCAAGGACCTGGTCAAGGGCTTCGACGACCGCACCCTGATCGACGGGCTGTCCTTCGACCTCCCGCGCGGCGGCATCGTCGGGATCATCGGCCCGAACGGGGTCGGCAAGACCACCCTGTTCAAGACGATCGTCGGGCTCGAGGAGGCCACCGCGGGCTCGGTCCGGGTCGGCGACACCGTCAAGATCAGCTATATCGACCAGAACCGCTCGGGCATCGACCCGATGAAGACGGTGTGGGAGGTCGTCTCCGACGGCCTGGACTACATCCACGTCGGCGCCCAGGAGATGCCGTCACGCGCTTACATCGGTGCCTTCGGCTTCAAGGGCCCGGACCAGCAGAAGAAGGCCGGCGTGCTGTCCGGCGGGGAGCGCAACCGGCTCA
Source organism: Mycobacteriales bacterium (assembly GCA_038236005.1). Lineage (GTDB taxonomy): Bacteria > Actinomycetota > Actinomycetes > Mycobacteriales > SCTD01 > CANKBT01. The sequence goes on along the minus strand of JBBSTI010000028.1, from coordinate 28,943 downwards.
ACCTGGCGCTGACGCTCAAGGAGGGCGGCAACGTCCTGCTGCTGGACGAGCCGACCAACGACCTCGACGTCGAGACGCTCGGCTCGCTGGAGAACGCGCTGCTGGAGTTCGCCGGCTGCGCCGTGGTCATCAGCCACGACCGCTGGTTCCTCGACCGGGTGGCGACCCACATCCTGGCCTGGGAAGGCACGGACGAGAACCCGGGCGCCTGGTACTGGTTCGAGGGCAACTTCGAGTCGTACGAGAAGAACAAGCTCGAGCGGCTCGGCGCCGACGCCGCCCGACCGCACCGGGTCACGCACCGCAAGCTGACCCGCGACTGAGCGCGCGAGGGGCGGGCCCGCGAGCATCTGGCCCGCGAGCCCCGGACGCAGGAGCATCGGGCAGGCGGTCGCGGCTGGTCTTCGGCGCGGTCGTCCTGCTCAGCCTCTACGTGCTGTTCTGGCCGGTCCAGGCCGGACCGGCCACGTTCGGCGGTGCCGACAAGATCGTGCACGCGGCCCTGTTCGCAGGCCTCGCCGTGACCGGCCTCCGGGTCGGCGTGCCGCTCTGGCTCGTCGTCGGGTATGCCCCGGTGTCCGAGCTGATCCAGGCGTCGGTGCTGCCGAACCGTTCCGGCGATCCGTGGGACGTCGTGGCCGACCTGGTCGGCGTCACCCTCGGCTGGTGGCTGGCGGGGCGACGGACCAGGCGACTGCTGCGCGACTAGCGCGGCGAGTTGACCAGGGACTGCGCGGCGCGTTCCAGGTGGTCCCAGATCGCGGCCCGGTCGTCGTCAGCGACGTCGAGCCGGGTGACCGCGGGGAGCATCAGGGCGAGCCAGGCGTCGCGCTCGCGCTCGCCGATCTGCCAGGTGACGTGGCGCATCCGCAGCCGAGGGTGGCCGCGCTGGTCGGAGTAGGTCGTCGGGCCGCCCCAGTACTGGACGAGGAACAGGGTGAGCCGTTCCTGGGCCGGACCGAGGTCCTGCTCCTCGTACAGCGGGCGCAGCACCGGGTCCACCGCCACACCGGCGTAGAACTCGCCCACCAGCTGGTCGAAGGTCGGGCGTCCGCCGACCCGCTCGTACAGGCTCATGCGTCCTGCACCGGGACCGGGTCGCTGCCTGGGGTGCTGCGCAGCCAGAGCGCGTGCTGCGGGAACGGGATCTCGATGCCGGCCTCGTCGAAGGCGGCCTTGAGACGCTCGCGCAGCTCCCGGGCGACCTTCCACTGCTCCAGCGGAAGGGTCTTGACCACGAGCCGGATGTCGATCGAGTGGTCGCTGAGCCGTTCGACCCCCCAGACCTCGGGCTCCTCCATGACGAACGGTCCGAACGTCTCGTCGTGCCAGACCTGGTCGGCGACGCTCTTGATGACCCGGCGGGCGGTCTCGACGTCGGTGTCGTAGGCCACCGAGACGTCCAGCAGCGCGCGGGACCAGCCCTGGCTCTGGTTGCCGATCCGGGTGATCTCGCCGTTGCGGATGTGCCAGACCGTGCCGTCCACGCTGCGCAGCCGGGTGGTGCGCAGCGCGACCGCCTCGACGATCCCGCTGGCCGGGCCGGCGTCGATCGCGTCGCCGACGCCGTACTGGTCCTCCAGCAGCATGAAGATCCCGTTCAGGAAGTCCTTGACGAGGTTCTGCGCCCCGAAGCCCACCGCGACGCCGACGATCCCGGCCGACGCAAGCACGGGCCCGAGGTCGACGCCGAGCTCGGACAGGACCGTGGTGAACGCGACCGTGAGGATGACGACCGAGGCGCCGCTGCGCAGCACCGAACCGATCGTGGTCGCGCGCTGCCGTCGACGCTCGGTGAGCAGCGGGGCGTCGGCCGTCTCGGCCGGCCTCCGCACGTTCGACGGCTTGTGGCCGGCCAGGATGCCCTTGACGGTGCGACCGATCAGCCGGTGGACAATCAGCCTGGCAAGCACCGCAACAAGCACGATCGCCGCGATCCGGACGACCGTGACGATCGCGTCGCCGCCGCTGCTGTCGAGGAAGTCCGCGAGGTGTCGGCCACCCTCCTGCAGGCTCACAGGGCCAGCCCGGTGTGATGGGCGAGAAAGGCCAGCACGTCGACCGAGAGCCCGACCGTACGGCTGACCGACCGTGCCCCGTGCCCGACGCCGGTCTCGTCGCGCAGCAGCACCGGGGCGCCCGAGGTGGTGTCGTGCTGGAGCGCCGCGCACAGCTTGCGGGCGTGCAGCGGGTCGACCCGGCTGTCCCCGTCGAACACGGTGAGCAGGACCGCCGGGTAGGGGTTTGCGCGGACGTGATGATAGGGCGAGTAGCCGAGCAGCCATCCCAGCTCGGTCGGGTCCGAAGCGGTGCCGTACTCGTCGTTCCAGGTGACCCCGAGACCGAAGCGCTCGTAGCGGACCATGTCCAGCAGCGGGGCGGAGCAGACCACGGCGGCCTGGGCCTGCGGTCGCTGGGTGAGCGCCGCGCCGACCAGCAGCCCGCCGTTGCTGCCGCCGTAGATCCCGAGCTGCTCCGGGGTGGTCCAGCCCTCGGCCACCAGGTGGTCGGCGCAGGCGGCGAAGTCGTCGAACACGTTCTGCTTGTGCTCGCGCATGCCCGCCCGGTGCCAGGCCTCGCCCTCCTCCGAGCCGCCGCGCAGGTTGGCGACCGCCCAGACCCCACCGGCCGCCACCCAGGCCAGCGCGCTCGCGGTGTAGGCCGGGGTGAGCGACACCCCGAAGCCGCCGTAGCCGTAGAGCACCGTCGGACGGCCGTCGGGCGCGGCGGTCGGGGAGAGCACCTGCAGGCGTACGACCGTCCCGTCGGCCGACGTCACCGTCAGCAACGACGCGTGCACCTGCGGGGGCGTCACCTGGCCTGGCGGCTCCGCCCACACCGCCCCGTCGAGGGTGTGGACGCGGGGCGGGGAGACCGTGTCGGTCCAGCCGTACCAGGCCTGTGTGCCGCCCTCGGGCAGGCCGGAAAGCCCGGTGACCGTGCCGAGCCCGGGCAGGTCCAGAGCAGTCTCAGCACCGTCCCGCAGGACGGACAGCTCGCTGATCGCGTGCCGGCTGCGCAGCAGGACCAGGTCACCGTCGGCCAGCAGGAGCGCATCCTCCAGCACCGACTCGGGGTCCTCGGGCACGACCGTGGTCCAGTCGCGAGGTCGCTCCGGGTCGGCGACGCAGAGCCGACCGCGCGGGGCGCCGGCGTCGGTGAGCAGCCAGAGCCGGCCGTCGTGGGCGACCCAGGGGCTGCAGCGGGCGTCGACCCCGACCTGGACCTCCTGCGGCGGGCCTCCGACCACGAGGTCGAACAGCCAGACGTCGTCTCGGGGAGCGGTGCCGGCGCTGGCAGTGACCAGCAGCCACCGGCCGTCGGCCGACACCGAGCACCCGTAGTAGCTCGTCGGGTCCAGCCCCTCGCCCCAGACGGTCACGTCGGTCGCCGGGTCGGTCCCGACCACGTGCCGGCGTACGCGACGGTGCAGCTGGTCGGGACCGGGCTCACGGCGTACGTAGAACAGCGACTGCCCGCCCGGCTCCCAGGCGATCGGGGAGTAGCGGCAACGGTCGATCGGCCCGTCCAGCAGCTCGCCGGTCGCGACGTCGACGATCCGCAGGACCGATTCCTCGTCACCCCCGGTCGACAGCTGGTGAGCCAGCCGGTCGCCCTCCTTGCTGGGAGCCCAGGCGTCCAGCGTCGTCGCGCCCGTCGGGTCGACCGCGGTCGGGTCCAGCAGCACCCGCTCGGGGCCGTCGTCGTCGCGGGTGAGGAGCACGGCGTGCTCCTGACCGGGCGAGCGGCGGCTCCAGAACGGACGGCCAGCACGCCAGACCGGCACGCCGACGGCGCCGGCGGCGAGCAGGTCCGCCAACCGGGAGCGCAACCCTTCACGCCCCGGCAGTGCCGTCAGGTGCTGCTCGGTCAGGGCCCGCTGGGCCGTACGCCAGGTCGTGGTCCTGTCGTCCTGGACGTCCTCCAGCCACCGGTAGGGGTCCGCGACCTGGTGCCCGCACAGCTCCTCGACGAGGTCGGTGCGTTCGGCGGTCGGGAAGTCCACGCGGCCCAGACTAGGAGGCGAGCACGAGCATCGTGGCTGCGCAGACCGACCCGCCGGCCCACGCCGCGGTGCGCCAGGCCGAGGCGCGCAGGAGCCGAGCAAGGGTCTGCTCGTCGTAGGACGCCAACCGGTCGTGGGCAGGCACCGCGCCGAGCACCGTCAGGCCGACGGTGGCCGCGGCCAGCACGGCGGTCAGCCCGACCAGCCACAGCGGGACCCCGGCTGGACGGCTGAGCAGCAGCAGCGCGGCGGTGGTGACGCCCTGCACGAGCCAGGGAAGGGCCACGACCTGGCTGATCCGACGTAGGTGCAGGGCGTGCGCGGCGGCCCAGGCGGAGGTCGGACCGACGTGAGCGAACGCCGGGTAGACGACCCGCTGCACGGTCGTCGAGAGTCCGAGCAGGACCCAGACCGCGGCGGCGTGGACGGTCAGCAGCAGCACCTGCGCATCCTGGACCCGGGCAAGGACGTGGCGCATCCCGGGGCGGTCGGTCATGCTGAGTGCGAGAGGGAAGGGTGACCGGGTGGCCGAGGCGTTGGTGCTGAACGCGACGTACGAGCCGCTGTGCGTGGTGCCCGGGCGACGGGCGGTCGTGCTGTGCCTGTCGAGCAAGGCGGTCGCGGTCGCCGAGACCGACGTCCTGGTGCACAGCGAACGGGCGGTCGTCGCGGTGCCCTCGGTCGTGCGCCTGACCCGGTTCGTCAAGGTGCCCTACCGGGCGACCGTGCCGCTCACCCGCAAGGCGGTCTTCGCCCGTGACGGCGGTCGCTGCGTCTACTGCGGGGCGACGGCGACGAGCCTGGACCACGTCGTGCCCAAGAGCCGCGGCGGCGCGCACACCTGGGACAACGTGGTGTCGGCCTGCGGTCGCTGCAACCACGCCAAGGCGGACCGGGCGGTGTCGGAGATGGGCTGGCGGCTGCGGCGTGCCCCGGCGGCCCCGAGCGGCTCCGCGTGGCGGGTGATCGGTGCGCGGCGGATCGACCCGCGGTGGCACCCCTATCTGGGCGGTCTGCCGGTCTGGGACGCGCTCGAGGAACCCGCTTAGACACGCGTGCACCGCTCAGACCTGCATGGCAGGGGCCCGGTCGGGCAGCATGGACCGATGAGCACCGCATCCGTGCCCGCAGACGGTCTGGCCGACGACCTCGTCGCCCTCGCGCAGGTCCATGGGGTCGCCGTTCGCTACCAGGACGCCGGTGGCCGGACGGTCGTGGTCGGCGAGGACGCGGTCACGGCCGCCCTGGGGGCGCTCGGGGTCGACGCGAGCACGACCGCCTCGCGCGCCGCCGCGACGGCCGCGGCCGCCGCGGCCCCGTTCCTGCGCAGCGTCCCGTACGCCACGGTCGTCCGGCAGGGGCGTCCGGGCAGCGTCCGGGTCTGCGACGACGGACCGCTGCGCCTCGAGCTCGAGGACCGCTCGACCGTCGAGGTGCCGGTCTCCGGGCCGGTGGTCGGTGAACGGGACGGCCAGGTGCTCCGGGAGGTCGCGCTGCCTGAGGACCTGCCGTTGGGCTGGCACACCCTGCGGTCAGGCGGTGACAGCGGCGTGCTCGTGGTCGCCCCGGTCTCGCTGCCCGCCGTCACGCCTCGCCAGTGGGGCTGGATGGTCCAGCTCTACGCCCTGCGCAGCGAGCAGTCCTGGGGGGTCGGCGACTACGCGGACCTGCGCACCGTCGTGACGCGCACGGCGTCCGACGGCGGTGGCGTGGTGCTGGTCAACCCGCTGCACGCCGAGGCGCCGGTGGTGCCGATCAACCCGTCGCCCTACAGCCCGAGCAGCCGCCGCTTCCGCTCGCCGCTGTGGCTGCGGGTCGAGGACGTCCCCGAGCACGCTGCGGCCCCGCCCGCCCTGCAGCAGCAGGTGGCCGACCTGCGCCCACCGACCGACCCGGAACGGGTCGTGCGCGACCCTGCCTGGGTCGCGAAGGTCCGGGCGCTGGAGCTGCTCTGGCCGCTGCACCGGGTCGACGCGCTGGCCGTGTATCGCGCCGAGCTGGGGGAGCCCCTAGAGGGGTTTGCGCTGTTCTGCGCGATAGCCGAGGAGCGCGGTGTCCCCTGGCAGCGGTGGCCCGAGGAACTACGTCGACCGGACGCCGTCGGCATCCCCTCCGAGCGGTCCCGGCTGTCGGACCGGGTGGCGTTCTGGTGCTGGGTCCAGCTGCTGGTGGACGAGCAGCTGTCCGCGGTCGCTGCCGTCGCCGAGCCGATGGCGGTCGGGGTGGTCCACGACCTCGCGGTCGGCGTCGACGCCGGCGGGGCGGACGCCTGGGCGATGCAGGACGCGCTCGCGCTCGGCACGACCACGGGCGCGCCGCCGGACCTGATCAACCAGCAGGGGCAGGACTGGGGCTTGCCGCCCTGGCGCCCGGACCGACTGGCCGAGCAGGGCTACGCCCCCTTCCGGGAGCTCGTCCGCGGGGTGCTGCGACACGCCGGCGGCCTACGGATCGACCACGTCATGGGGCTGTTCCGGCTCTGGTGGGTCCCGGCCGGCGCCGGTGCGGCCGAGGGCACGTACGTGTCCTACGACGCCGAGGCGCTGCTCGGCATCCTGGTGCTGGAGGCCACCCGGGCGGGGGCCGTGGTGGTCGGCGAGGACCTCGGGACGGTCGAGGAGCGGGTGCGGGAGGCGCTCGAGCAGGCGGGTGTGCTGGGGAGCGCGGTGCTCTGGTTCGAGACCGACGACGACGGCGCACAGACCGACCCGACTACCTGGCGCGCGTCGGCGATGGCGACCGTCACCACGCACGACCTGCCCACGGCGGCGGGCTTCCTGGCCGAGGAGCAGGTCCGGGTCCGCGACGAGGTGGGGCAGCTCGGGGTCCCGGTCGAGCAGGAGCGCGAGCGCGTACGGGCCGAGCGCGAGGCCCTCGTCGCGATGCTGCGTGACCGCGGTCTGCTCGAGCAGACCGGCGGGGACGTCCCGCTGGCGATGCACGCCGCGCTCGTGGCCTCACCGGCGGCGCTGGTGCTCGCGGCCTACGGCGACGCGGTCGGTGATCTTCGTCAGCCGAACCTGCCCGGGACGGTCGACGAGTATCCCAACTGGCGCCTGCCGGTGGCCGACGGGCAGGGCAGGACGCTGTCGCTCGAGCAGGTCCTCGCCTCGCCCGGGGTGGCGCGGCTCACGCAGGTTCTTCGTTCGGTAGGTTCTCCCTGCGACGACCACGTCAGTCCTTCCTCGCCGCCCTCACAGGACGCGGCCCCGGCCCTCGGAGATGCCCCGTGACCCGCGATCGTGCCGTCCGTAGGGCGCTAGCCCTGTCGGCCCTGATGCTGCTGGCCGCGTGCGGCAACGGCAACGCCCTGCTCGGGCCGCAGGAGGGCGCCAACCTGTCCAGCGGGCTGACCGGCGGGGAGACCCTGCTGCTGTACGTCCTCACGCCGGTCTCCGCCCTGCTCCTGCTGGCTGCGCTCGTGTGGCTGCCCGGGATGGTGCGGTCGACCCGCTACCGGTCCGGCAAGGGCTGGGGGGCACCGCCGGTGTGGTTCGCCGGACCGCCTGACCCGGTGGCCGCGGTCGAGACGGCCGAGCCTGGTCGCGAGCAGAAGGGTGGAGCCAGTGGCACCTGGTGAGAAACACACCGTGACGAAGACGGGGACCACGACCACGATGACGACGCCATCGACCCGAGGTCCTGGCCTGTCGCCCCGTGACTCCGACCGGATCGAGGAGGTCGTCGCCAGCCTGCGCGAGCAGAACGGGGTCGACGCCTCCGTCCTGATCGGCGACCTCAACGTCGACGACGGCGGGTTCCGCGACGGGGCGCTGCGCCTGCATGCGGCCCTGGGCCCGCGTGCTGGCTCCGCGGTCCTGCTGGTCGTCGCCCCTGGGCAGCGCCGGGTCGAGATCGTCACCGGCCCGACGATCAGCCGACGGGTGCCCGACCGGGTCTGCGCGCTCGCCGTGCTGTCGATGACGACGTCCTTCGTCGGGAGCGACATCGCCGCCGGCGTCATCGACGGCCTCCGCCAGATCGCGGACGCCGCCGGCCGCGCGCCGGCCCTGCCCGCGCCGGGCACGTCCGGGGCCCTTGCAGTCTCCACGGCCCACTCCGAGCCGCCGACCACGCCGGCGCTCGGCGAGCCGGATCCGCACGGGATCGACGAAGCACGCGAGCCCGAGAACCACTGACCGCCTCGAGCACTGGTGATCTTTGCGCCACGACCGCAGCCAAGATCACCAGTGCTCGACGGGCGCTCGGCCCCTTGGTGATCTTCGAGCCGATGTGCCGGCGAAGATCACCAGCGATGTCTGGCCCCCACCAGCTCTGGTGATCTTCGGGCCGCTATCGGCCCCAAGATCACCTGGGCCCGACGCGTCGCTCAGCCGCCAGGATCGTTGACGGGCTCCGATAGATCGCGGACGCCGCAGGCCTCGCGCTGGCGCTGCCCAGGCCGGGCACGTCTGGCGCGCTCAGGAGGAAACCGCGGCGATCTTCCAGGTCACCGCGGGCGTGTCGAGCAGGCCCGCGGCCGGGAGCGGCTCAGTCGGCGGCGGCGTCCCGCTGGCGGGCGCGCTGGGCGCGGGCTACCCCGTCGCGGCCCTCGGACAGCAATCGGCGCAGCGCCGCGGGCACGCCGTCGTCGTCCAGGAAGGCGTCGGTGCGGGCGAGGATGTCCTCGGCGTCCTGCAGGAACGGATAGAGCCCGACGACCAGGCTCTGCGCGCTCTCCGCGGTGCGGGTGCGCCAGATCTCGGAGATCGCGGCGAAGTAGCGCGGGACGAAGGGCGCGAGCAGCTCGATCTGCTCGGCCTGGGTGAACCCGCCGATGACCGCTGAGCGCAGGGCGTTCGGCAGGTCGGTGCCGACGACGACGTCGGTCCACGCCTGCTCCTTGGCCGCCTGCGTCGGACGGGCCGCCCGGGCGGCTGCAGCCTGGCGGGCTCCCGCCGCGGTCCGGTCACGCTGCTGCTCGGCGGCGATCTCGTCCTCTCCGGCATCGCCGAGCGCGACCAGCCGGCCGAGCAGCGCCCAGCGCAGGTCGGTGTCGACGACCAGCCCTGGCACGTCCGCCGCACCCGACAGCAGCTCACGCAGCAGGGTGCGCTGCTCGTCGGTGGTGGCGACCGCGGACAGGGTGCGGGCCCAGGCCAGCTGCAGGTCGCTACCGCCCTCCGAGACGTCTAGCGCACGCTGGGCCTTCTCGGCGATCAGAGCCCGGCCCTGCGGCGCCCAGGCCGGCTCGGCGAACTGGGTGCAGGCGGCCTGGGCCTGGCGCAGCAACGACTGGACCATCCCGATGTCGGTCTCGGCGTCGATGCCGGTCAGGACCAGCTCCACGTAGTCGCGCGCGCGCATCTCGGCGTCCCGGGTCATGTCCCATGCCGCCGACCAGCACAGGGCGCGGGGGAGCGAGTCGGCGATGTCGCCGACGTGGGTCAGCAGCGTCTCCAGCGAGCGGTCGTCGAGCCGGAGCTTGGCGTAGGCCAGGTCGTCGTCGTTGACCAGCACCAGCGCGGGGCGGGCCCGGCCGACCAGCTCAGGCACCTCGGTGAGCGCACCGACCACGTCCAGCTCGATCCGCTCGGTGCGCACCAGGGCGCCGTCCTTCAGGTCGTAGAGACCGACCGCGACCCGGTGGGGCCGCAGCGTCGGCCACTGCTCGGGTGCCTCCTGCCCGATCGCGAACGACGAGATCGTCCCGTCGTCGTCCACCTCCAGCAGCGGCCGCAGCGTGTTGACCCCGGCGGTCTGCAGCCACTGGCGCGACCAGTCGGTCAGGTCGCGGCCGCTGGCGGCCTCCAGCTCGACCAGCAGGTCCTGCAGCGAGGTGTTGCCGTACGCGTGCTTGGTGAAGTAGGTCCGCACGCCCGCCAGGAAGGCGTCCTGACCGACCCAGGCGACCAGCTGCTTGAGCACGGACGCCCCCTTGGCGTACGTGATGCCGTCGAAGTTGACCCGCACGTCGTCCATGTCGCTGATGTCGGCGGCGACCGGGTGGGTGCTGGGCAGCTGGTCCTGCCGGTAGGCCCAGGTCTTCTCGCTGTTGGCGAACGTCGTCCAGGCGTGCGTCCACCGGGTGTCGCTGGTCTGCGCGAGCACGGACATGTAGGTCGCGAAGCTCTCGTTGAGCCAGAGGTCGTCCCACCAGCGCATCGTCACGAGGTCGCCGAACCACATGTGCGCCATCTCGTGCAGGATCGTCTCGGCCCGGCGCTCGTAGGAGGCGTCCGTCACCCGGGAGCGGAAGACGTAGTCCTCCAGGAAGGTCACCGCGCCGGCGTTCTCCATCGCTCCCGCGTTGAACTCCGGGACGAACAGCTGGTCGTACTTGCCGAACGGGTAGCGCATCTCGAAGACTCGGTGGAAGAAGTCGAAGCCCTGGCGGGTGATGAGGAACAGCTCCTCGGCGTCCAGGTGCTCCAGCAGGCTGGCGCGGCAGTAGAGGCCGAGGTCGATCCCGTCGTGCTCGGCGTGCACGTGCGCGTACGGACCGGCGATCAGCGCGGTGATGTAGGTGCTGATCCGCGGCATCACCTCGAAGGTCCAGGTGTCGCCGTCCCGGGTGCTCGCACCACCGGACACGCAGACCCAGTCGCTGGGTGCCTCGACGGTCAGGGCGAAGGTGGCCTTGAGGTCGGGCTGGTCGAAGCAGGCATACATCCGGTGCGCGTCGTAGGTCTCGAACTGGCTGTAGAGGTAGACGGCGTCGTCGACCGGGTCGACGAACCGGTGCAGCCCCTCGCCCGTACGCATGTAGCGACAGTCGGCCTCGACCACCAGGGTGCTGTCGGCGGCGAGGCCCGGCAGGCAGAGTCGGCGGCCGTCGTAGGCCGAGGTGTCGATCGGCTCACCGTTCAGGGTGGCGGCACGGAGCCCGGCCGACGCGATCTCGATGAAGGTCTCGGCCCCGGGCTCGGTGGCCGAGAAGCGCACCGTCGTCCGGGAGTCGAACGTGTCGCGCTGCTGGTCGCGAAGGTCGAGGGCGACCTGGTAGGAGCTGACCTCGAGCAGGCGGGCTCGGGCGGCGGCCTCGTCGCGGGTGAGGTTGTCGGTGGTCGGCGCGTCGGTCTTCACCCAGACATCCTCGCAGCCCTGCGACGGGGCACCATCCGGGACCCAGGCACGGCCCGGGCCCGGGTTCCGGGTGGTGCTTGCGCGGGCAAGGGCTTGTCATGCCTTCTGTTGACCTCACCGCTCCTGCCTCGCTCGACTTCTTCTTCGACCCGCTGTGCCCGTTTGCCTGGGCGACCTCGCGCTGGGTCCTCGAGGTGGAGAAGGTCCGTCCGGTGACCGTGCGCTGGCGGGTGATGAGCCTCTCGGTGCTCAACGAGGGGCGCGACCTCTCGGAGCAGTACGTCGAGATGATGGGCAAGGGCTGGGGCCCGGTGCGGGTGCTGATCGCTGTGCAGGAGCAGACCGACGACCTTCTGCCGCTGTACGACGCGCTCGGGTCGCGCCTGCACCCGGCCGAGGGCGAGCCGATGTCGCTGGACGACCCGGCCCTGATCGCCGATGCGCTGGCCGAGGCCGGGCTGCCCGCCGAGCTGGCCGCCGCCGCCTCCGACGACTCCTGGGACGAGAAGCTGCGCGCGAGCCACCACGAGGGCATGGACCCGGTCGGCATGGACGTCGGCACGCCGGTGCTCCACATCGACGGCACGGCGTTCTTCGGGCCGGTGATCACCCGGGTGCCGACCGGGGAGCAGGCGGGGCAGATCTGGGACGGCGCGCGCCTGCTCGCGGGCTACGAATACTTCTTCGAGCTCAAGCGCACCCGTACGGAGGGCCCTCAGCTCGGCTAGACGTCCGGGCAGGGTCCGGTCCTGGTCTTGATCTAGTCACAATCAGCCATTGCCGGCGTCCTTCGGCCTGTCGATCACCCGGCCGTGGCGAACGGTGGGCGAGGTGGCACGGCGGCTCTGGCCGCCGGTGGGGTTCTCTGGTGCGTCCTGGCCGTCGTGGTGCTGGCCCGACCGATCCCCGGCACCGCGTCGGTGGTGACCGTGTATGTCGTCCAGGCCCTGACGATCGTCGGCGCCAGCGCGGTGATGTGGCAGCGGGCCAGGGGGTCTCGCCCCGGGTTGGCACGGGGACGGCGCCTGCTGGCCATCGCCATGATGTGCACGTTCGTCGCCGGTGTGCTGGCGATCGGGCGAGCGGCCACCGGCGGCGACCCGGACGTGATCTCCGTGGACGACGTCGTCCATCTGAGCTTCATGCCGGTGGCCGCCGCCGCGCTGCTGTCCTACCCGGTGTCGACCGAGACCGCCGGATCGCGCCTGCGCAGCCTGCTCGACGGCCTGGTGGCAGGCGCGGCGCTGTGGTTCGTCGTCTGGACCACGGTGATGCAGCCCGGTGGGGTCGGGTCGGACGTGTCCGGGCTCCAAGCCGTCATGGTCCTCGCCTATCCGGCGGGTGACGTGTTCCTGGTCGGGCTCGCGGTCAGCGTGATCGCCCGGGTGCACGGTGGCGCACGGCTCGAGCTGTCGCTCTTGACGCTCGGCCTGGCCCTGTACGCCACCGCTGACGTCGCCTACGCCGCGAGCGAGGCCGAGGGCACCTTTCGGCCGGACGCTCCGATGGCGCTGGTCGCCGAGGCCGGCATCGTGCTGGTGCTGGCCGGCGCCCGGGTCGCCGGTCGTCCGCGTCCCCGGACGTCGGCACGTCGTCCGGCGTGGCTGCGGGCGCTGCCCCTGCTCCCGCTGCTGCCACTGGTGGCCGCGTTGGTGGTCGGATCGGCGCTGCTGCTGCGCGACGAGCCGATGTCCCGGGCAGGCGCTCTCACCGGAGTCACCATCTCCGCCCTGCTGGGTCTGCGTCAGGTCGTCTCGGGACGGGACCATCGGGCCGTGAGCCGTCGGCTGGCCGCCCGGGACGAGCTGTTCCGGTCGCTGGTGCTCGGCTCCTCGGACCTGATCACGCTGCACGGACCCGACGGCGGTCTGCTCTATGCGAGCCCCGCCCTGGTGACCGCGACCGGGGTCGCGGAGCGAGCCGGGCAACAGCTCGGCGCCTTCCTGCACCCGGATGACCGCCCGGGTGCGGGTGCCGCCTGGCAGCGAGCCGCGCAGTCGCCGGGGGAGACGGCGCGGACGCTCCTGCGGCTGCGCTGCCTGGACGGGACCTACCGCTGGCACGAGAGCCGCATGCGCCTGCTCGTCGACGGGGACGTGTCCGGGGTGGTGGTCAACACCCGCGACGTCCACGAGCAGCACCTGCTCGCCGAGCAGGTGCGGCACGACGCCGAGCACGACGCGCTCACCGGTCTGGGCAACCTCGCCCGGGCCCGTCGTCTGGTCGGTGAGCTCTGCGAGAGCCCGGAGCTGCGCAGCATCCTGCTGGTGGACCTGGACGGTTTCAAAGATGTGAACGACACCTTCGGTCACGCGCAGGGCGACGCCCTGCTGGTCGCCGTGGCCTCGCAGCTGCGGGCCTGCGTGCGGGGCGAGGACGAGGTGCTGCGGATCGGCGGGGACGAGTTCCTCGTCGTGCTCGAGGCCGTCGTCGACGCGGAGGCGGTCGCCGAGCGGGTCGTGGACGCGTTGCACCGGCCGCTGCCCGCAGGGGACCGGCTGCTGACCACGGGCGGGAGCGTCGGCCTGGCGGACACCCGGAGCCGGCCCTCGCCCGAGGAGCTGATGCGCAACGCCGACCTTGCGATGTATGCGGCGAAGGACGCGGGGCGCAACCGGTGGGCCCGCTACGCGCCGCGGCTGCACGAGAACCTCCGCGCCACGATGGCGGTGCAGGCCGGCCTGCGCCGGGCGTTCGCAGAGGACCGGTTCACGCTGCACTACCAGCCGGTCGTCAGCCTGGTGGGCGGGGCGGCCGTCGCCTTCGAGGCGTTGCTCCGCTGGACCGACCCGGAGCTGGGCTCCGTCGGCCCGGACGTCTTCATCCCGGTGGCGGAGAGGTGCGGTCTGATGCCGCAGATCGACACGTGGGTGCTGGACCGGGCCTGCGCCGATCTCGCCGCCTGGGGGTCTGCCGGGCTCGCGGTGCTCCCGGTCTCGGTCAACGTGTCCCGCACCGAGCTGACCGCGGCCCTGCCCGACCGGGTGGCCGCAGCCCTGCACCGGCACCGTGTGCCGGCCCGGCTGCTGCGGGTCGAGGTCACCGAGAGCGCCGTCGTGCTGGACCCGGACGCGGCTCTCGCCGCGCTCACCGCGCTCCGCCGGCTCGGCGTGCTCGTCCTGCTGGACGACTTCGGCACCGGCCAGTCGTCGCTGTCCCAGCTCGCCCGGCTCCCGGTCGACACCGTGAAGGTCGACAAGTCCTTCGTCCTGGCCTCGTCCGCGGACCCGGGAGCCGCGCGGCTGCTGGACTCGATCCTCGGGGTCTGTCACGCGCTCGAGCTGCCGGTCGTGGCCGAGGGCATCGAGACCGCGCAGGTCGCCGGGCACCTGGCGGCGATCGGTTGCCAGTACGGCCAGGGCTGGCACTACGGCCGTCCCGCGCCCGCCGCCGAGACGGCGCGTCGGCTGGCCCCCTGGATCCCGCTGCTCGGACCGGCCGGTGACGGCCCGGCTCGCGACCACGCTCAGACGACGATCCGCATCGGCAGGCCGTAGGCGTCGGTCTCTGTGCCGAGGGTGTGGGCCTCGCCGCGCAGCAGACGCCGTGCCGTCCAGAGGCACGCGAGGGCGTCGAGCGCGTCGTCCAGGGCCGCTGCCGGTGGGACGTCGGTGGGGACCGGGCCGAGCGCGCCCTGCAGGGCGTCGAGCCGGGCCAGCGATCCGGCGGCGGTCTTCTTGCCGGGCAGCACGACGCCGGTCAGCGTGCGCAGGCTGACCTCCGGGTGGCACTCGACGACGTGGTCGTGCACGGCGAGGCCCGCCTCGCGCAGCGCCTCGTCCACGTCCCGGATCCGGGGCACCAGACCGAAGGTCTGCGCCGACAACGACGGGTAGGCGGGCCGGGCCTCGGCATACGTGCGGTGCGCCAGCACGCCGCGGACCGGCGCCGCGAACACCGAGGAGGCGCGCCCGCCGGCCAGCCTGCGCCGGGCCTCGACATCGGCCGCCCGTACGCCGTGGTCCGGGAGCCCGATCGGCACGTCGACCGCCAGGACGCCGTCGCCGACCAGCGCGAGCAGCGACCGGGCGTCTGGGGCGTCGTGCCAGCGCAGGCCGTCGCCCGGCACGAGCGAGGCGACGACCCAGCCGCCGCCCTTGCGACCGTCGGCACCCCAGACGTGCACGCCCGGCTGCATGGGGGAGACTCCAGCACATGCGCGTCCACCTCGGCACCGACCATGCAGGCTTCGAGCTGAAAGCGGCGCTCGTGCGCCACCTCACCGCGACCGGCCACGAGCCCATCGACCACGGAGCGGGCACCCTGGACCCGCAGGACGACTACCCGGCGTTCGTGCTCCGTGCGGCCGAGGCGACCGTGGCCGACCCCGGGAGCCTCGGCATCGTGCTGGGCGGCTCCGGCAACGGGGAGCAGCTGGCGGCCAACAAGGTGCGCGGCGTGCGGGCGATCCTGGCGTGGAACGCCGACACCGCCCGGCTCGGCCGTGAGCACAACGACGCGAACGTCCTCGGCCTCGGCGCCCGGCAGCACACCCTGGAGGACGCTCTGGCCCTGGTCGACATGTTCCTCGCCACCCCGTTCTCGGGCGAGGAGCGGCACCGTCGACGCCTCGCGCAGGTCAGCGACTACGAGAACGGCGGCGGGCTGCCGAGCCTGCCGACCTGACCCGTGCCCGAAGGTCACACCCTCCACCGGATCGCCCGTCAGCAGACCCCGTGGCTGGTGGGCGGCCCGGTGTCGATGGCCAGCCCGCAGGGGCGCTTCGCCACCGGGGCCGAGCTGTTGACCGGCCGCGTGCTGGAGAAGGTCGAGGCGTACGGCAAGCACCTGTTCTACGCCTTCGACGGCGAGCAGCTGCTGCACGTCCACCTCGGGCTGTACGGGAAGTTCACCGTCGGCACGGGGGAGCCGCCCGAGCCACGAGGCGCGCTGCGGCTCCGGATGACGGCCGGGGAGCACTGGCTCGACCTGCGCGGCCCGACCGCCTGCGAGGTGATGGCGCCCTACGAGCGGGACGCCGTGCTGGCCCGGCTCGGTCCGGACCCGCTGCGTCCGCGCGCCGACCCCGAGCCCGCCTGGCTGCGGATCAGCAAGAGCAAGCGCACGGTGGGGGACCTGCTGATGGACCAGAAGGTGCTCGCCGGGATCGGCAACGTCTACCGCGCCGAGCTGCTCTACCGGGCCGGGCTGTCACCGTTCCGGCCGGGCGCCGCGCTCGACCGGGAGACCTGGGAACCGATGTGGGCCGACCTGCGCACGCTGATGCAGGCCGGCGTGCGATCCGGACGCATCGTCACCACCGAGCGCGAGGACCGTGAGCGGCGCAGCGGGACGGCCCGGCGCAGCGACGCCCACTACGTCTATCGGCGCCAGGGTCTGCCGTGCCGGCGCTGCGGCACCGAGGTCCGCACGCAGGTGATGGTCGGGCGCAACCTGTTCTGGTGCCCGACCTGCCAGCCGGCCTGACGGTCAGGACGGAGCTACCAGACCAGGGGCGAGAACGGTCCGGTGCCGATCGGTCCGAAGGCCGTGCTCGCCACGGCCAGCGCACCGGGGGTCAGCTCGGTGACGGCGCGCGCGTGCAGCGGCGTGCCGCCGAGGTAGGCCGCGCCCAGCTCGGCGACGTCGGTCGCGAGGTCGGCCGGGTCGGTGGTCTTCGTGCAGGTGGCCCCGGTGCGGTCGCCGGACAGCCGCCAGCGACCTTCGTTCCACGGGCAGGTGCGGTCGGCGATCTCCAGCACGACGTCGACCGGGGTGGCGTACGTCCGGCCGGACAGCGCCGCGCCCAGCTCGACGGTCCGCGCCCACAGCACGTCGCCGTAGCGGCCCTGCGCGTCCCTCGGCTCGGCCAGCATCTGCAGCAGCGGGTCGTCGATGGCGATCCGGGCCGTGGTCTGCGTCATCAGGTCGACGTCCAGGGCGTAGCGCCACAGCCGGGCGTGCGCCTCGCGGCTGGTGGCGAGCAGCTCGCGCACCCGCACGGTGCCCTCCGACAGCCCGAGCGCGGTGCCGTCACGGCGCACCGTGAACAAGACGTAACCGCCGTCGGTGACGGCGCAGCGCAGCTGGCTCTCGCCCTCGCGCTTGTGGTCCGGGTCGTGCAGCCGGTAGGCCCACCACGCTGCGTCCCGCGCCGTCATCCCCGGCGTCACCGCCTGAACCTCGTCGTACACCGCGGACAGCCGGCCGGCCTCGGGCGCCACCCGACGGACCCCGCCCGGCGGGACAGCGACGGTGAAGGCCGCGTGCTGAGGCACGGTGATGCCGAACCCCCAGCCGGCCGGACCGAAGCCGAAGCGGTGATAGATCGCCGCCTGGGTGGCGTGCAGCGCTGCGACCGCCTCGCCTCGCTCATAAGCATCGGACAGCAACCGCTCCATCATCGTGCGGAGCAGGCCCTGCCTGCGGTGCGTGCCCGCGACGCCGACCCAGCTCACCCCGGCCACCGGCAGCTGCCCGCCCGGGACCGCCATGTCCAGGTTGAAGGCGCCCGAGGTCGCGACCACCTCGTCCCCGTCCTGCACGACCAGAAAGCGGGACAGGTCGATCGTGGCGCGCTCGACGTCCCGGTCGGACGGGTAGGCGTCGTCTCCGAAGATGTCCCCGACGTGCTGCCAGGCGGCGTCGAAGGTGTCCTCGGTCATCTGGGTCACGGGGCTGAGCGTGGTGCGGGGCATGGTCGGGTCCGAAGCGGTCACCCGGGTATTCTGCCGCAGGCCCGGCTTCCAGTACGTTCGACCGATCATGATGGCGCTGCGTACCGGGGTTGTCGCTCTCGGGCGACCGCTGACCGGGCTGCGGCGCGACCCGCCCCCGGAGCGGATGACGCTGCTCGCCCTCGGTGCGTCCAACGTGGCGCTGCTCCTGCTCAGCCTCCAGTTCGGCATCCCGGGCTTCCCTACCGCACTGCTGTCGCTGCCCGTGCTCCTCGGCGGCCTGCTGCTCGGCGTGCGGCGGCAGGCGGTGCTGGTGGGAGTCACCGCTGCCTGCCTGGTGGCACAGGCCCTGTTCGCGACCCAGAACGTCCGGGTCGGGGGCGTGATCGTCATCGCGACCACCGCGATCGTCGCGATGGAGTTCGCCCGCTCACGCGAGGAGACCGGGCTCGGCGGGCTGGACGGTGAGACCGTCCTCGTCGAGCTGCGCCAACGGCTCGAGACCCAGGGCGAGCTGCCGGAGCTGCCCGTCGGGTGGCGCGCCGACGCCGTCGTCCTACCCGCCGGCGGGGTGCCGTTCGCCGGTGACTTCGTGGTCAGCGCCCTGAACGGCGACGTCCTGGAGCTCGTCGTCGCCGACGTCTCCGGCAAAGGCGTCGAGGCGGGCACCCGTGCGCTGCTGCTGTCCGGTGCGCTGGGCGGCCTGCTCGGCGTGGACGCCGGGTCGTTCATGTCGTCGGCCAACACCTACCTGCAGCGTCAGCGCTGGAACGAGGGGTTCGCGACCGCGGTGCACGTCGCGGTGGACACCCGCACCGGGGCCTACGCGGTCACGGCTGCCGGCCACCCGCCGGCCATCGCCTTCCACGCCGGCTCCGGGCGCTGGTCGCTCCTGGAGGCGGAGGGCGTCGTGCTTGGGCTGCTGGACGACATGGAGTACGCAGCCGTCACCGGCACGCTGGACCGGGGTGACGCCCTGCTGATGTACACCGACGGACTGATCGAGATCCCCGGGCGCGACCTGGCGTACGGGATCGACAAGCTCGTCGGCGAGGCCGAGCGGGCGGTCGGCAACAGCTTCCACGGCGGCGCCGCCGACCTGATCCGCCGGGTCGCCGGAGACTCCTCCGACGACCGCGGGCTGGTCATGCTGTGGCGTGAGGCCTGACCGTCTCCGACAGACGGGCGACCGGGCGATCGTCGGTGGGCAGCCACGTGGACCGTTCACGCAGCCGCCGGAGCACCTGCAGGTAGTCCTCGCGGGCAACCGGCACCTGCCCGAGGCTGGCCATGTGCTCGGTCTCCTGCTGGGTGTCGAGCAGCACGATCCCGCCCTCGCCCATCCGTGCGACCAGGTCGACGAGAGCCACCTTGGAGGCATCGGTGGCGAGGTGGAACATCGACTCGCCGCTGAACACACCGCCGGTGCGCACGCCGTACAGCCCGCCGACCAGTCGACCGTCCTGCCAGACCTCCAGGCTGTGCGCCCCGCCGGCCGCGTGCAGGGCCTCGTATGCGCCCCGCATGCGTCCGGAGATCCAGGTCTCCGGACGAGCGGCGCAACCGGCCATCACGTCGCCGAACGCCTGGTCGACGGTCGTGCTCCAGCCGCTGGTGCGCAACGTGCGACGCAGCGAACGGGAGACCGTGAGCATCGACGGCAGGAGGACTGCCCGGGGGTGCGGCGACATCCACGGCACCGTTCGGTCGGGCCCGTCGAGCAACGGCGCCCCGGACCGGCGCGCCAGCCGGCCGGTGCTCGGGCCAAGGGCTCCCGGCCACGGGAAGGCTCCCGCACGGTAGGCGGCGGCGAGCGTGACCGGCTCGAGCCTGCCGCCGACCGCGACCAGCTCGGGCCACCGGTCGTCCAGCTCCAGGCTCTCGAAGAAGGCCGGCCCGTCCATCAGGTGCAGGTCACGTGGGGCTGGTGAGCCCGACCGGGACGGCGCACGCGTCGACCCCGATCGCGTTCATGCGCCGGGTGATCGGCTGACCGTCCTGCTCCGGCACGGCGTACGGGCTCATCGCGTCGCGGGCCCACCGCTCGCGCGAGTCGACCAGGGTCTGCCAGTCGGCGAGCCAGCTGCGGGCGGGTTCGTCGGCGTCCAGCGCCTCGACACCGACCTGCTGGACCCGGTCGACGAACGCGTCGACCAGGACCCGTTGCTCGCCGACCCGGGCGAGCCGGTCGGCCCGGGAAGCGTCCGCCGGCAGCGTCGGGAGCGCGTCGACGGCCAGCCGAAGGTCCGTGCAGGCCGGCCCCGCGACGTCGCGCAGCGCCTGGCTGTCGAGCTGGTCGACCCGGTCCTTGGTCGTGAACAGCAGGAACGAACCTGCGTAGACCACGACGACGAGCACGGCGACGAGCGCGAGCAGCACAGCAGTCCGGGGGCGCACGGGTCAAGTATGCCGTTGGGGCGGTGGGCCCGGCGAGGACCCGCTGCAGGCCGCGAGGGCAGGGACGAGCAGGACCGGAGCGAAACGCCGCACGCCTGCCTCCTCGTTCGGTGATCGGCCTACGTCGGGACGACGAACCTCGGGAGCAGTCGGTGCACCAGCGGGCCGATCCCTGCGGCGTAGAGCACCGTGCCGATCCCGACCGAGCCGCCCAGCAGAAAGCCGACCACCAGCACGACGACCTCGATGCTGGTGCGCACGCGGCGCACCGAGCCGCCGGTCCTGCGTACGAGACCGGTCATCAGACCGTCCCGGGGACCGGGGCCGAGCCGCACCCCGAGGTAGGCGGCGGTGGCGACGCCGTTCAGGCCCACCCCGGCGAGCAGCATCACGGCCCGGGCCGGCAGGCTGTCGGGCGTGCTCAGCAGGGCGAGTCCTGCGTCGGCGACGAGCCCGACGACGAAGACGTTGCAGATCGTGCCGATCCCCGGCCGCTCGCGCAGCGGGACCCATGCGAGCAGCACGAGCACCCCGGTGAGGATGGTGACCGTGCCCAGGGTGAGGCCGGTGCGCTGAGAGACGCCCTGGTGGAAGACGTCCCACGGGTCCAGCCCGAGGTCGGCGCGGACCAGCAGGGCCAGCGAGAGGCCGTAGAGGAACAGGCCGAGCTGCAGCTGCACCAGTCGTCGGGTCACCGGCAACAGTCAAGCGCCCCGTGTGCTGCTTGACCGCGCGGCGGTCCCGGTGGACCCTGACGGACATGGTCACCCCTGATGCCCCGGCGGCTTGGGTCCTCGACCCCCGCGGCGAGGGTCGTGCCGTCCGGGTCGCCTCGCACGTGGAGGCGGGATTTCTCGTGGTCAGCACCTGGAAGGCCGACGTGTGCGTCGGGACCGTGCGTCTGCTGCCCGAGGAGGCGGCGCAGCTGGTCGCCGGGATCACCGACGGTCTGGCGCGCCTGGCCACCGCGCCCCCGGGGTCGGAGCTGGCCGACCGCGTCGCGGGCGTCGAGACCCGCCTGCTCGCGCTGGAGCAGGTCGCGTCCACCGACCAGGCCTGACAGGTCGGTCCGGGCGTCAGGTGCACCTTGGTGAGCCGTGCCGGCAGCGGCATGGCGTCCGATCAGTGCGCGATCTGCCCGCGGCGCGAGGGCAAGGAAACCCAGTAGGGCCCGGGCTAGGGTCGATCGCATGGGTCCTCGGCTGGTCGAGCTGGCGTACGCCGAGACCGAGCTAGGCACGCTGACGCTCCGTCGACGGACTGACCCGGGCACCGGGGCGCAGGTTCACGAGGTGCGGATCGACGACGACTTCCTGATGTCGAGCCTGTTCACGGTGGCCGAGGTCGCGCTCGCCGACCTCGCCCTGGCGCGGGTGGACGGGGAGGCGCTCGCCGTCGTGGTCGGCGGGCTGGGGCTCGGGTTCACCGCGGTCGCAGCCCTGGCCGACGCGCGGGTCGAGGAGGTGCTGGTGGTCGAGGCACTGGGACCGGTGATCGACTGGCATCGTGACGGCCTGGTCCCGGGCGTGCTCGCCGACTCCCCGCGCTGCCGGTTCGTGCACGGGGACTTCTTCGCCCTCAGCGACGACGCCGGCTTCGATCCCAGCCGTCCGGGGCGGACCGTCGACGCGGTGCTGCTCGACGTGGACCACTCGCCGCGCCACCTGCTCACCGGGGCGGCGCGACCGTTCTACGAGGAGGCCGGCACGCGGGCGCTGGCCCGTCATCTGCGGCCCGGCGGGGTGTTCGGGCTGTGGTCCGACGACTCGCCCGACGAGGACTATCTCGCCGTCCTGCGCACAGTCTTTCGCGATGTGGTGGCCGAGGTGGTGAGCTTTCCGGCGCTGGACGGCTCGACGGCCACGAACACGGTCTACCTGGGGACGGCGTGACGCGCTGCCCGTGCGACACCGGTCTTCCGTACGCGCAGTGCTGCGGCCCCCTGCACGACGGCGGCCGGGCCCCGACGGCGGTGGTGCTGATGCGCTCGCGCTACAGC
The DNA here is from genome assembly GCA_038236005.1 of Mycobacteriales bacterium. Lineage (GTDB taxonomy): Bacteria > Actinomycetota > Actinomycetes > Mycobacteriales > SCTD01 > CANKBT01. The sequence goes on along the minus strand of JBBSTI010000028.1, from coordinate 6,898 downwards.
GCGTTCGTCCGGGGCGACGTGGTTTACCTGCAGGGCACCTGGCACCCGTCGACCCGCCCCACGGCTCTGGTGCTGGACCCGGACGTCCGCTGGACCGGCCTGGAGGTGCTGGTCGTCACGGCAGGGGGCCTGCTGGACGCCACCGGTGAGGTCACCTTCCGGGCGCACCACGGAGCCACCTCCCAGCACGAGAAGAGCCGGTTCAGCAAGGTCGACGGCGCCTGGCGGTATGAGGACGGCATCACGCTCGGTTGAGGTCTCCGAATAGTTCACCGACGAAGGAGACAGCATGAAGATCGGCATCATCGGCGCAGGCAACATCGGCGGCAACCTGACCCGCGCGTTCACCCAGGCCGGCCACGAGGTGCGGGTCGCCAACTCGCGCGGCCCCGAGACGCTCGCCGACCTCGCCGGCGAGACCGGCGCCACCGCGGTGAGCGCGGACCAGGCCGCCGAAGGCGCGGACGTCGTCGTCGTCACGATCCCGCAGAAGGCCGTCCCCGGGCTGCCGGACGGGATCCTGTCCGCCGCGCCGGACGCCGTGGTCATCGACACCGGCAACTACTACCCGCAGCAGCGCGACGGCAAGATCGACGCGATCGAGGACGGCACGCCGGAGAGCGTCTGGGTCGCCGGCCAGATCGGCCGGCCGGTCGTCAAGGCGTTCAACGGCATCCAGGCGGCGCACCTGCTCAGCGGCGGCCTGCCCGCCGGTGACCCGCAGCGTCGCGGGCTCCCGGTCGCCGGCGACGACCCGGCCGCCAAGCAGGTCGTCGTCGACCTGATGGACCAGATCGGCTTCGACGGCGTCGACGCCGGCTCGCTCGACGAGTCTTGGCGCCAGCAGCCGGGCACCCCTTCCTACGGCGCCGAGGCCGACGCCGCAGGCATCACCGCCCGGCTGGCTCAGGCCACCTAGGAGCGTACGGCCGACTGGCGCGCCTGAGACTTCGCAGAGGTCGGCCGGCCCGACCTCCGCGGAAGGCGCCGGTCAGCTCGGGGCGAGGGCAGGCTCGCCGGGCTGGCCGGTCCAGGCGTCGAGGTTCCTGGCGCGGCGGGCTCCGTCGGCGCGGTGGTCGGATCCGGGCGTGTTGTCGGCTGCGCCGGGGTGGCGGTCGGGGCGGGTGTCCGGGTGGCGGCCGGAGCCGGCGTAGGAGCAGGCAGCCGCGGGGGAGCGACGTCGCACATGCCCCGGGACTCGTCGCCGAACAGCCGCTGAACCTGCGGGTGGGCGGCGGCGGCGGTGCGTCGGTGGGCAGAACTCGCTCGACGGTCCCGCCGGTGCCGTTGTCCTAGGTTGCGAGGTGCTCCACCGGGCGGCCCTCCTGGTCGTAGAGCAGCACGCCGGACAGCGGCTCGCCGTCGGCGGAGAAGGGGAACAGGTTGGTGATCGGCGACCCGTCGCGGGTGGTGAGCGTCTGCTCGACCGGCTGCGAATCGTCGGCGTAGACGTACTCGGTCTGCTGTTGGACCCCGACGACGACGATCAGCGAGACCAGGGTGAGCGCGGCGTTGGAGACCAGGGCTGCCAGCCGGCTGCCGTCGACGGGCGGCTTGTGCAGCGTGTACCGGGCGAGGCGTACGGACACCACGATGGCCGCAGCGATCAGCGGGATGCCGAGCAGACCGAACGGCAGCAGCACCCACGTGCCGCCGCCGAAGAGCAGTCCCAGCACGATGATCACCAGCCAGCCGCGCAGCACCCACCAGGCCGGTCGCAGCTGGGGGAGAAAGGCGAGCACCTCACGGGCCGCCTGTTTCTCGCGGATCCGCCCGACGACGTCGCCGAGAGCCTCGAACGGGTTCGGACGGATGCGCGGGACGACGGTCAGGTCGGCCGCCCGACGCAGCTGATCGGCGTACGCGGCCGGTGGCCCGAGCGTCGCGACCAGGTCCGGACCGGTGTCGGCGGCCAGCTCGGCGAGGTGCTCGTCGAGGTCCTCCAGCAGGTCGGCGGCCGCCGGGACGTCGGGCAGCGCAGCCCGCACGGCGGCCGCGTACGCCGTGACGCTCATGGGGGCGCTCATGCGGCCACCGGCCGGGCGCGCGGCACGTGATCGTGGGCGCGCCGGGCTATGCCGCACCGTTGGTGGCGACGAGCGCCCTGGCGAGGAACGACGGCAGCGCGGAGACGCGACGCCCCCTCGGTCTGACAAGGATGACGTCGTCGGCGGTCGGGCACGTCGGTGTCTGGGAAGGTGCGGGGCTCTCATGCGTGTCGAGGACTGGGTGCGTCGAGCCGGGCTCATGCTGGGAGCCATGACCGCGAGTGAGACCGAGGCCCTGGCTGCGCGGTGGCGACGGCTGGAGCATGGGCTGGACGAGGTGCGGGCCGTCGTCAACTCGCCGGACCCGCACGGGTGCCCCGACGCCGTGGCGCGCGTCCTCTGCGCCCTCTACGACCTGTGTGAGTTGTGGGCGCGGCTCGCCTGCGTGCGCAAGCAGGCAGAGCAGGACGCCGCCATGTCCGGCGACGATGACGGGGAGACGACGGCAGCCCTGGTGCACGCACGCGGCAGCCTCACGCACGTGCACGCCGAGTTCGGCGCCTTCACCGACACCGTGGCCTCCACCGTGTTCTCGCACGTCGGCTGCTGGCGTTGGCAGGAGCACTCAGACGTCAGATATCCGGGCCTCGCTGCACGTGACGCCTGGTACGCCGAGCACGTGCAGGACCGCGAGGTGCTGCCGCCGCTAGAGGTTGCTGCGCGCTGGTTGCGAGCGCGGCCCGAGTTGGCTACTCCCTGAGCTAGAGCGGCGGCATTCCTGGCGGGGCCACGAGGAAGTCCCGCGCGGCTGCCAAGGTGTCCCGCACCGGCTGGCCAGCGACGGCACACCGGTAGTGCTGCAGGTTGGCCGAGCTGTGCGGGTTCTGCGGTTTCACGAAGTCCGGGCCGTCCTTGCTCGTCATCTCCTCGACGTGAAGCCACGTCAGGGTGCCCGCGCAGTAGTGGCGCATGTCGTAGTAGTCGGGGTCGTAGTCGCCGCCCTGGAGACCCGGCCCCATCTCCTTCGTCACGTGGTGGGCCAGCTTGCCCCTGGCGTAGATGACGCCCTGAGCCACGTCGCCACCGGCTCCTGGCGTGGCGACGGCCTGCCAGTAGTCCCTGCCCTGGCCCGCGCGGTGCTGATGCAGGAAATAGAGGTGTGCGAGCACCTCACGCATGGCCCGACGCTGCTCGGCGGGGGAGCTGGCCTGGTCGAAGCGTGCCAGGGCCGCGTCCACGTCCTGGACCACCTCGTAGATGGACGGCATGTCGCTTCCCTTCTCGTGACCGCTGCATGACCTACGCGTGCCCCACAGGGCGGCCACAACCGGTCTGGAGGGGTCACGGTGGTCAGTCACCGGGGAGGTCGATGCAGCTTCTGAACTGGAGAACCGTGGAGCGGGCGACCGGGATCGAACCGGCACCATCAGTTTGGAAGACTGAGGCTCTACCATTGAGCTACGCCCGCGCAGGACCGTCCCCAGGCAGCCAGGTGACTACTGTGAGCGGTCGCGCGGGGCGTAGCGTAGTGGCTAGCGCGCCTGCTTTGGGAGCAGGAGATCGGGAGTTCGAATCTCCCCGCCCCGACAAGCCCCAGAACAGCCCATCCCCGCTCCGCCGAGAAGAAGAGGACCACCTGTGCCCAGCGCTGTCGAGACCCTCAGCCCCACGAGGGTCCGCCTGACGGTCGACGTGCCGTTCGCCGACCTCAAGCCCGAGATCGACAGCACGTACAAGGAGGTCGGCAAGCAGGTCAAGGTGCAGGGCTTCCGCCCGGGCAAGGTGCCGCAGCGGATCCTGGACCAGCGGGTCGGTCGGCCCTACATCCTCGAGCAGGCGGTCCAGGAGGCCGTCCCACGCCTCTACTCCGAGGCGGTGGAGGAGAGCGGCCTCACGCCGGTCGCCCAGCCGCAGGTCGAGGTGACCAAGCTCGAGGACGGCGAGTCGTTGACCTTCACGGCCGAGGTCGACGTCCGGCCGGAGATCACCCTCCCGTCGTTCGAGGACCTGGCCGTCACCGTGGACGCCTTCGAGGTGTCTGACGAGCAGATCACCGAGCAGATCGACGCCCTTCGTACGCGCTTCGCGACGCTGTCCCCGGTCGAGCGGGCGGCGCAGGAGGGCGACGTCGTGACGATCGACCTCTCGGCGACCGTGGAGGGCGAGGAGGTCGAAGGCGGCACCGCAGCCGGTCTGTCGTACGAGGTCGGCAAGGGCGACCTTCTTGACGGTCTCGACGAGGTCCTGGTCGGCAAGAGCGCCGGCGACGCGACCGTGTTCCAGACCGCCCTGCTCGCGGGCGAGCACGAAGGCAAGGACGCTGACGTCGCGCTCACCGTGCAGGTCGTGAACGAACGCGTTCTTCCCGAGGTCGACGAGACGTTCGCGACCGACGTCGCCGGCTTCGAGAACGTCGAGGCCTTCCGCGCCGACGTGGTCGACCGGCTCGGCCGGGCCAAGCGGATGGAGCAGGGCGTCGAGGCCCGGGACAGCGTGCTGAAGGCGCTGCTGGAGGCCACCGAGGTGCCGCTGCCGGAGTCGATCGTGGACGCCGAGGTCAGCTGGCGCAAGCGTTCCGTCGAGCAGCAGCTGAGCCAGGCCGGCCTCACGATGGAGGGCTACCTGGAGTCCGAGGAGAAGACCGCCGAGTCCTATGACGAAGAGGTCCGCACGAGCGCCGAGGAGTCGGTGAAGAGCCAGCTCGTGCTCGACGCGATCGCCGACGCCGAGGAGCTCGACGTCTCCGAGCAGGAGCTGTCCGACCACGTCGTCCGCCGCGCGCAGCAGGGCGGTGTCGCCCCGCAGCAGCTGGCCCAGCAGATCGTCGAGAACGGTCAGCTGCAGCAGCTGGTCGCCGAGGTGCGCCGCGGCAAGGCCCTCGCCACCGTGATGGCCGCGGCGAAGGTGACCGACAGCGAGGGTGCCGAGGTCGACCTCGAGGCGCTGCGCACCGACCTGCCGGGGCAGCCGTCGTACGAGACCGACGAAGAGGGTCGCCCTTACCACGTGCACGACGACGGTTCCCTGCACTACCTCGACGAGGGCTGAGCCCGATCCCAGGCAGATCCCAGCCCGAGCTGCGACCCGCCGCTGCGCCCGGAAGGAGTCGTTGCGCCCTGAGCGGAACGGCGTCGATCCGGGACGTCGGTGCCGCACCCCGGCGTTAGGGTCGAGCACGAGGCAGCCGCCGTCCCCCGGGGCTGCCACCCGACGACCGTCAGGCAGGTTCTTGTGAGCAGCCCCGTCACTCCGCCGGGCGTCCCCGGCACCCTCGGCACGTCCCAGCCCGTCCTGCGCGGGGGCGGTGGCATGGGTCTGGACGACCAGGTGTTCAACCGGCTCCTGAAGGAACGGATCATCTTCCTCGGCCAGCCGGTCATGGACGACATGGCCAACGCCATCTGCGCGCAGCTGCTGCTGCTCGCCGCCGAGGACCCGACCCGCGACATCTTCCTCTACATCAACAGCCCCGGCGGATCCATCTCGGCCGGCATGGCGATCTACGACACCATGCAGCTCGTCGAGAACGACGTCGCCACCGTGGGTCTCGGCCTGGCCGCCTCGATGGGTCAGTTCCTGCTCAGCGCGGGCGCCAAGGGCAAGCGCTACGCCACCCCGCACGCGCGGATCATGATGCACCAGCCTTCCGGCGGGATCGGGGGGACCGCGGCCGACATCGCCATCCAGGCCGAGCAGATGCTCTACGTCAAGAAGCTGATGGCCGAGCGGATCGCCTTCCACACCGGGCAGACCGTGGAGCAGATCGAGGCCGACTCCGACCGGGACCGCTGGTTCTCGGCCGAGGAGGCCGTGGAGTACGGCTTCATCGACAGTGTGATCAGCGGTGCTGCCCAGGTGGCGTCCGGCGTCGGCACACGGGCCTAGGAGGACCAGACATGACCTTTTCGCAACCTCAGAACTACACGATCCCGATCGTCATCGAGCAGACCTCCCGCGGGGAGCGCTCCTTCGACATCTACAGCCGGCTCCTCAAGGAGCGGATCATCTTTCTCGGCACCCCTATCGACGACGGCGTCGCCAACGTGATCATGGCTCAGCTGCTGCACTTGGAGTCCGAGGACCCCGACCGCGACATCTCGATCTACATCAACAGCCCCGGCGGCTCGTTCACCGCGCTGACCGCGATCTACGACACGATGCAGTTCATCAAGCCGGAGATCCAGACGATCTGCATGGGGCAGGCCGCCTCGGCTGCAGCCGTCCTGCTCGCTGCGGGCACCAAGGGCAAGCGGCTCGCGCTGCAGCACGCCCGGGTGCTCATCCACCAGCCGTCCGGCGGTGGCGAGGGTCAGTCCAGCGACATCGAGATCCAGGCCCGGGAGATCATGCGCATGCGTGACCTGCTGGAGAAGATGCTGTCCGACCACAGCAACCAGACGCCTGAGCAGATCCGCAAGGACATCGAGCGCGACAAGATCCTTACCGCGCAGGAGTGCGTCACTTACGGCCTGATCGACGAGGTCATCAGCAGCCGGAAGATTGCTTCGCTCGCGCGTTAGGCACGTCCTGGGCCGGCTCGGCAGGTAGGTTCAGACCAGCAAGGTGACCGCGGTCACCATGACGACGGTGGCCATCGGCCACGACGACATAGGTGACCAGGGTCATCGTGAGGTGAGCGAGGGTGAGCGGTGGCACGCATCGGTGACGGTGGCGACCTGTTGAAGTGCTCGTTCTGCGGGAAGTCGCAGAAGCAGGTCAAGAAGCTCATCGCGGGCCCAGGGGTCTACATCTGCGACGAGTGCATCGACCTCTGCAACGAGATCATCGAAGAGGAGCTGTCGGAGTCCTCGGAGGTCTCCTGGGACGAGCTGCCGAAGCCCCGGGAGATCTACGACTTCCTCGACGGCTACGTCATCGGGCAGGACTCGGCCAAGCGCTCGCTCGCGGTG
>JBBSTI010000027.1:0-30129 GCA_038236005.1 Mycobacteriales bacterium | reverse complement strand
GGCCGACCTTGACCTCGGGCGAGTGGATGTAGATCCAGTTGTCCGGGAAGCTGAACTCCTCCGGCACGACCAGCGCGACGGTCAGGAAGTCCCGGTGGCGCAGGTCGTCAGCGGCCGCCCTGACGTGCTCCGGCGCCGGCGGGTCCATCGCCTGGACCAGCTGGTTGATCGGCATGGAGGAGATGAGGTGCTCGGCCGGCAGCCGCTCGCCGTCCCGGGTGACGACCGCGGTGACGCCGGTGCGGCCGTGCTCGACCGAGGCGACGCGGGACTGCATGCGGACCTCGCTGCCCTGCTCTCGGACCAGGTCGCGGCAGGTCTCCCACATCATCCCGGGGCCGTACATCGGGTACTGGAACTCCTCGATGAGGCTGGTGATGTCCTTCTGGTTGCGCTTGGGCAGCAGGGCGTTGGTGACCGCCGACAGCAGCGACAGGTTCTTGATGCGCTGCGCCGCCCAGTCGGACTGGATCTCGGTCGCGTCGACGCCCCAGAGCTTCTCGGTGTAGGTCTTGAAGAAGATCCGGTAGAGCCGCCAGCCGAAGCGCGCGGCCACCCAGCCCTCGAAGTTGCTCTGGTCCTTGGGCGGACGAACCCGGACCATGGCGTACGACAGGACGCAGCGGATGGCCTCCAGGATGCCGAGGTTTCCCAGCGCGTTCGTGGCCTTGAGCGGGTAGTCGTACAGCTTGCCGCGGTAGAAGATCCGTGACATCCGGGGACGCAGCAGGAATTGGTCGGCCGGGAGGATCTCGTGCCACAGCGCCTCGACCTCGGGCACCTTGGTGAAGAAGCGGTGCCCGCCGATGTCGAACCGCCAGCCGTCCCGCTCCACGGTCTGGCTGATGCCACCGACCGCGTTGCTCGACTCCAGCACGGTCACGGCGCGACCGGCCTTGCCCAGCTCGTAGGCGGCGGTCAGCCCGGCCGGGCCGGCGCCGATGATGACGATCGGCTCGGTCTCGGGAAAGGCTCCCGGCTGGCTGGCACTGCGGTGTGATGGGCTGCGCTCTTCGAGGCTGGTCACGCACACTCCTTCTTCGACGGGTCTGGCCGCGTGCGCCGGACTGCTGCTGCAGCACACGACGGGACCGAGTCGTCACCGGTTCGGGGGTCGTTGCCGAGAAGACCCGGCGACCTGGTGACAGGTTAACGACGCTTTACCCACGATCGGTCCCGCGACACTGTCACAAAAACGTCACAAGAGATGTCCAGGGCGGATGATGGACCGTGATGACCGACCCCGTGCAGCTCGCGCCGCCCCGCCGACCGTCCGCAAACGTCGTGCTTGCGCTGCTGGTGGTGGTGATCCTCGTCTCGGTCCTGGTCCGGCTGCACTCCGCCAGCGTGCTCTGGCTGGACGAGTCCTTGTCGATCGAGATCGCCCGACGTCCCGTGCCACAGCTGCTGGAAGCCCTGAGAAGAGACGGTTCGCCCCCCCTCTACTACCTGGTGCTGCACGTCTGGATGATCCTGTTCGGCGAGTCGGCGACCGCCACCCGCGCCCTGTCCACGGTGTTCTCGCTCGCCGCGCTCCCCGTGATGTTCGCCACCGGCCGGCGGCTCGGCGGTTCGACCGTCGCCTGGGGCGCGCTGCTCCTGCTGGCGGTGAACCCGTTCGCTGTGAGGTACGCCACGGAGACCAGGATGTACGCCCTGGTGCAGCTGCTGGCCCTGCTGGGGGTGCTCGCCGTGCTCCGGGCGCTCGAGAGACCCTCCTACCTTCGGCTCTTGCTCGTCGCGGTCCTGTCGGGGTCTCTCGCCCTGACCCACTACTGGGCGCTGTTCCTGCTCGCCGCCACCGGCCTGGTGCTGGTGGGCCTCTCGCTGAGCGGCCGGTCCGCGGCGCGGCGCGTCCTGGTCGCGCTGGTCGCCGGGGGCATCCTGTTCGCCCCATGGATCCCGGACTTCCTGTTCCAGGTGCGGCGCACCGGGACGCCATGGGCTCCGACACCCAGCTTCTCCGACCTCTATCGCACGGTGAACGAATGGTCCGGCGGCAACAGTCCGTGGGGCATCGTCCTGACCCTCACCGTCCTGGTCCTGCTCGTGCTCGCGGTGGCCGGCCACCAGGCCGGCCCGTCGACTGACGGCGTGCAGGGCGGCCCGTCCGGCGTGCGGGTCGGGGGTCCGCTGCACCGTCGGGCGGCCGTCCTGCTGACGGCCGGGCTCGGCGCTGTCCTGCTGGGTCTGGTCGCCGGGATGGTCGTGGGGGCAGGCTTTGCTCCCCGGTACTCCTCGGTCGCACTGGCTCCCGTGCTGCTCGTGGCGGCCACCGGACTGCGCGCCCTTCCTCGCACCGCGCTGGCGGTCACGCTCGCGGTGGTCACGACCACCGGCCTCGCCGGCGTGGTCGGCCAGCCGTTCTCGACGACCCGCACGCAGGCCGGGCTCACGGCAGCCGCGATCCAGCCGCGACTGGGTCCAGGGGACGTGGTCGTCTACTGCCCCGACCAGCTCGGGCCCGCAGTCAGCCGGCGGCTGCCCGCGGGGACCGACCAGGTGGGCTATCCCCTGCTGGACGACCCGTCCCTGATCGACTGGGTGGACTACGAGCAGCGCAACGACGCGGCCGACCCGGTGCGCATCGCCGAGCGCCTGGATGCTCGGGCCGCCGGCGCGGTCTTCGTGGTCTGGGCTCCCGGCTACCGGACGTTCGGCCGGCAGTGCGAGGTGCTCAACGAGACGCTGCGTGGGCTGCGCGGCAGACCGACGAACCTGATCCGCATCCGGTCCGGCTACCGGGAGCAGGCCATCGTCGAGCGCTACCCGGTCCGGACCGCCACAGACTCCTGAGCCCGGCGCCGCGCGAGGCTCACGCCCAGCACCAGCACGGCCGCCAGACCGTAGGAGACCCTCCCGTACGCCACCCCGCCGCCTTCAGTGATGGTCTGGAAGAACAAGGGATAGGCGGCGAGCGACACAGCGACGGCCCACCAGGCGCCGGTCACGGTCGCGAGAGCGACGAGCAGGACCGTGTACCAGGGCTGTACCGGCGTGATCAGCAGGAAGACCCCGGCGAGCAGACGGACCGAAGCGACGGCCAGGTCACCGCCGTCAGCGCTGCCGTGGTCGTCGTAGTCCGCAGGCCCGCCGTCGGGGGCGCGCATGCCGCGCAGGACCCAGACCAGCAGCGCCAGCAGCAACGCCGCGGTCAGCGCCGTCGCGGGCAGGCCCGAGAGGCCGGTGAGGGTGACCAGGACATAGCGGGTGCCCTCGTCGTACTTCTCCTCGGAGAGATAACCGGGCAGGTAGCCGAGCACCTTGATCCCGACGTCGGCGACGTGCGGGAGGTAACCGACCACCGCGACGCCCGCGAAGGCCAGCAGGACCCGCGCGCGTCCCTGACGACGGCGCAGCAGCAGCGGGAGCAGCAGGACGGGATACACCTTGACCAGGGCTGCGGCGGCGAGGGCCGCTCCGGCCCACGCGGGTGCCCGGGGCGACCGCTGCACGGCCAGCACGGCGAGCAGCGTGAGCAGCACCCCGAGGGCGTCGACGTGCGCGTTCTGGACGTGCTCGAGGACCGGCACCGGGCACAGGGCATACAGCGCGATCCACCGTGGGTCGCGGCCACGGGACCGGAGCAGCGCCAGCAAGACCGCCATGATCGCCAGCTCCAGGACCAGACCGACCAGCTCGAACCCCCGGTCCTGCAGCGACAACGGCACGACCGCATGCACCGCCCAGAACCAGGCCTCGGCCACCGGGGGATAGATCGTCTCGACGTTCGGCCGGTTGATCCGGGTCTCGCGGTCCTTCCCCGCCTTGCTCTGCGGCCAGAGCCAGTCGCCGCCACCGGTGTCGCGCAGGGACCTCAGGCGGTCGGCCTCCGGCGGATACAGGTAGGGGTTGATGTCGGCGTGCTGCACCACGCCGTCCCAGGCGTAGCGGTACAGGTCGTCCGACAGCGGCGCCTTCGCCGAGACCGAAGCCAGCCGGACCAGGGTCGCCAGCAGCAGCACGACGACCACGGCCGGGCGTCGTGGCACCAGGAAGGCGAGCCGGACCGCCAGGGCGAAGACCACCGCCCATGCCCCGATCACGCCCAGCAGGACGTACTGCCGCTCGAGGATCCCGCCGGGACCGCTGCTCGCCCGGGCCAGCACCGCCTCCGCCACACCTGCCAGCAGCAGCCCGACCAGGGCAGCGCCCGCCCTGGACGGTCGGCGACGGGTCACGGGCACGACACGGTCCGATCACGAGAAGGACGCGACGTCGTGACCGGGCCGCGGCAAGACCCCCGAGAACTCCGCGGATCCGACCCGCGGAGCGTCGCACAGGCCCCCCGTGCGCCAGGTCACAGCACTTTTTACCGAACCGCTAGCGCCCGGGCGGCGAACGACTTGCTGACAACGCAGCACGACCCCACAGCCTCCGAAGGGATCCACCTCATGCGCTCCACCAAGATCGCCGCCGTCGCCGTCACCGGCCTGCTCAGCCTCACGCTCGCCGCCTGCGGCGGCAGTGCCGCCACCTCCACCAGCCCGTCCGCCGCCGCCAGCAGCAGCAGCGCCAACACCGACCCGGTCGCCACCATCGCTGACCTGTCCAACGGCGTCAGCACGGCCGTCACCCTGGACCAGGGCTTCGTCGACGGCCTCACCGCCCTCAAGGTTGCCCCGGGCGTGCTCGGCACCGCGACGCTGGACGCCGGCGTCCTGTCCTTCCCGATCACCGGCGGCAACGTCAAGGTCTTCGAGAAGGGCGCTGTCGACCCGTACGTGCAGGGCGAGATCAAGCACGAAGGCTCGGGCCTGTCCCTCACGGCCGGCGGCATCGAGGTCGACCTGGAGGACTTCGTCGTCGACCCGGGCAAGTCGGTCCTGACCGGCAAGGTCTCGGCGAACGGCGAGGAGGTCGCTCCGTCGGCCAACCTGTTCTTCCTGGACGGCTCGACCCTCCAGCCGCTCGCGACCGAGGGTGACAACGCCATCCTCGAGGGCACCACCGTCAAGCTGCACCCGGACGCCGCTGCGCTGCTGCGCAAGACCTTCGGCGTCACCGCGGACCAGCTCCCCGACTACTTCACCGTCGGCGTCGCGAAGATCACCGCCGCTACCAAGTAGTCGCGCGGCACAGCACCACCCGAAGGGCGCGAGCGGTTCTCCGCTCGCGCCCTTCGGCCTGTGCGTCAGCTCGTCCACCGCCCGTCGCCGCAGCAGGAAGGACCGCCCGATGCGACCCCACCGAGCGCGTCGGACCGCCCACGGGCGCAGGACCTGCGTAGGTGCCCTCGCGCTCGTCGGGCTGGTGGCGCTCAGCGGGTGCGCCGGGACGGTCTCGGGCGGCACCGAACCGCGCGCGGCGCAGGCCGGACCGGTCCTGCTGGTCGGGGACCTGTCCGCCGGCGGCAGCACCATGCTCACCCTGGACCCGGCGCTGCTGCACGACCTGGCCGCTGCCGGGGTCCGCACCACCGCCGGTCCGGGCGCCGCGCTGGTCCGCGACGTCCTCACGCTGCCCGTCACCGGCGGGCGGCTGGAGGTGTACGACAAGCGCGTCTCCTCGCCGTACGTCCGTGGTCGCGTCGAGCACGGACGGTCGGGGCTGACGCTGACCCGGGCCGGCGCCGAGGTCTCGCTCGGCAGGCTCGTCATGCTGCCCGGGCAGTCGCTGGTCACCGGCGCGGTCGCCGGGGTCGGGACCGACGTGTTCGTCCTGGACGGCTCGACCCTGCAGCCGCTGCGGCGCGAGGACGGCCGTCCGGTCCTGGACGGGATCCGGGTATCCCTGCACCCGGCAGGCGCTGCCCTGGTCCGCGAGGCCCTCGGGCTGTCATCGGCCCAGCTGCCGGACGGTGCGCTGCTGGGCATCGCCAAGCTCACCGTGGCGGACCCGCCGTAACGTCCCCTTCATACTTTTCCCGGCTGTTCCTCGGCTGTTCTCGGCAATCGCCCCTACCGCCCATCCCTGACCCGCACGGAGGTCTCGTGCCCGCCCCGCTCCGCTCCACCGACGGGCTCCGTGCCCATGTCCTGGTGCTGGCGAAGGAGCCGGTGCCCGGAAAGGTCAAGACGCGACTGTCACCGCCGCTGAACGACACGCAGTGCGCCGAGGTCGCCACCGCCTGTCTCGCCGCCACGCTGACCGCCGTGACCGCGACCCCCGGTGTCGCCCGCACGCTGATCCTGTCCGGGCGGCCCGGCCCGTGGCTCCCCGCCGGCTTCTCGGTGCTCCCCCAGCGAGGCGGGTCGCTCGGCGAACGGCTGGCAGCGGCCTTCGACGACGCCTGGGCCCTGACCCAGCTCCCGATGCTGCTGGTCGGGATGGACACCCCTCAGCTCACCTCGTCGATGCTCGCTCGGTCCCTGGACACCCTGCTCGCGCCGGGAGCCGACGCCGTCCTGGGCCGGGCGCAGGACGGCGGCTGGTGGGCGCTGGGCCTGCACGACCCGCTGCCGGGCGCCTTCGACGGTGTGCCGATGTCGACCGCCCTGGCCGGGCAGGCGCAGCACGACCGGTTGACGGCCCTCGGTCGTCCGGTAACGCCGCTGCCGGTGCTCCGCGACGTCGACGACGTCGTCGACCTCGCCGCCGTGGCCGAGCTCCTGCCGCCGACCGACCCGCTCCGACGGCTCGTCGACGAGCTGGTGCTCGACGGGCTGGTCCTCGACGGACCTGCACCGGGGGTGCTGGCGTCGTGAGCACCTCCCCGCTGGACGTGTACGGCGAGGACCTTCGCGCGGCCGTGAGCGGCAGCCCGGCGAGGACCTGGCTGCGCTACGAGGACGACCGCCGCATGCTCCTGGACCTGCCGCGCTGGACCGAACGGGCGGCCGGCGCCGACCTCGGGCTGCTCGGGCGCTGCGTCGGCTCGGTCCTAGACATCGGTTGCGGACCCGGTCGGCTCACCGCAGCGCTGCACGCTCGCGGCGTGGAGTGCCTGGGCGTCGACGTGGCACCGATGGCCGTCGAGGTCGCCCGGCTGTCCGGCGTCGTCGTGCTGCACGCCTCGGTCCACGACCAGATCCTGGACGACACCGCCTGGCAGACCGTGCTGCTGGCCGACGGCAACGTCGGGATCGGCGGCAACCCGGCCCTGCTGCTGCGTCGGGCGCACCACCTGCTGACACCGGGCGGCTCGGTCCTGGTCGAGCTCGACCCGCCGGACATCCCCAGCAGCGCGGTCCGGGTGCGCCTGGAGAGCAGCAGCGGGGCCAGCAGCGGCTGGTTCCCCTGGGCGCACGTCAGCGCGTCAGACATCGACAGCTTCGCCTCAGGGGTCGACCTCACGGTGATCGACAGCTGGCAGTCGTCCGGCCGCTGGTTCGCTGAGCTGAAGAAAAGCACCCTTCCGACCGATACGTACGGCATGATCAGCAGATGAGCACCCGCGTCGGCCCGGAGCCCGCCCGCCACGGCTTCCCGCAACCGGTGTTCGAGGCGCTCGAGAACGCGCCGCGTCCGCCGCTGCCGCGTTTTCGTAGCCCGGTGCGCGGCACCTGGCTGACGTCGGTCCTCGGCTTCGTCCTGCTGATCGGCCTGCCGGTCATGCTGCTCACCGGTTTCTTGTCCTACGCGGCCTATGACCCGCAGTTCGCCGGCAACGCCTTCCCTCGCGACCCGGGGCTGCTGCGGCTGCCCTACTTCGACTGGCCGACGAACCCGGTCTGGCTCTACCGGGTCAGTCAGGGCCTGCACGTCGTGCTGGGTCTCGCGCTGGTGCCGATCGTGCTGGCCAAGCTCTGGTCGGTGCTGCCCAAGCTGTTCGTCTGGCCGCCGGCCCGGTCGGTCGCCCAGCTGCTGGAACGGGCCTCGCTGCTGCTGCTGGTCGGCGGGATCCTGTTCGAGCTGCTCACCGGCGTGATGAACATCCAGTACCACTACGCCTGGAAGTTCGACTTCTACACCGCGCACTACTACGGCGCCTGGGTGTTCTTGGCCGCGTTCGCGCTGCACGTCGCCCTCAAGCTGCCGACCATGCGCGCCTCGCTCAGGGCCCGCTCGCTGCGGGACGAGCTGAAGACCGACCGGGAGCACACCGTCCCCGAGCCGCCTGACGAGCACGGGCTGGTGAGCCCGGACCCGGCCGAGCCGACGATCAGCCGGCGTGGGGTCCTGGCCCTGGTCGGCGGCGGCAGCCTGGCCGTCACCGCCCTGACGATCGGCCAGACCGCCGGCAACAGCCTGCGGCCCACCGCTCTGCTGTCGGTGCGCGGTCTGAGCTATGGCGACGGCCCCAACGACTTCCAGGTCAACCGGACCGCGCGTACGGCCCAGGTCACGGACGCCATGGTGACCGACGCCTGGCGGCTCACCCTGATCGGCCCGGCCGGCACCCAGGAGCTGTCCCGCGCCGACCTGCTCGCGATGGACCAGCGCACCGAGACGCTGCCGATCGCCTGCGTCGAAGGCTGGTCCTCGGTCCAGACCTGGACCGGCGTGCGCCTGCGCGACCTCGCCGCGATGGCCGGGCTGCCCGAGCCGGACCGCGCCCTGGTGCTCTCGCTGGAGTCGCGGGGGGCGTTCAACCGCACCATGCTGACTGGCGGCCAGGTCACCGCGAGCCGGTCGCTGCTGGCGCTGCAGGTGAACGGCGTCGACCTGTCGATGAACCACGGCTTCCCGGCCCGGGTGATCGTCCCGGCCTTGCCCGGGGTGCGCAACACCAAGTGGGTCCGGCAGCTCGAGCTGATGGCATGAGGGATCGTCGATGAAGACCTGGGTCCGAACGTACGGCGCGAACCCGCTGCACCTGCTGGGGCTGCTCGCGACCTTCCTGGTCTTCGGCTACGCGGCTCTGCAGATCTTCCAGGACCCGGTCTGGTACCGGTACCTGTTCTGGTTCGCGGGTGCCGCCCTCGTCCATGACCTCGTGCTCGCCCCGCTCTACGGGCTGCTCGACCGCTCGGTGCGGCCGCTGCTGCACCGGTCCTCCCGCACGGCGACCGGCAACCCGGGCGACATCAACTACCTGCGGGTGCCCGCGTTCCTGTCCGGGCTGCTGCTGCTGACGTTCTTCTCCTCGATCAGTCGCGGCGGCGGGCGGGCCTTCGAGGCCGCCAGCGGCATGACCGAGGACGTCTTCCTCGGTCGGTGGCTGCTGATCAGTGGGGTGTTCTTCCTGCTCAGCGCGGTGGCGTACGCCGTGCGCGGCCGACGCTCGACGGCCGAGCCGACCCCGGTCAACGGCCCTTGACCTTCCGGTCCATCTCGCCGAGCACCCGCCGCATGTCGCGCACCGCACGCGCCGTCCCGAGCGGCGTCCCGGTCACCTTGCTGCGCCCGGTACGGCTGCCGTAGGTCACGTCCACCTCCCGCACGTCCCAGCCCGCGGTGGAGGCGGCGAGCACCATCTCCAGCGGGTAGCCGAACCGTCGGTCGGTGAGCTGGAGCGCCAGCAGGGCCGAACGACGAGCGGCCCGCATCGGGCCGAGATCGTGCAGCGTGTACGGGGTCCTGCGGCTCACCGACCTTGCCACCGCCAGGTTCCCGAGCCGCGCGTGCGCCGGCCATGCTCCTCGGGAGCTGGTCCGACGTCGACCGAGGACCAGGTCGACCTCGCCCGCCAGCACCGGGTCCGCCACCCGCGGCAGCTCACCGGGGTCGAACGTGCCGTCGGCGTCCATGAAGCAGACGACGTCGTCCGGGTGCCCGGCGGCTAGCAGACCCGCGTGGCACGCCGCGCCGAAACCCCGCGGGCTCGCCGTCACCACCGTCGCGCCGTACGCCCGGGCGATCTCCGCGCTGCCGTCGGTGCTCTCGTTGTCCGCCACGATCGCCCGGTAGCCGCTCGGCATCCGGGACAGCACCCACGGCAGGGCGCCGGCCTCGTCCAGGGTCGGCAGCACGACATCAGGCATGGTCAGTCAGACATCGTCAGCGTGGCAGGGCACGGTCAGTCGCCCCGGAGCGGGCTGGCGACGAACTCGGCCATCCCGTCCTCGAAGCCGGTCTCGGCCCGGAAGCCCAGCACCTCGGCTGCCCGCTGAGGGCTCGCGACGACGTGCCGGACGTCACCGAGCCGGAACCCTCCGGTCAGCACCGGTGGAGGTCCGTCCCCGGCGATCGCCGCGGCGACGTCGCCGATCGTGTGCGGGGTGCCGCTCGCGACGGTGAAGGGGTGCAGGCCGTCGGGCAGCTCGGCGGTCAACGCCGCCAGGTTGGCCCTGGCCACGTCCCGGACGTGGACGAAGTCGCGCCGCTGCCCGCCGTCCTCGTAGACCTGCGGAGCCTCGCCCCGGGCGGCCGCGCTGCGGAACAGGCTGGCGACCCCGGCGTACGGGGTGTCCTTGGGCATGTGCGGGCCGTAGACGTTGTGGTAGCGCAGGGCGACCACGGTGCCTCCGGTCTGCCGGGCCCAGGCGGCGCACAGGTGCTCCTGGGCGGTCTTGGTGGCGGCGTAGACGCTGCGCGGGTCCAGCGGCGCGTCCTCCGGCACCAGCCCCCAGGCCAGGTCGCGTCCGCAGGCCGGGCAGGGCGGCTCCCAGCGGCCGGCCTGAAGCGCGGCCTTTGCACGGGCCGGGGGTCGCACGTCGCCGTGCACGGGACAGGTGTAGCGACCCTCGCCGTAGACCACCATCGAGCTGGCCAGCACGATGCGCGCGATCCCGGCCTCGGCTGCGGCGGCGAGCAGCACCGCGGTCCCCAGCTCGTTGACCCCGACATACAGCGGCAGGTCCGACAGGTCCAGCCCGAGCCCGACGATCGCGGCCTGGTGGCAGATCGCGTCGATGCCGTCCAGCACCCCCGGTGGCAGCTCGCGGACGTCTGCGTGGACCCGTTCGGCCCGAGGGTCCAGGTGGGCCGGCCACCCGCCGGGGTGCACCTCGGGCAGCAGGGCGTCCAGGATCCGCACCTCGTGCCCGGCCGCGAGCAGGGCGTCGGCCACATGGCCGCCGATGAAGCCGGCACCGCCGGTGAGCAGGACTCGCACGGTGGCAGCCTGCCACCTCGGCGAGACTGTCCCGGTGATGCCCGAATCCCAGCTGACCGGGCTCGCTGGCTGGGCGGGCGACCTGGTCGCCTCGCTCGGCGAGGTGGGGCTCGGCCTGCTGGTCCTGCTGGAGAACGTCTTCCCGCCCATCCCCAGCGAACCGGTGCTGGCCCTGGCTGGGGTGCTGGCCTCGCAGGGGACGCTGTCGCTGACCCTGCTGGTGATCGCCTCGACGCTCGGCTCGGTGCTCGGGGCGCTGGTGTTCTACGGCCTCGGGGCCACGGTCGGACGGGTGCGGGTGGTGCGGCTCCTCGAGCGGCTGCCGCTGGTCGACGTGCGCGATCTGGAGCGCACCGAAGCCTGGTTCTCCCGGCACGGCGACGCGGCGGTCCTGCTCGGACGCCTTGTGCCGGTGGTCCGCAGCTTCGTGTCGATCCCGGCCGGGTTCACCCGGGTGCCGCTGCTCCGGTTCATGCTGCTGACCGCGATCGGCAGCGGGATCTGGAACACCGCGTTCCTGCTCGCGGGCTACGTCGTCGGGACCGCCGTCGACCTGGGCACGCTCGGACGCTTCCTGGACTACGGCACCTATCTCGCGGCGGCCGTGCTGGTCGTCGTGGCCACCCGCCGCTTCCTGAGAAACCGTCGCACCCGGCAGGATGGGCTGCGTGGCCACCCCCGCTGACGTCCCGCACGACGTCCCGCACGACGTCCCGCACGACGACCCGCTCGTCAATGAGGCCCCGCACGGCCTCGATGCGGGCGCCGACCTGCGCGCCTTCGTCGATGCCTCGCCGTCCTCCTTCCACGCCGTCGCCGAGATGGCGCGGCGGCTCCGGGCGGGCGGGTTCACCGCACTGTCCGAGCGGGACCGCTGGCAGCTCGCGCCCGGCGACGCGCGCTACGTGCTGCGCGACGGCAGCCTGGTCGCGTTCCGGGTCGGGTCGGCTCCGCTCGCAGAGGTCGGCGCCCGGCTGGTCGGCGCGCACACCGACTCCCCCACCTTCAAGGTGCGGCCGCGGCACGAGCTGCGGCGGGCCGGCTTCCGTCAGGTCGGGGTCGAGCCGTACGGCGGGCTGCTCGCCCACACCTGGCTGGATCGTGAGCTGACCGTGGCGGGTCGCCTGACCGTGCGTGCGGGCGGGGGGCTGGTCGACCACCTGGTCACCGGCGGCTCGCTCCGGCTCCCGTCCCTGGCGATCCATCTGGACCGGTCGGTGCGTGAGGGCCTCGTGCTGGATCCGCAGCGCCAGCTGATCCCGCTGTGGGGACCGGACGTCGAGGGGGACGGGGTGCTCGCCGTCCTCGCCCGACAGGCTGGCGTGGCCGAGCACGACGTGCTGGGGCACGACCTCGTGCTCGCCGACACCGTGCCCGCCGCGGCCACCGGCTCGGACGGCACCTGGATCGCGGCGCCGCGGCTGGACAACCTGTCCTCCTGCCACGCCGGGACGGCGGCCCTGCTGGCGGTCGAGGCGGGGGCTCGTACGGCCGTGCTGGTCGCCAACGACCACGAGGAGGTCGGGAGCGGCTCCGCCGAAGGCGCCCGGGGGTCCTTCCTCGGCGACGTCCTCCAGCGGCTGGTCGCGGCGACCGGCGGGACGGACGCCCAGGACTACCACCGCACGATCGCCGCGTCCCGGCTCGCGTCCTGCGACGTCTCGCACGCCCTGCACCCCAACTACGCCGACCGGCACGAGGCCTCCCACACCCCGGTGCTCGGCGGCGGACCGGTGCTCAAGGTCAACGCCAACCAGAGCTATGCCACGGACGCCTGTTCGGGCGCGTGGTTCTCGGCGGCCTGCGCGGACGCGGACGTGCCTCTGCAGCACTTCGTGAGCCGCGCCGACCTGCCCTGCGGCTCGACGATCGGGCCGCTCACCGCGACCCGCCTCGGCGTCTCGACCGTCGACGTCGGCGCCGCGATCCTGGGGATGCACTCGTGCCGTGAGCTGGGGTCGGCCGTGGACGTGCCGCTCATGGTCGCCGCCCTGGCGGCCTGCTTCCGGAGCTGAAGGAGCGCTCCCGCCCGGAAGTGGGCACAGTGGGGTCATGCAGGTTCTTGTCGCAGGAGCATCCGGGTTCGTCGGCAGCCGGCTGTGCCCGGCCCTGGTCGCGGAGGGCCACGAGGTGCGCGCGATGACGCGCCACCCCGAGGACTACGACGGAGCCGGCACCGCGGTCCGCGGTGATGTGTCCGAAGCCGACTCCCTGACCGCCGCCCTGGCGGGCTGCCAGGCGGCTTACTACCTGGTGCACTCGCTCGACAGCGCCAACTTCGAGGAGAAGGACGCCGACGCCGCCCGCTCCTTCGCCGAGGCGGCCAAACAGGCCGGGCTGGAGCGCATCGTCTATCTCGGCGGGCTCGGTGACGACTCCGACACCCTGTCGGCGCACCTACGAAGCCGGCACGAGGTGGGTCGGCTGCTCGGCTCGGCCGGGGTGCCGGTGACCACGCTGCGGGCCGGGATCATCGTCGGCCACGGCGGCATCAGCTGGGAGATGACCCGGCAGCTCGTGCAGCACCTGCCTGCGATGATCACCCCGCGCTGGGTGCGCACCAAGACTCAGCCGATCGCTATCGCCGACGTCGTGCGCTACCTGGTCGGCGTCCTGGAGGCGGGCGAGGCGCTCGATCAGGCCTACGACATCGGTGGTCCGGAGGTGCTCGAATACATCGAGATGATGCGGCGGGTGGCCGCGATCCAAGGCCGCAAGATGCTGGTGGTCCCGGTGCCGTTCCTCACCCCGTCCTTGTCGTCCCGCTGGTTGGCGCTCGTGACCGACGTCGACACCCAGACCGGCCGTTCGCTGATCGACTCGATGGGCAACGAGGTGGTGGTGAAGGACGACCGGATCAGGTCGGTGGTCCCGTTCGAGCCGCTGGACTACGACAGTGCCGTGCTGTCGGCGCTCGGTGAGCGCGCCAAGGCCGGGCGCGACGCGGCGTGAGGACCAATCTCGTCCTCTCGCGGCTGCCGCGTTTCCTCACGGAGAAGGTGCCTCGCGACCACTGGGAGAGCGATGCGGCCTTTCACCGTCGCCGACGGGTGACCGCTGGGGTCTCGCTCGCCGGCGCAGGGCTCCTCGGGGCCTCGCTCTCGACCAAGCCGGGCTCGAAGGCCTTCTACGGGATGACGTTCAGCGTGGCCGGGACCTGGCTCGCCGGCGGGCTCGCCAGCGGTCCGTTGCACCTGGGGTGGGTGAAGGTCGGCGACGGGCTCTGTCGGCCCGTCGTCACGCCCGTGCTCACCGGCGCAGCGGCGTTCGGTGGCTTCTACGGGGCCGCGCTGGTGGCGCGCAGGATCCCGCTGCTCAATGAGGCGATCAGCAAGATCATGCGCTACGCCAACCAGGGCTCACCACCGTTGGTGCTGGCCACGACGCTCGCCAACGGCGCGGCCGAGGAGGTGTTCTTCCGCGGTGCGCTCTATGCCGCGGTCGGCGCCAACCACCCGGTCATCACCTCGACCGCGATCTACGGCCTGGCGACCACCGCCACCCGCAACCCGGCACTGGTCCTCGCCTCCGGGGTGATGGGCAGCCTGTTCGGCCTGCAGCGTCGCGCGTCTGGTGGGATCCAGGCCCCGATCCTGTCGCACCTGACCTGGTCGACGCTGATGCTGCATTTCCTCCCGCCGCTGTTCGCGGCCGAGCGGGAGGCGCAGTCCGCCTCGCCCGCGACCCGCAACGCCTGAGACCCCCGCCCGGTCAGGCGACGCCGGCCTGCGACAGCCACGACCACAAGGTCGCGGGGTCGACCACGGTCACCCCGAGCTTCTCGGCCTTGCCGGTCTTCGCGGCTCCGACGTTCGCGCCGACCAGCAGGTAGGTCGTGGTCGCGCTGACCGCGCTGCTCGCGGTCGCGCCGGCCCGCTCGACGAGCCTCGTCAGGTCGGGACGGCTGATCTTGGCGCCGGTGGTGCCGTGCAGGAAGGCGCCGGTCACGACGACGCTCGCGCCCTTCAACGGTGAGTCCCCGGCTGCGGCGACGTCCAGCGGCCGGTCTTCCGGACGAACGTCCAGGTCCACCCCGTGCCCGCGCAGCCGCTCGATCTCGAGCCGGGTCTGCGGCCGGGCGAAGAACTCGACCAGGGACGCCGCCACCCGGGGACCGATCCCGCCGACCGCCTCGAGGTCCTCAAGGCTCGCGTCCATCAGCTCCTCGATCCGCTCGAAGCCGGCGAGGCACAGCCGCTTCGCGGTGCCGTCGCTCGCCATCGGGATCGCCAGCCCGATCAACGCCCGCCGCAGCCCCAGCTGCTTGGACACCTCGACCGCAGCCACCAGGTTGGTCGCGGAGGTCTCCCCCATCCGTTCGTACGTCTGCAGCTGCTCGGCGGTCAGGTCGTAGAAGTCTGCGCGGGTGCGCAGCACCCCGTCCTCGGACAGCTTCAGGATCCAGGTCTCCCCGAAGCCCTCCATGTCCGCCGCGGGCCGCGACGCCCAGTGGATCAGCCGCCGGCCCGCCTGTGCGGGGCACTGCAGGTTGAGGCAGAACCGGTCCTCACCCGTCCCCCGCACCTCCAGCTCGGAGCCGCAGGACGGGCAGCGCGTCGGCGGGACGACGACCTGCTCGGTGCCGTCCCGGTCCTCCGGGATCGACCGGGCAGCGAACGGGATGACGTCGCCGCGCCGCACGACGACGATCGTGTCGCCGACCCGCAGGTCCCGTTCCGAGATCATCCGGGCGTTGTGCATCGTGATGTTCTCGACCGTGACCCCGCCGACGAAAACTGGCGCCACCCGGGCGCGCGGGGCGACTCTCCCGATCTTGCCGACCTGCCACTCGACCGCGAGCAGCTTCGTGGTGCGCTCCTCCGGGGGGTACTTGAAGGCGATCGCCCCGCGCGGCTCGGCGGTGTTGTAGCCGGCCGCCTCGAACGCGACGGCCGAGGCCAGGCGTACGACGGCGCCGTCGATCTCGTGATCGAGCGCGTCCCGCTGCTCCCCGATGGTGACGATGGCTGCCTGCACGGCCGCCACGTCCGCACAGCCGATGCTGGCGACGTCCTCGAACCCGGCCGGGGTGTCGATACCGACGCCGTCGCGGTCAGCGGTGAACACGTAGAAGCGCAGCACCCGACCTGCCTCGGCGGCGGCCCTCGGGTCCTTCTGCATGAGCGTGCCGGCGGCCCCGTTGCGCGGGTTGGTCAGCGTCTTGTCCGGGTGCGCCTCGTTGTAGGCCCGCCAGGCGGAGCGTTCCATCACCGCCTCCCCGCGCAGCTCGACGCGGCCGGGCTCCTGGATCTCCGTCGGCATGCCGGGCAGCACGAAAGGCACCTTGGCCGTGACCAGCTCGCCCTCGGTCCCGGTGCCCCGGGTTGCGACGTGCTGCAGCACCCCGTCCTGGAAGACCACCGACAGCGACATCCCGTCGAGCTTCTCCGACACCACGAACTGCTGGCCGCTGAACCGCGCGCAGAAGGTGGCGACCGCCTCGGGAGTGCTGGCCTTGGCGAGCGACAGCATCGGGCGGGCGTGCCGGACGGTCGGGCCCTGCAGCTCGGCCGGCGCGTTGACCTTCTCGAGCGGGTTGTCGGCCGGGGCCAGGTCCGGGTGCTCGGCAACCAGGGCCGCCAGCTCGTCCTTCAGAGCGTCGAACTCGGCGTCCGGAAGGGGGGACTCTCCCGCCCCGTAGTAGGCGTCGTTGAGCTGCTGCACCTGCTCGGCCAGCTCAATCATCCGGGGACGTGGGTCGGTCATGCGCCATTGTCCAGGGCCGGTGCGGCATCTCGCTGCCTCGGGCCTGAGGATGTCCAGGCGGTCGGTTCTAGGATGTCTGAATGACCAAAACTGTGGTGGACCTGGACGACGATCTTCTACGTCGGGCGCAGCAGCTGTTGGGCACACGCACGAAGCGTGAGACGGTCGACCGGGCCTTGCGAGAGCTGGTCGAGCGGGTGGAACGGCTCGAGCTGCTGGACTTCATGACCTCCACCCTGGACCTCGAGGTGCTCGCCGACCGTGACCGGTTGTGGGAGCGGTGACGGTCGGGTCGCTGCTCGACACCAGCGTGTGGTCCCGCCTGCGGCAGCCGGCCGTCAGCCAGGTCGTCGTCCCGCTGCTGCGCGACGGCACGTCCTGGACCTGCGCCCTGGTGGAGCTGGAGCTCGGGGTCGCCGCCCGGACGGCCTCAGATCACGAGCAGCTGGTGCGCAGGATGTCACTGCTTCCCCGTGCCGGGGTGGATCACCGCGTGCTGGACCGGGCTCGAGAGGTACAGGGCCTGCTCGTGCGGACCGGGCAGCATCGAGAGGTGGGCCTGCCCGACCTGCTCATCGCGGCCTGCGCGGAGGTGGCCGGTCTCGAGATCCTGCACTACGACCACGACTACGAGCTGATCGCCACCGTGACCGGCCAGCCGCACCGCTGGGCGCTCCCCCGCGGCACCCTCGATCAACCTGCCTGACGGGCCAGGGCGGTGAGCCGCGAGACAGTCCGCAGGTATTTCTTGCGATAGCCGCCGGCGAGCAGCTCGTCGGGGAACAGCTTGTCCAGCGCGACCCCGGAGACCACGACCGGCACGTCCCGGTCGTACAGCCGGTCGGCCAGCACGACCAGCCGCAGCGCGGCGCCCTGGTCATTCACCGGGTGCACGCCGGACAGGCAGACCAGCGAGACGTCCTCGACCAGGGCGCCGTAGCGGCTGGGGTGCAGCGTCGCCAGGTGGGCCAGCAGCTCGTCGAACTCGTCCAGCGAGGCCCCGTCGGTCTCCGCGCGGCGCGCCAGCTCCTCGGCCGTCACCGGTGGGGGCGCGTCCGGCAGGCCGCGGTGCCGGTAGTCCTCGCCGTCCACCCGTACCGGCTGGAAGCGGTCCGACAGGCCCTGGATCTCCCGCAGGAAGTCCTCTGCCGCAAACCGGCCTTCGCCGAGCGAGCCGGGCAGCGTGTTGGAGGTGGCTGCGATCCGCACACCGGCGTCCACCAGCCGGCCGAGCAGCGTCGAGACCAGCACGGTGTCGCCCGGGTCGTCCAGCTCGAACTCGTCGATCGCGACCAGCCGGTGTCCGGACAGCGCCTGGACCGTCTCGGCGAAGCCGAGTGCCCCGACCAGGTGGGTGAGCTCGACGAAGGTGCCGTACGCCCGCGGCTCCGGGGAGGCGTGCCACAGCGAGGCGAGCAAATGCGTCTTGCCGACCCCGAAGCCGCCGTCCAGGTAGACCCCCGGCCGGCCCGGCCGCTCGGCCTTGCCGAACAGCTTCTTCTTCGGTGGCTCGAGGGTTTGCGCGAAAGCCTGCAGCACCCGTACGGCCTCGGCCTGGGAGGGCTCGGCGGGCTCGTACGTCGCGAACCGGGCCAGGGCGAAGGCCGGCGGGGGGACCATCGCGGCGATCAGCGTGTCGGCGGGGACCTGCGGTGAGCGGTCGACCAGGCGCAGGGTCACCCGTGCGCCTCCTGGACGTGCACCAGCAGGTCACCCTTCTTCAGGATCGCGCACGCGGGTGAGGAGAACGGGAGCGTCTCGCCCGCACGGACCACCGAGACGACCCGCTCCGGCACGTCGTTGACGCCCACGCCGATCTCGGCGTCGGTGACCCGACGGGTCGCCAGCTCCAGGCCCTTGCCGGGCTGCAGCAGGTCCGCGAGCACCTCGCCGGTCGCCGGGGAGGCGACCCCGACGCCGAGTAGCCGGCCCGCGGCCTCGCTGCTGACGATGACCTGGTCCGCCCCGCTCTGCTGCAGCAGGGGCAGGTTCTCGGCCTCTCGCACGGCGACGACCAGCCGAGCCGTCCGGTTCGCCGCCCGCGCCGTCAGCGTGGTGAGCACGGCGGTGTCGTCCCGCGGCACCGCGATGATGATCCGACGGGCGGTGGCGACCTGCGCCTGCGCGAGCACCTGGCTGCGCGTGCCGTCGCCGAGGATGGCCGCGAGACCGTCGGCGGTCGCCTCGTCGATGTGGGCCTGCACGGTGTCGACCGCGATGAACTGGGCGGGGTCGGCCCCGTCCTCGACCAGGACGGCGACCGCGCTGCGGCCCTTCGTGCCATAGCCGACGACGACGGTGTGGGAGCGCAAGGACGACCTCCAGCGTGACTGCTTGACCTGGTCGCGGGTGCGCTCGGCGAGCACCTCGACCGTGGTGCCGACCAGGATGATGAGGAACAGGATGCGCAACGGCGTGACCGCCAGGACGTTCACCAGGCGGGCCTGCTCGCTGGCCGGGACCACGTCGCCGTAGCCGGTGGTCGACAGCGTCACCGTCGCGTAGTAGAGCGCGTCGAGCCAACCCATCGGCCGCCCGGTGTTGTCGGTGTAGCCGTCCCGGTCGAGGTAGACCAACAGCGTCACCAGGAGCAGCACGCCCAGCGCGATCAGCAGCCGGCGCACGACGCTGAGCAACGGGCTGCGCCGCGAGCGCGGCAGGTGCAGGGAGGGGGAGGCGGCGAAAGGTTGCTCCGCCAGCAGACGACGGCGGGCCACCGGCACACCGTACGGGGTGCGAGCAGGTGCCTCTATGTTGTCCGGGTGACCTCCACCACTCAGGGCGCCGACCCGTCGGTCGTCGGCCCCTTCCTCGCCAAGGCCCTTGACGACCCGAGCTGGGCCGACTGCACGGTCGAGCTCATCTCGGGCGGCAAGAGCAACCTGACCTACGCGGTCACCTCGGGCACCAGGTCCGTGGTGCTGCGTCGCCCGCCGCTCGGCAACATCCTGCCGAGCGCCCACGACATGCGCCGCGAGCACACCGTGATGGCAGCGCTCTCCGGCACCGCCGTACCGGTGCCCGAGATGTACGCCTTCTGCGACGACCCGGAGCTGCTCGGCCAGCGGTTCTACGTGATGGAACGCATAGACGGCCTGATCTGCCGGGAGACGCTGCCCGCCGGCTACGCCGACAGCCCGACCGAGCGGCGGGCGGTCGGCGAGGGGCTCGTCTCCGTGCTGGCCGACCTGCACCAGGTCGACCCGGCGTCGGTGGGGCTGGACACGTTCGGTCGCCCGGACGGCTACCTCGAGCGGCAGGTCCGTCGTTGGGGCAAGCAGTGGGAGGCGACCCGGATCGACGGCCACGAAGCGCTCGATCGGCTGTCCCAGGACCTGATGACCAGCGTCCCCACGACCGCCCGCACCGGGATCGTGCACGGCGACTACCGGCTCGACAACACGATGCTCGACCCGCAGACCCCCGGGCGTGTCGCGGCGGTGCTCGACTGGGAGATGTCGACCCTCGGCGACCCGATCGCCGACCTCGGGCTGCTGCTGGTCTACTGGCGCGAGGCCGGCGACGCCGGCGGCCTGCGCGACGGCTCGACCGTCGTCGAGTCCGCGACCGCGCTCGAGGGCTTCCCGACCCGGGCCGAGATCGCCCAGCTGTACGCCGCCCGCACCGGCGCCGACCTCTCGGCCCTGCCCTGGGCGCAGGCCTTCGGCTTCTACAAGCTGGCCGTCGTCGTCGCCGGGATCGTCGCCCGGGTGGCCGGCGGATCCATGGTCGGCTCCGGGTTCGAGGGGCTGGAGCGCTCGATCGGCCCGCTCACCGAGCTGGGTCGCCTGACGCTCGCCTCGGGCGAGCTGCAGTAGCGGTGCGGCCGACCACCCCGGAGCTGGAGCTGGTCGGCGAGGCCGTCCGCGCGCTGCGCCGGGGTGGTGACCCGGTCGCGCACCCTCGTGCCTGCGCGGTCCGGACCCGGACGGGCGAGGTCGTCACGGCGGTTGCCCTTGGCGATCGGTGCCCCGAACCGGCGGCGCTCGCCGTGGTGCTCGCGGCCGGTTCCGTCCCGATCACCCTGGTCGCGGTCCGGCACACCGGCGCCGACACCACCACGGTGCAGACCCCGTGCCCGGACTGCCGGGACGCTCTGCTCGTCCACGCCCCCGGCGTACGGGTGCTGCACCTGGCCGGCGGGCTGCGTGTTGCCGGCGTCGAACAGCTCCCCTGAAGCCCACGCCAGATGGCTCCTCAGCGGTCGGCAGCCCGGACCGCGTCGGTGACGACAGCGTCGAGGTCGAGGAACCGGCGGGGTGACCGATCCCGTTCGCCTGTCAGGCCCCATTCGGCCGAGAGGGGAGACAGAGCAGCCCCCCGCCAGTTGCCTGCTGGCGGGAGGTGAGAGCAGCGAGCGCCTTTCCTCGCTGCACAACGCCGTGCAGTTGAGACAACCAGCGAGCGATTAGCCCAGGCCGGTACTCGTAACCCCGAACGCGGCCTGCTCGGCGGTGTAGCCCTCAAACTCCAGCTGCTTGATGAGGCCCTTGCGGGAGAAGCCCTGGAAGTCAAGGTATGACTCGGCCGAGCGCAACGCGTTGCGCTGGGACACCGTGCCCTTCTTGGCCTCCTCCTCGGCGGCCTTGGCTGCGTCCTCAGCAAGCCTTCTGCTCGGCGGTGACCCGGGCGGCCTCTGCCTTGGCTGCATCGTCAGCGGCCTTCTTCTCGGCCGCGGCTCGGTCGTCGGCGGCTTTAGCCTTGGCAGCCGCCTGGTCGGTCTCAGCCTGGGCGGCGATCTGCTCAGGGGTGGGCTGCGACGGCGTGGGGGCCGGCTCGGCCGACGCCTGCCAGCACCACAAGGTCGGCGACGGTCGCGACCGGGACCGTGAGCCCCGGCAGGACCTCAAGCCGTTCGGCCCGCGCAACGAGCTCTGGCTCGATCCCGGCGGACGCGACGAGCACGTCGAGGACAACCCTGCCTACGCCGGGCACGATCATCCGTACGGTGGCCAGGCGACCGGCCGCCTGCCGCTAGGAGACTCCTGAATAACGGCCGATAACAGCAACGGCGTCACGAGAAACCGCAGGTCACAGGCTTGGGCTCGCAGCGGATTTCGACTTGTTCAGGAGTCTCCTAGACCAGGGCCAAGAGCTCGTAGCCACCGGCGACCAGGACCCCGGTCAGCTGCTCCGCGGCGGCGACCCCGTTCACGGGCGCTGGCTCGAGCGGGGCCCCGGGAAAGTCGCCGTGCTCGGCTCCTGGTCGATGCTGAAGCCACGCGTCGATCTCTGCCTCGATCTGTGCCGGCGACGCCTTTGGGCTCTCGCGTCGGAGCCGCTGGCGCATCATCGCCTCCCCCACCTCGTACATCTCCAGCGCAGCTCTGAGGTTCGCCGCCGGGTCGTGCTGCGGCCCCCCCTGCACCCGCCGTCACGAGGCCGCTCGTACGTCCACCGCCCAGCGCACCAGCGGCACCTGCAGCGGCAGCCGTGCGGCCATCACCACGCGGGCGGGCGACCCGCGGGCGACCCGGAGCATCTGCAGGTTGCCAGGAGCCCGGCCAGCGCGTCGCCTCGGTTCATCGGGCGAGTCTCGCATCCCGGCGGACGCTGAACGCCCACCAGATCAACGGCACCTGAAGGGGCAGCCGCAGGTAGGTGATGGTGCGCTCCACGCCGCCCTCGGCGTGCAGAGCCTGTGTCAGGTTGCCCGGGAAGACCGCGATCAGCAGGAGCACGGCCAGCGTCGCGCCGCGCACCCTCGTGCGCCGGGGCAGGATCAGCCCGCCGACCCCGATCTCGACGAACCCGCTGCTCACGACCCAGAAGCGCGGCGACCCGAGCCAGCCGGGGATCATCGGCTCGTAGAAGCCTGCATTCACGAAGTGGTTCAGCCCGGCGAGCACCAGACCGACCCCCAGGACGTACGGAGAAGCCGTGCGCAGCCGTGACATGCCCTCGACTCTCCCCCATCGCTGGGAGACCTGACCGGATGCTTGGGCACCCACCTTGCGGTCGCAGGACCGGACGGAGGTGCGAATACTCGTCTTCCTGGGGGTTCCACGGCGGCGGGCTGCAGAGGTGGGTGCTCAAGCATCCACCTGACGGGTGCCTCGGGACCCGTGCGGGCAGGAGACCGGCATGCAGCTGCCCGTGATGCCGCCCGTCAAGCCGATGCTCGCCAAGCCCGTCATGACGATCCCGGCCGGTCAGCTCTACGAGCCCAAGTGGGACGGCTTTCGCAGCATCGTCTTCCGCGACGGTGACGAGGTCGAGATCGGCAGCCGCAACACCAAGCCGATGACCCGCTACTTCCCGGAGGTCGTGCAGGCCGTGCTCACGAACCTGCCGCCGCGGTGCGTGGTGGACGGCGAGATCGTCGTGACCACGGGCGACCGGCTCGACTTCGAGGCGCTGCAGCAGCGGATCCACCCGGCCGCCTCCCGGGTGAGCACGCTCAGCGCGCGCACCCCGGCCAGCTTCATCGCCTTCGACCTGCTCGCCCTGGACGACGAGGACCTGACGAGCCGGCCGATGCAGGAACGCCGTGCGCTGCTCGAGCAGGCGCTCCAGGACGCCGCACCTCCGGTGCACCTCACGCCCGCCACCCAGGACGTCACGACCGCGGAGCGCTGGTTCACCCAGTTCGAGGGCGCCGGCCTGGACGGTCTCATCGCCAAGGGCCTGGACCTGACCTACCAGCAGGACAAGCGCGTGATGAGCAAGATCAAGCATTCCCGTACGGCGGACTGCGTGGTCGCCGGCTACCGCGTCCACACCTCCGGCCCGGACGCGATCGGGTCGCTGCTGCTCGGCCTGTACGACGAGCAGGGCGTCCTGGCCTCGGTCGGGGTGGTCGGTGCCCTGACGATGGCCCGCCGGCGGGAGCTGATGATCGAGCTGCAGCCGCTCGTCGTCGACGCCAGCGAGCATCCCTGGAGCTGGGGGCAGACCGAGCAGACGCCGGAGAAGGGCGCCGGCAGCCGGTGGAACGGCGGCAAGGACCTGTCGTTCGTGCCGCTGCGTCCCGAGCGGGTGCTCGAGG
Organism: Mycobacteriales bacterium; assembly: GCA_038236005.1. Lineage (GTDB taxonomy): Bacteria > Actinomycetota > Actinomycetes > Mycobacteriales > SCTD01 > CANKBT01. The sequence goes on along the minus strand of JBBSTI010000027.1, from coordinate 6,556 downwards.
TCCGCTACGACTACCTCGAGGGCGCCCGGTTCCGGCACACCGCCCAGTGGGGCCGCTGGCGCCCGGACCGCGAGCCGTCCTCGTGCACCTACGACCAGCTCGATCAACCGGTGCACTTCAACCTCGCGGACGTGCTCGGCTCCTGACCGCGCCAGGGCTTGCTCCCGAAAGGTCCGGCCTTAGCGTCCCGAAGGACCGCTCGGCTGACTGTCGGCAACCTCGCGAGTCCGGGCCAGGGCCAAGATGTCGGGCTTGGTCTTCTGCCCGAGGTGACGGTCGATCTTGACGATCAGACGAGCGGCGCGACGCTGCTGCGGCGTGGGTGCGGTCATCACGGCTCCTGCGGTTCGGGACGCTCAGTGTCGCCCGTGGACGGGTCGGTGTCCAGCGGCCGGAGCTGCGTCAACGCCAGCTCGATCTGCGTCCCCACGAACCGCACGTCGTCCGGGTCGAGCTTGTCGCTGGCGAACGTCGCCTCCAGGACGGCCAGTCCCTGGTCCTGCTCCGACGGCGGTCCGTTGATGAGCCGCAGCGCCTCGAAGACTCGGGCCCGGGTCTCTGCCCGACGTGCGGTCTCCCTGTCGACCTGGTGGCCCCGCCGCGCCACAAGCGTGCTCGCGACCCCCGCAAGGAACCCGGCTGCTGCCAGCAGCACGGCGAGCCAGGTCGGGGTCATGCCGGCACGGTAGGACCGACTTCTGACAGTCCCGTCCCCCGTAGCCTGACGGGTGTGAGCGCCACCCTCGTCGCGTCCGACGTGACCGTCGTGCGGGGCCCGCTGAGCGTGCTGTCGGGCGTCTCGCTCACCGTCGCACCCGGCAGCCGAACCGGCATCGTCGGACCGAACGGGGTCGGCAAGACCACCCTGCTGCAGACCCTCGCCGGCACGCTGGTCCCCGACACGGGCAGCGTGCGGCTCGCACCGGCCATCGCGTCCGTCGGTCTGCTCCCCCAGGAGGTCGACCGGCGCCCCGGCGAGACCCTCACGGACTTCCTGGCCCGGCGTACGGGCGTCGCCGCCGCCCAGCACGACCTCGACGCCGCGACCGACGCGCTGACCACCGGGGCCGACGGACCGGACTACGACGCGGCGTTGCAACGTTGGCTCGACCTCGGCGGTGCGGACCTGGACACCCGGTCCGAGCAGGTGCTCGCCGATCTCGGTCTCGACACCGGCCTGCTCGACGCCGAGACGACGGCGCTGTCCGGCGGGCAGGCGGCCCGGGCGTCGCTGGCGAGCGTGCTGCTCTCCCAGTACGACGTCTTCCTGCTCGACGAGCCCACCAACGACCTCGACTTCGCTGGCCTGGAACGCCTGGAGGAGTTCGTGCTGGGGCTGCGCGCAGGGCTGGTCGTGGTCAGCCACGACCGCGAGTTCCTCGCCCGTACGGTCGGTGCGGTGCTCGACATCGATGGTCCGCTGCGCACGGCCCGGCTCTACGCCGGCGGCTGGGACGCCTACCTCGCCGAGCGTGCGGTGGCCCGGACCCAGGCCCGGGAGGCTTACGAGGACTACGACGACAAGCGCGCCGGGCTCGCCTCGCAGGCCCAGCGGCAGCGCGAGCAGAGCGTGCGTGGGGCCTTGCGGGCCAAGCGGAAGTCGCCCGACGGCGACAAGGTGAGCCGCGGCGCCAAGATCGAGGCCGCCACCCACGCCGCCGGACGGGTCAGGACCATCGAGTCGCAGCTGAACCGGCTCGAGGAGGTCGTCGAGCCCCGCAAGGAGTGGACCCTGCAGCTGGAGATCGCCGGCGCGCCCCGGTCCGGCGAGGTGGTCTGCTCGCTGTCGGAGGCTGCCGTCGCCCAGGGCGTTTTCATGCTGGGACCTGTGACGTTGCAGCTGATCCGCGGCGACCGGGTCGCGATCGTCGGACCGAACGGCGCCGGCAAGACGACGCTCCTGCAGGCCCTGCTCGGCCGGCTGCCCCTGACGGCCGGGCGACGCGCCTGGGGCTCCTCCGTCGAGCTGGGCGAGGTCGACCAGGCCCGGTCGGCCTTCGCCGGCGACGGGACGGTCGTCGAGGTGGTCGAGCAGGCGACCGGCTGGACCGCCGCCGAGTCCCGGACCCTGCTCGCCAAGTTCGGGCTCAAGGCTGCCCACACCGACCGCCCGGCCGCCTCGCTGTCGCCCGGTGAGCGCACGCGGGCCTCGCTGGCGCTGCTCCAGGCGCGCGGCGTGAACCTGCTGGTCCTGGACGAGCCCACCAACCACCTCGACGTGCCCGCGATCGAGCAGCTCGAGGCGGCGCTCGGGGCGTACGAAGGAACCCTGCTGCTCGTCAGCCACGACCGACGGCTGCTCGACGCCGTCGCCGTCACACGCACCTGGCGGGTCGAGGGCGGCCAGGTCACCGAGAGCTGAGCGCGACCACCAGGTTGGTCAGGTTGACCTGACCAACCTGACCGTCCACAACGTGGCCGAGGCCAAGACCCAGCTGAGCAAGCTGCTCGACGCCGCGCTGGCCGGCGAAGAGGTCATCGTGGCGCGCGCGGGGCGTCCCCTGGTGCGACTGACGCCGCTCGTCGACCCGCCCGTCCGGGAGAGCGGTTTCTTGCCGCTCGACGTGCCGGACGCGTTCGTCGCACCGTTGACCGGGGACGACCTCACGCCCTGGGCGTGACCGCAGGGCTGCTGCTGGCTATGTCTGGCTCGTCAGCGCCCCGGACAAGCTGTCCGAGCGGGCTCGTTCGGCACTCTCGGATCGGCGGACACCCCTGCTGGTCTCGGCCGCCACCGTCTGGGAGATGGCGATCAAGCACCGGAGCGGCCGCTGGCCCGAGGTCGAGCCGCTGCTGGCCTCGCACGACGCCGTCCTGGCCCGGCTGGGTGCGGTGTCCCTGCCGATGACCGCCGAGCACGCCGTGCGAGCCGGCGGCCTGGCCTGGCAGCACCAGGATCCGTTCGCCCGGATGCTCGCGGCGCAAGCCCTGACCTCCGGGACGACGCTGGTGACCCGTGACCCGGCCTTCGCGGACCTGGGCGGGCTCGTCACCCTGTGGTGACCCCACCTCCCCGCCCGCGCAGGCCCTTGGGCCATGATGGGCCCGTGACTGCCGCCACCCGCTCGACGAGCCTGCCGTACGACGACAGCCCCGCCGACCAGGCAGGCCTCGACCGGCTGGTCGAGCTGCTGGACCTGGAACGCATCGAGGTCGACATCTTCCGCGGCCAACAGCCGGAGACCGACCTGCAGCGGGTGTTCGGCGGCCAGGTGGCCGCGCAGGCTCTGATGGCCGCCGGCCGCACGGTCGACGCCGACCGGCCCGTGCACAGCCTGCACGGCTACTTCTTGCGCCCCGGCGACCCCAGCATCCCGATCGTCTACGAGGTCGACCGCATCCGCGACGGCAAGTCCTTCGTGACCCGTCGCGTGGTGGCCATCCAGCACGGCCGGGCGATCTTCAACCTGCACTGCTCGTTCCACCGCACCGAGGAAGGCCTCGCCCACGCGGACCCGATGCCCGAGGCGCCCGACCCGTCCGAGACGCTGACCCGCACCGAGGTCTTCAAGGCCCGCAACAGCAAGCCGGGTGAGCGGCCGCTGACGTTCCCGCTGGACATCCGCTTCGTCGATGCCCAGGCCGGCACCGGCGAGGGCACCCAGTCCCCGGACTCCCGGGTCTGGATGCGCCTGACCGGCACGATGCCCGACGACCCGCTGCTGCACGCCTGCGCGGTCACGTTCGCCAGCGACGCCACCCTGCTCGGGGTCACTCTCCGACCCCACGACCTGTGGTTCGGCGACGGCGTGCAGATGGCCTCGCTCGACCACGCGATGTGGTTCCACCGCCCGTTCCGGGCCGACGAATGGTTCCTCTACGTCCAGCACTCCCCGTGGGCCGGCGGCGCACGCGGCCTCGCCCACGGCGGTGTCTACACCCACGACGGGCACCGCGCGGTGTCCGTCGTCCAGGAGGGGCTCATCCGGATCCCCGACGACACGCGCACCCGGCACGACAACAACCCTGAGGAGCCCTCATGACCCACGCCGAAAATGCCCACGCGATCTTCCAGGACGCGATCGGCAAGGAGCAGCCGCCCGGCGACTGGTTCCTCATCGACCAGGAGCGCATCAACGCCTTCGCCGAGGTCACCGAGGACCGTCAGTTCATCCACATCGATCCGGTCAAGAGCGCCGAGCTGTCCCCGTACGGCGTCCCGATCGCCCACGGCTTCCTGACGCTGTCGATGCTGTCGCACCTGGTCTCGACGGTGCCGGTCCCGCCCGAGCGGCTCGAGGGCATCTCGGTCGGCATCAACTACGGCTTCGAGAAGGTCCGTTTCCTGTCCCCCGTCAAGGTGGACTCCAGGATCCGCGCCGTCCTGACGCTGAGGTCGGCTGACCTGAAGAACCCGAACACCATCCAGGTGACGAACAACATCAGCGTCGAGATCGAGGGCGAGAGCAAGCCGGCCCTGATCGCCGACTGGGTCAGCCGGGCCATCTACAGCTGAGCCCACCAGCGCGGGGGCCCGGCCCATGATCGTGCGGGCGTCTCAGACCGTTTGGGGTCCGTCGCGCCAGCTGAGTAACCGAAAAGCCCTCCTCATGACGGTCTCCCGTCGCGTCAAGGCTCAGCCGGCCGGCGGGGTGGCCCACGGGTCGTTGTCGGCCGGGGCCTGGGCGCGGCCAGGGCCGCCGGTGGCGTCCAGGCTGTCCGTGGTGGCCGGGGACTCGTCCGGCGGGTCACCCCGTTGACGACGCTTGCGGGACGGCTGCACCCGCAGCGGCTCGCCCGCCATCTTCGGGAACTGCGGCGGGTAGGGCGCCTCGCCCTCACCCTGGTCCTCGTACAGCTCCAGCAGGGACTCGAGCGGGTGGTGCACGTCGTCGATCGCCGCGTGCACGTCGCCCCGCTCGGCGAACCGGTCGCGCATCGTCCAGATGTCGAAGTCGGTGAGGTCGACGACCGGCACCTCGTCCCAGGTCAACGGGGCCGAGACCAGCGCGAGGCCGGAGGCCCGCACGGAGTAGGCCGACGCGATCGTCTGGTCGCGGGCCATCCGGTTGTAGTCGAGAAACACCCGCTCGCCGCGCTCCTCGCGCCACCAGCGGGCGGTCGCGATCTCCGGTCGCCGACGTTCGACCTCGCGGGCGACGGCCAGCGTCGCGTGCCGGACCTGGGTGAACGTGTAGGACGGCTGCACCCGCACGTAGACGTGGATGCCCTTGCTGCCCGAGGTCTTGGGGTAGGACGCGTAGCCCAGGTCGTCCAGGACCGCGCGGACCTCCAGCGCCACCTCCCGGACGTCGTCGAAGGTGGTGCCGGGCATCGGGTCCAGGTCGATCCGCAGCTCGTCCGGCGACTCCACGTCGTCCCGGCGCGAGGGCCACGGGTGGAAGTCGAGCGTCCCCTGGGTGGCGGCCCAGACCACGTGCGCGACGTCGACCGGGCACAGCTCGGACGCGCTGCGACCGCTCGGGAAGGACACCGTCACCGCTTCCACCCACGGCGGGGCGTGCTTGGGCAACCGCTTCTGATAGATCGCCTCGGTGTCGGCGCCGCCCGGGTGCCGCTTGAGCACGGTCGGCCGCTCACGCAGCGCGCGGACGATCCCGTCGTCGACGGCCAGGAAGTAGTCGATCAGGTCCCGCTTGCGCCCACGCCCCTCGGGCAGCCCGGTGAAGTAGGGCTTGTCCGGGTTGGTGAGCTTGATCTCCCGTACGCCCGTGGGGGTGTCGACCTCCAGGACGGTGAACGGGTCGGCCATCGCTAGGGCGCCAGGACCGGCAGGGTCGTCGCCCGGCAGGTGAACGCCTCGGTGTCGCCGCCGCCCAGCGCCGTGACCCTGGCGGCGGCCTCGTCGAGCCGGGCCTCGGGCAGCGAGCCGTCGGTCACCGCGGCGACGAGTGCGTCCCGCATCCGAAGTGCCTGGTTGCCGTCGGTCGCAAGCACGGCGTCGGCGCCCGCCGAGATCGCCTGCACCGCGGCCAGGGGGAAGTCCCAACGCAGGTTGACCGCGCCCATCCCGACGCTGTCGGTCATCGCGACCCCTTCGAAGCCGAGCGACCTGAGCAGGGCGTACGCCTTGGGGCTCATGGTCGCCGGCAGGTCGGGGTCCAGCGCGGCGTACTGCAGATGGTTGACCATCACGACCGGGACGCCGGCGTCGATGGCCTGCTGGAAGGGGGCGATGTCGGTCGGCATCAGCTCCTCCAGCGGGGTGTCCACGGTGCCCTTGCCGGACACGTGCGGGTCGATGTCGGAGCGACCCTCGCCGGGGAAGTGCTTGACGGTGGGCAGCACCCCGGTCGAAGCGAGCCCGCGGGAGAAGGCCAGGCCGTACTCGGCGGCGATCTCCGGGTCGGCGCTGAAGCTGCGGTCGCCGATCACCCCGCCGGACGGTCCGTCCTCCAGGTCCAGCAGCGGCGCGAGGTCCAGTGTGACGCCGAGCGCGGCAAGGTCCTTGCCGATCCCGGCGGCGTACGCCTGGACCTGCTCGGGGGTCTGCTGAGCGGCGAGCCTGCGCGGCGACGGGCCGGCCCCGACGATCTTGCGGGTGACGGCGACCCGGCCGGACTCCTCGTCGGTCGAGATGACCAGCGGGCGCGGC
>JBBSTI010000026.1:0-30307 GCA_038236005.1 Mycobacteriales bacterium | reverse complement strand
TGGTTCTGGACCGATCCGGCGTCTTATCAGCCGTTGACGCAGACGGTGTCGGCGGGGGCGGTGTCGGCGACGGTGACCGCCACACCGGTGGGGTTGTTGTTCGATCCGGGTGACGGCAGCCCGGCGGTGCGGTGTGCCGGGCCGGGCCGGGCGTGGGTGGAGCGGGACGGGAACTCGGCGCCGCCGGGGGGTTGTGGCTACCGCTATCGGTCGGTGACGGAGGGGACGATCATCTCGACGGTGACGGTCCTTTGGCAAGTGAGCTGGACGGGGACCGGCGGGTTGAGTGGGGTGTTGCCGCAGATGCAGACGCAGGACAGCGCGCCGCTGCGGGTCATGCAGACACAGGTCGTGAACAGGTGACGACCATGCCCGGCAGGGTCGCGGGGACGGCGTCATCGGGGAACGGCTCCGGTCGGTTGGGTGCGGGTGCTTTGGGGACGCCGTTGCCTACTCGGCAGCGGCACAGCGGTCTCATCGCGCTGTCGGTCGCGTTGATAGTCGGCTTGGCGGCGTTGGGCGCCTATCTGTATTCGTCGGCGGGGGCGAAGGCGCCGGTGGTGATGATGCTGCGGCAGGTGCCGGTCGGTCAGGTGGTGCAGCGGGCGGATGTGACGACGGTGCCGGTCAGTGGCCGGGTGGTGGCGGTCGCCGGCGGCAACATCGACTCGGTGGTGGGGCAGCGAGCGGCGGTGACGTTGCTGCCGGACACGCTGGTGCAACGGTCGATGTTGACCTCAGGCGATGTGTTGTTGCCGGGGCAGGCGCAGGTGGGGGTGGCGGTGCGTTCTGGGCAGGTGCCGGCTGATGGCCTGGTTCCGGGGGATGTGGTGCGGGTGGTGCAGTTGCCGGTGAAGGGCGCCGTTGAGCTTGACGCGCGGGTGTTGGCCGAGCGGGCACAGGTGTTCAGTGCGCGGCCTGATCCGGCGGTCAGCGGCGGCACGTTGGTGACGGTGACGGTGCCTGATGGTGTGAGTACGGCGGTGGCGGCGGCCAGCGGCGCCGGTGTGGTCGCGCTCGTGAAGGTGCCGGCGTAGTGATCGTGTCGGTGTGCGCGGACAAGGGCGCCCCGGGGGTCACTGATCTGGCGACGGTGATGGGGTTGGTGTGGCCGGGGCAGCGGGCGCTGCTCGAGGCTGACTGTGCTGGCGCGGATCTGCCGTTCCGGTTGCGACACACCGACACCGACGGCGACCGGCTGCTGGACGCGCAACCGTCGGTGTCGTTGTTGGCGGCGGACTGCCGGGCGGCGTTGCCGGCGGACGGTGTGTTGCGGTACGCGCAGCCGACGACGCTCGGTGTGCCGGTGGTACCAGGCGCGTTGTCGGCGGAAGGGTTCGCTCTGCTCGCCCGGTTGTGGCCGCGGGTCGCGCAGGCGGCGGCGGGCTGGGAAGGGACGGTGATCGCCGATCTGGGCCGGTTGCAGCCGGGGAACCCGGCGGTCGCGATGGCAGCCGCGTCGACGGTGGTGTTGGTGTTGGTCCGGCCGGACCTCGGTGGGTTGTATCACCTGCGGGACCGGGTCGGTGAGCTCGCCGCGTCGCTGGGGGATGTGTCGTTGCTGCGCAGCCCGGTGGCGGTGGTGGTGCGGGCGCGAACTGGTACCGCCGGAAGGACAGCGGTCGGGCAGGTGCAGCAGATGCTCGAGGCGGCCGGGTCACCGATCCCGGTCGTCGGGCTGTACGCCGAGGACCCGGCCGGCATCGCCATGCTCCGCGAGGGCCAGCTGACCCGCCGGCTGCTACGCAGCGAGCTGATCGGGTCGGTGCGGACGCTGACCGAGACGGTCCTGTCGTCGTGGCCGCAGGTTCTTGCCTCGCCGGCTCGACCGGCGCTGCTGGCTACGCCGACTGATGGTGTGGCAGTGGCGCCCGGCCGGTGGGCAGGCCGCGCTGGGGCGACCGGACCGACCGCAGCGCCCAGTCCGGCTGGCCGCGACCCCGACACGGTGCGCCGATGAGTGAGCTGTTGGACTACCAGCTGGTCCGACATCTGCAGGAGCAGGTGGCGGACGTGCTGACGGTTGAGAAGCAGCGCCGTAAGGCTGCCGGGCTGGTCGAGCTGGCGAGTGTCGATGAGGAGCAGTTGGCGCTGAGCTTCATCGACGCGTCGGTCAAGCAGCACCTGCAGGCCGAACTGGCGGCGGGCCGGGACCTGCCCGATCCCAGTTTCGACCAGCGGCTGGCTGATGCGGTGTTCGCCAGCATGTATCAGGCCGGTGAGCTGCAGGAGCTGCTCGAGGACGAGATGGTCGAGGACATCGACATCAACGGCGCGGACGAGGTGTGGGTGACGTACGCCGACGAGCGCGGGACGGTCCGCGGCCGGCCGGTCGCGGCCACCGACGATGACCTGATCGACATTGTCGCGAACCTCGCGGCGTACGCCGGGCTGAACCCCCGTCCGTTCTCACTGGCCGCCCCGACGTTGGACTTGCGCTTGCATGACGGGTCCCGCCTTTCGGCGATCATGACGGCGGGGGAACGGCCGTCGGTGAGCATCCGCCGGAACCGTTACCCGCAGATGTTCCTGCCGACGCTGGTCGAGCTCGGGACGGTCCTCGAGCAGCTGGGCGAGTTCCTGCGGGCCGCGATGGGCGCCCGGCTGAACATCATGATCGCGGGCGGGACCGGCGCCGGTAAGACCACGTTGCTGCGGGCGCTGTTGAACTGCGTGCCGACGGCCGAGCGGCTGGTCGTGATCGAGCAGTCCTTGGAGCTGGGGTTGCGCCGGCATCCCGAGCTGCACCCGAACGTGGTCGAGTGGGAGTACGTCCTTCCCGACAGCGATGGCAAGGGCGGGATCACCCTGGACGAGCTGGCCCGGCGCACCCGGCGGCAGAACCCTGGTCGGGTGATCCTGGGCGAAATCCTGGGCCCTGAGGTGGTGACCACGCTGAACGGGATGTCCCAGGGCAACGACGGGTCGGTCAGCACCCTGCACGCCAAGAGCGCCCACGACGTGTTCAACAAGCTGTCGACCTACGGCGCGCAGTACCAGGGGCTGGGTGTCGATGTGATGCACCAGCTGATCGGCGCGAGCCTGGACCTGGTGGTGTATCTGAAAAAGAACCGGCGGGTGGGTGGGCAACGGACGGTGGTGGAGGTGCTCGAGGTCGTCGGGACCGACAACAACCGGGTCTCGACCAGCAGGCTGTTCGTGCCGTCACCGGTCGACGGCCGGGCGGTGCGGGACAGGGACGTGGCGATCCACCGGCGTGAGGAGCTGGCCGAGTTCGGTTACGACGACGCCGCGTGGGCGGCCACCGAGTGGTCCGGGCGGGGGCTGTGACTGATGCTGCCTGATCTGGGGGTGCTGGTCGCGGCGGTGCTGGGCGCGGCGTTCGGCGGCGCGGTGTTGCTGCTGATCGTCGGGGTGCGGGGGGTCGCGCGGGATCCGATCCGGCCACCTGGCCGGGGGCAGCGGGCGGTGCGGGCGTTGGGTGATCCACGGTTGTCCGGCCGGTTGGCGGGCGGTGTGATTGTCGCCGTCTTGGTGTTGCTGCTGACGCGTTGGCCGGTCGCCGCGGTCGGGCTCGGGGCGCTGGTCGCGGCGTGGCCGTTGCTGTTCGGTGGCGGCCGGGCTGAGCAGCTGCAGATCGAACGGCTCGAGGCGTTGGTCGTGTGGACAGAGTCGCTGCGCGACACGGTCGGCGGTAACGCGAGTTTGGAGCAGGCGATCCCGGTGACGGCGCAGAACGCCCCGCCACTGATCCGGCCGGCGCTGATCCGGCTGGTCGGTCAGATGAGGGTGCGGGTGCCGGTCGACAAGGCGTTGCTGAGTTTGGCGAGCTGGCTGGATGACGCCTCCGCCGATCTGGTGCTCGCAGCGCTGATCCTTTCCGCGCAACGCCGCGGCAACGGCCTGGGTGTGGTGCTGAGTGGACTGTCAGTCGCCGCCCGCGAGGAGCTGGACATGCGCCGCCGGGTGTCGGCCGGGCGCCGCGGCCTACGCCGGGGGATGCAGATGGTGGTCGGGCTGACCGTGTTGTTCGGGGTGTTTCTGGTCACGGCTGGTCAGACCTATGTCGAGCCGTACAGCACGTTCGGTGGGCAGGTGGCGCTTGCGGTGGTGCTGGGGATCTTCGCGTTCGGGTTCGGTTGGATGCGCCGGCTAGCGGGGTCCGCCCCGACGGCGCCGTTTTTGGCCCGGCCGGGTCAGCGACCGGCTGCGCGGGACTTGGCGATCGTGGCCAGCCTGACTGGTATGACACCGACGGCAGCCGCCGCGCTGTCCGCCGAGCCGCAACCAACCAGCAGGCCAGTGATCGTCGGCCGGCCGTGATCACGCTGGCCCTGGTCGGGGCGTTGCTCGGGGTGGTCGTGGTGTTCCTGCTGGGTCGGTTGCTGCCGGCGCGCCCCAGTCCGCTGGTTCAGTTGGGTCAGTTTGATGCCCGAAGCAGGGTGCCGATGGCCGGCCCGTCCGGGGCGGCGGGGTGGACGCGGCTCGGTCAGCTGCTGACCGCCGAGTTGTCCCGGCACGGAATCAGTTGCACCCGGCTGCGGCAGGACGTGGCGTTGACCGGCCAGGGCGTCGATGAGGTGATGGCCCGTAAGGTCCTGTCCGCAGCGGCTGGGTTCCTGCTTTCGTTGTTCACGCTGGTGGGGCTGCAGCTCATCTCCGGACTACCGATTCCGCTTGCCGCGCCTTTCCCGCTGGCGGTGGGTGTCGCCGGCGCGTTCTTCTTCTTGCCCGACCTGGAGGTCCGCAGGGAGGCTGTGCTGCGCCGAGATGACTTCCGGCGGGCGCTCGGCGCCTACCTCGACCTGGTCGCGTTGGAGATGGCGGGGGATGCTGCGCCCGCGCAGGCGCTGAGCAGCGCCGCGAAGGTCGGGGCCGGCTGGCCGATGGCGTTGCTGCGGGACACTCTGTCGCGGGCCAGGCTCGCCGGCCGCGATCAGTGGGCGGCGTTGACCGAACTCGGGGAACGGATCGGGGTGGCCGAGCTACGTGACCTGGGGTCACTGGTGCGGTTGGTCGAGCACGATGGCGCCCGGGTGCGCCAGACCCTGTCGGCCCGGGCCGCGACGATGCGCCGACGGGAACTCGCCGACGCCGAAGGCAAAGCCGCCGAGCGGGACATGTCGATGAGCTTGGCGCAGCTCGTGGTCGGATTCGGGTTCTTTGTTTTCCTGTCCTACCCGGCCGTCGTGAACGTCATGGGGTTCTGATGGGTCCGTGCCAGACGTCATCGACGACAGCGCTGTACAGCGTGCTGACGGGCGTCCTGCTGATGCTGGGGTGGTGCCGTTGACAGTCCGGTTTTGCGTGCACGGCCCCGACCGACCAACTGCCCTGCAAACCGATTCTCACAGATCACGGAGTCTGATCATGCTTCCTGTTTCCACGTTCTTGTTCCTGGTCGGCCTGCACCTGAGCGAGGTGCGTCGCGGTGTCCGCGAGAAAGGTGACCGGGGGTCCAACATCGTCGAGACGGCCATCATCGTAGGGCTGTTCGCGGCGGCCGCGATCATCATCGTCGGGGTGTTGGTCGCCAAGGCGAAGACCGCTGCCGACAACGTCCAGACGCAGTAGTCGGCAGTAGAGGCGGGATGGTGGCGGTGATGCAGCCGGTGGGTGTCAGCCGGCGCCGCCGGTCTTGTCGTGGTCGCTGGCGTGCTGATGGCGGCTACGGCATCCTCGAGGTCGTCATCACCTTCCCGGTCCTGATTCTGATGGTGGGTGGGGTGGTGCAGTTCGCGCTGCTGTGGCACGGACGCAACGTGGCGGAGGCCGCCGCGCAGGGCGGTTTGCGTAGCGCCCGGGGTTACGCCTCGACCGCAGAGCTCGGCCAGCAGGATGCCCGCAGCTACCTGTGGCAGGTCGCCCCGAATCTGCTGCAGAACCCGGATGTGCAGGTCGACCGGACGCTGACGACGGTGACGGTGACGGTCCGCGCGGACGTGTTGTCGATCGTGCCGTTGGGGTTGACGGTGCGCGAGACCGTCGCCGGCCCGGTCGAGCGTTTCGTCGGGCCGAACTGAGATGGTGATCCGCAGGGCTGGCTCTGATGGCGGCTTCGCTGCGCTGGAGTTGGCGATCATGTCCTCGTTCGTGCTGGTGATGCTGCTGCTGGTCGTCGGGTTAGGTCGGGTCAGTCATGGCCGGCAGCTGGTCGAGCAGGCCGGTTCGGCGGCGGCCCGCGCGGCCGCGTTGGGCAACGCACCCGGGCAGGCGATGAGCGACGCGCAGCAGGCAGCGGTCGAGACGCTGTCGCAGGCGGGGATGGCCTGCGGGCAGCTGCAGGTCAATGTTGACACCGCCGCGTTCCACCCGGGCGGGTATGTCGCTGTGGACCTGACGTGCACGATCGACCTGGCCGGGTTGACGTTGGCCGGGCTGCCGGGGTCGGTGACGATGATCTCGCGCTCCCGGGCTCCGCTGGAGACCTACCGTGACTTCAACGGGGTGCCGCAGTGATCTGCAAGGACGGTGTGCGGCCCGGTGGTGGGGCTGAGTGTGACCGCGGCGCGGTCGCGATGGTGATGCCGATCCTGGCGGTGGCGATGCTGTCGATGGCCGGGTTGGTCGTTGATGGCGGGGCGGCGCTCGCGGCCCGCGGCCAGGCGGCGGATGTGGCGCAGCAGGCGGCGCGGGCCGGCGCGGATGCGCTTGCCCCGGACTCACTGCGCCGGTCCGGTCCGCAGGGTTTGGTGGTGGACCCGGCGGCGGCGGTCGCCGCGGCCGACCGGGTGCTGGCTGCCGGGCAGGTCGTTGGGCAGGTGAGGGTCGCCGGGGACACGGTGACCGTGACGGCGCAGCTCAGCCGGCCGACAGCGATGCTGTCCGCGGTCGGGGTGGACAGTGTGACCGGGCGGGGCAGCGCGACCGCCACCGTGCTGTACGGCGACGTCGTCGAGGGCAGCTGATGAGCAGGATGGGTCGCGGGGCCCGTGCGTTCGCCGCTTTGCTGGTGCTGGTGGCGTTCCTGACCGGCCTACCGGCCGCTCTGGCTGTCACGATCGGCAACCCGCTGGTGGTCCTACCCGACGTGCTGGCCGGGGACGTGACGGACGCGGTTCTGATCGCGTTGCTGGCCAGCGTCGCTTGGGTGGCCTGGGCCCAGTTCGCGCTGGCTGTGCTCGCCGAGCTGGTCGCGGTGGCGTTACGGACCTCGCTGCCACGGGGCGTGCCCGGGGTGCTGGGCGGCCAGCAGCAACTCGCCAGGTCGCTGGTCAGCGCGGTGTTCCTGCTCGGCCCGCTGACCGCCTCGACGTTGCTGACGCCTGCTGCGTTCTCGACGCTGCCGGCAGCGTCGCCGGTGAGCTCGAGCGTGGCGGTGACGGTGGAGTCCGGCCTCGCCTGGCCTGGGCCAGCGGCGGTGAGCACGCCGATCGCGCAGACCGGGACGTCGGCGGTCGCCGACGCCGAGCCGACGATCGAATACACGATCCCGTCCGGCGATGGTCCGGCGACGCTGTGGGACATCGCCGCGACGCATCTTGGCAGCGGGGAGCGCTGGCAGGAGATCTGGCGACTCAACGAAGGCCGGGCGCAACCTGATGGGGCGGTGATGAGTTCACCGCGGCGGCTGCTGCCAGGCTGGACTGTGCTTGTGCCGACCAGCACAACGCCCGCCGTGAGGACAGGGCCAGCGGACGTGCCCGGCGACGTCGAAGTCACCGTCGAGCCGGGCGACACCCTGTCGGACCTGACGCTCGAGCATGCGCAGACGGCGGACTGGCAGCCGGCGTGGCAGGCGAACACCGGCCGGACGCAACCCGATGGCAGCGCCTACACCGATCCGGATCATCTGCATCCCGGTTGGCGGTTGACGATCCCGGCCACCGGGGTCAGTGACCCGGCGGCGCCAGCGCCGGTGCAGACGGCACCTGCGGCGCCCGCCGACCCAGCGCCGGCCGGACCTGCGCCGGCCGGACCGGTGGCGTCCAGCGCCCCGGCCGAGCAGGCCGGGCCGGACGGGATGGGAATGCCGACGCAGCGTGACAGGACGGCAGCCGAGCCGGCAGCGCCGGCCTCTACTGCGGTGGCCTCGCCGCCAGCTCAACGTGAGGTTGCGGTCCCGGCGGGTCCCGCCGACCCGGCCGCGCCGCGGACCGTGGGGGAGGCGGACGCTGGTGACGGGCCGTCGCGCGTGGCCGCTGGGATGGTGGGTTTCGGTGGGGGTGGGGTGCTGCTGGCGGCGTCGACCTGGGGCACGGTGTTGTGGCTTCGCCGCCGGCGGTTCAGGGAGCGGACGTTGGGCCGGACGATCAGTGCGACGCCGCCGTCGTTGGCGCCGATGGAGAAGGCGTTGCGGGTTGCGGCGGCGGCCGGTGCGGCGGATGTGACGTGGTTGGACACGGCGTTGCGCAGCCTCGGCCGGCCGGTCGACGACAGCGCGCCGTGCGCGGCCTCGCTGCCGGATGTGGTGGCCGTGCGGATGACCACCGAGGTGCTGGAGCTGGTGCTTACCGCGCCGAACACCGGCTCGGCGCCGGCGCCGTGGGTCGTCGCTGAGGACGGTCTGCGCTGGTCGGTGCGTCGCGACGCTGACCTGGGTGTCGACTTCGACCGCAGGCATGTCGCGGACCGATATGCACCGTATCCGGGTTTGGTGACGGTCGGGCACACCGGGTCGGGGGAGCACTACCTGATCGACCTGGAACGCATCGGGGCGCTGTCGTTGACCGGCGACCGCCGGCGGTGCCTGGACCTGGCGCGGTTCGTTGCCGCCGAACTGGCGCACAATCGGTGGTCGGACTCGCTGGCCGTTGACGTCGTTGGGTTCGGGCAAGAGCTGGCGGAGCTGAACCCGTCCCGGGTGCTGCACCGCACGGACGCGGACGCCGCGGTGGCGGAGGCGCGGTCAAGGTTGCGTGACACCGTCACGGTGCTGGAGCACAACGGCAGTGATGTGCTGTTCGACCGGGTGCAGCCGGACGGTCCGGGTCTCGGCTGGCCGCCGCACATCCTGTTGGCCGGATCGGCTGGGGACGGGGGGGTCGCGGCCGATCCGGAGGCGGTGCAGTCGCTGTTGGACGAGATGCGGGCGCAACGGTCCCGGGGGGCGGTGGCGGTGGTGCTGGTCGACGACAGCCGGACGGAGTCACAGACCCGCTGGCAGGTGCATGTTGATGCTGACGGGCAGCTGACGATCCCCGCCCTGGGGGTCGAGTTGATCGCCCAGCAGCTGCCGGCGGATGAGGCCGCGGACTTGGCCGCGTTGCTGACGCTGACCGCGCACAGCCCGGATGTGGCGATGCCGCCGGGGCGCGGTGAGCAGCCTTGGGACGCGATCGCCGATGTGGCCGGCGCTCCGCTGCCGGCGATGGTCAGCGACCGTGTCGAGCCGCCGTCCGGGCTGAGCTTGGTCACCGAGCTCACCGGGCCGCCGGACGGTGGCTCGGTGCTGCCCAAGGGGACCGGGGAGTATCTGGCCGAGACCGCGACTACCGCTGCGGATGTGCTCGCCCTGGCGCCGCGGGTGAGCGGGCAGGTCCGCCGGCAGGTCGAGGAGGCCGACCCGGATCTGGACGCCGACCTCGCGGCCTGGCACGACCCGCACAGCCGTGTGGCGAAGTTGACGGTGCTGGGGCCGGCGGCCTTGATCGCCCACGGCGTGACACCGAAGCCGGCCCGGCCGGACTTCTACGTCGAGCTCGCGGTGTACGTGACGACCCGGCCGGCCGGCGCGACGGCCGCGCAGGTGGGAGAGGCGATCTGGGCGGAGCCAGGGCCGTCGGCGAGGGCCCGAACAGCGCTGTCGGCGCTGCGAAGGTGGCTGGGTGAGCACCCGGTGTCCGGTGAGGGCTACCTGCAGGCGGCGGGGGTCGCGGGCGGGGTGCACCGGTGGCGCGGTCTGCTCGTGGACGCCGAGCTGTTCCGGCGGCTGCGGCTGCGCGGGGTCGCCCGCGGCGCTGAGGGCATCGTCGATCTGGAGGCCGCGTTGGAGTTGGTCACCGGCGTGCCTTTGGACGCGGCACGTCGGGGCGCGCGGGCCAAGGACGGCTATGCGTGGTTGGTCGACACCCCGTTGGAGCACGAGTACGTCGCCATGATCATCGATGTGGCGCATCTGGTGGCGACGCACCAGCTCGCGGCCGGTCGGCCGGAGCGGGCCGAGCGGGCCGCGCACGCCGCGCTACGCACCGGCGCACAGGACGACGTGGCGCTGCTGGACCTGGTGGCCGCGCACGACGCCGCCGGGAACCAGGCCGAAGCCGACCGGTACGTCGCCCGCATCCTGACCAATCACGACGCCGAGATCGAAGAGGACCTGCCGCCACGCACCTATGAGGTGTTGCGCCGACGCAGCTGGCTGCCCACCCCGACCGCCCGCACACCGGCCGCTACGAGCTAGGGAGCCAGCATGGGCAACATCGGACGGCCCCGTCGGCGCATCGAAGTGCTGCCCGACACCCCGGCGCCGCGCCGAACCCCGGCGCCGGCCAGGCCTGCCCCGGCCCGGCCCGCGCCGACCGAACCGGCCCGCGACCCGGCGCCGAAATAGACCGGCAGCATCGAGCGGCGGCGGCGGTGACGCGTCCCGGTGGGGAGGTGACGCCCGCCGGGCGGGCGGTGACGCCCCCGAGTGGGGCGGTGACGCCGCTCACCGGCGGCGTGCCGGCCACGCACGAGGACAGGCCGGGGCGGTGAACGGGCCGGCCGGCGCGGACGTCGCGGGGTTCGGTGTGGGAGAGGTGCGGGCGGTCCGCACCTTCCGGTTGGGCCGGGACGGCGGGCTGTATCCGCTGTATGACGACCGGGCCTGGACGGCCGGCGTCAACACGGCCTGGTGCAAGCGGGACGCTCGCCATGCCGCGCCGGAACCGGACTGCCGCTGCGGTTTGTACGCCTACGGCCATCAGGTGTGGTGCAGGGCGCAACCGCCGTCCAGGTCGGTGCTGGCGGTCGTGGCGGTCGCGGGCGCCGTGGAGGTCGCGACCCGCGGGGTACGAGCTGAGTACGGCCGGATCGAGGCCGTCTGGTTGCACCGTCGGGTCAGCGACGAGTTATGCGAGGCGGTGCGTGTCCGTTACCCCCGGGTGCCGGTTGTCCGCGACCGTGAGGCGTTGCTGCGCCGGTTTCCGCTGACCGGACTGGAGGGCTATCGAGCCCCGCGGCTGACTGGACGGACCCTGCAGCGGGTGATGTGGCTGCTCGGTGCGCTGGCCGGTTTGGTCCTGCTGATCGGCTGCCTGCCGGCCGAGCAGTTGATCACCAGCAGGTTCGGGGCGTTGGTGTGGACGACGGCGGTTGCCGTGACGTGCCTGGCGGTCGTGACCGGCCTCGGGATGCGCTCGGCGGCGGTCGGGACCGCAGCAGTGGTCGGGTTGGGCTGGATGCTCACCACCACCGCGCAGGGGGCCGCGGCGATGTGGCTCAGCCGGGTGCCGTTGCTCGTCGCGGCCGTGTTGTGCGCGTTGGTGTGGTGCGAGCTTGCTGCGGTCGGCAGGACCGTCCCGGGCCGCCGGCAGGTCATCGTGCGCAGCGTCACTGCCCGGCTGCGGCGTCGGCTGAGCTGACCGGTCGGCGTCACCTCGTTCGTCCGCGCGGCTCCGGGGGGCGGATGCGTGTCCAGGTACCGGAGGTGCTGGCGGAGGTGGGCCGGCTGGCGGTGACGTCGAGGTGACGGGTGGGGGGGTGACGTGGTGTGGGACGTGGTGAGGGACGGCGGTTCGCAGCGTGGGGTTCGACCCGACTGCGAGGAGCCCGCCGTGTACGCCGACCACCGTCTTGCTGGGGACTGGGACGTTCTGCTGGACCGACTGCACCGTCAGGGTGCGGTGCGGCGCTGGGGGCAGCTCGAGCCGGTGTTCGCCGGCCCGCTCTGCCTGCGGCAACTCGCCGGGGCACCGGGCGTCGGCGACCCGCAGCGGGCCGATCAGGTGTTGGGCGCGCTGGTGCGCCTTGCTGCGGCCGACGGCCATGACGACCCGGACGCGGTGCTGCTGCTGCTGCATCTGCTGTCCGAGGGCGCCGTCGCGCTGGCCGCCCGGCTGGCGGACCTGACCGGCGATGTCCTTGCGTTGGTGGTGGGGGAGCTGACCGTGCAGATCCGGGCGTTCCCGTGGCGCCGCCGGACCCGCGCCATCGCGGCGAACCTGCTGCTGGACACCAAAGCGGCGTTGTGGCGGGAGCTGCGCCCGCACCGCACCCGCACGTTCCCCACCGCGGGGGAGGTGCTGGTCGACCCGACCGACCCGGCGGCGGCGGCGCTGCTTCTGGACAGCGCAGCGCCTACCGCCGCATGCGGTGATGACGATCTGGACCTGATCGATGTGCTGGTGTGGGCCGAGCGCACCGGGGTGGTCAGCGCAAGCGACATCGCGTTGCTGCTCGACGTCGAACGGACCCGTGAGGCCGGCGGACCGGCCCAGCTGCGGGTCGCCGCCGCGTGGGGGATCAACGAGCGGACGGTGCGGCG
Organism: Mycobacteriales bacterium; assembly: GCA_038236005.1. GTDB lineage: Bacteria > Actinomycetota > Actinomycetes > Mycobacteriales > SCTD01 > CANKBT01. Next base: position 17,937 of record JBBSTI010000026.1, on the reverse strand, counting down.
CCGACGCGAGCGGACCTTGGACGCGCTGCACGCCGCCCGCGGGCGCTACCTGGCGGCGTGCGCGTGACGCCCGGCGGCGCCGAGCAGCAACGAGCAACTTGTGCACCGTCGTCAGAAACTTCCGGCGGGGTGTCCACTGCCGGCCATCCGATGACACCTGCTGCTGATGTGAGCCTCACACCGAACCGGACTGATCAGCAGGTGGCCGCGATCAGCGCGGACGACGTCGCTGACCGGATCGAGGTGGTTGCCGACGCCGACCGGGCCCTGGCTGACGTCATCGACTGGATCGGGGGTCGCCGGGCTCCGGTATGCGTCGAGGCCGTGACGCGGCTGGACTGGCTGCTCGGCCGGTTGCGTGAGGGCGTCCGGGTCCGCGCGGAGCTGACGGTGCTGGACCCGGCGCTGCTGCGCGCCGGCGGCGTGTTGTGGATCCGGCGCAGATCGGCGGCGCGATCACACGCGGCGTCGGCGACGACAGGCGGTGTCGGATGAGCCGCGGTCTGGCCGCGGTCGGCCGGCCAAGTGTGGCGCGGGACGTCGTCGACGGCGGGGATGTGGAACCGACGACCGGCCGGCTGCTGAGTGTCGCTGAGCTACAGCGAGCGTTGCAGGCAGCCCGTCTCGGCCCGGTCCCGGCCGGACCGGCGACCGCGGCGCGGTCCGCGCTCCCGGCCCTCAGCGCGCCGATCGTGGACCGGTTGGCGCCGGCCGCGCGCACCGAGACTGCGCCGGCGGGCGTTGCGACGGACGGCCAGCTGACGGCTGTCGTGCGGCCGGACGGCACCCATCTGTGGGTGGCTGTGGTCGGGGCGCACGGCGGGGCCGGCGCATCGACGGTGGCGGTTGCGCTGGCCGACGCGGCCGCGGCCGGCGGGCACCTGGTGCATCTGGTCGGCTGCGGTGGGCTGGCCGGTTACGGGCTGCTGGCTGCGGCCACCGTCGAGCTGGGGGTCGACCCGACCGGGATGTGGCGGACCGGCCGGCGTGGCCCACGGGTCACTGTCGATCGACTGATCACCACCTCGGCGCAGTGGCCGGCGCCGCCGGCAGCGAGCGGTGTGCTGACCGTCGTCGACGCGGAGGCCGGCGCCGCCCGGGCTCCCGAGACGCTGGCGACCGCCGCCGCGGTCCTGCTCGTCTGCCGGCTCAGCGTGCCTGGGGTGCAGTGCGCCGAGCAGTTGCTCGGGCCGCTGCTCGAGCACGGCCGGCCGGTGCTGGTCGCGGCGGTCGGTGGCGGTCGGTGGCCGGGTGCGGTCACCGGCGCCACCGGACCGCTGCTACGCCGGCTGCAGGCCGACCGCCAGGTCCTCACGGTCCCGACCGACCGCGACCTGCTCCCCCACGGCCCGACCGGCCGGGCACTGCCCCGGCCGGTCAGCCGGGCCGGCGCGGCGCTGCTGCGGTCGCTGGCCGGCTGCGGCGTCCTGGATTCCCCCACTGCGTCCCCGGTGCCATCCGGCTCCGGTCCCCTGCTCGAGAAGGACACCCACCGATGAACCGCACAGCTGAATTTCTGCTCACCCAAGGCGTGTGCCCGACGGCCCCACCCGGCCTGCAGGTCTACGCCGATCAGATCACCGGCTGGGTGAAGTGGGGGGTCCTGGCCATCTTGGGGATCTCGTTCTTCGCCAGCGTCGGGATGATGATCTGGGGGAGGGTGACCCAGCACCACCACGGCGCGCGGTTGGGGTTCGACGGGCTGATGATCTGCCTGGTCGCGGCGATCATCTACGTCGTCGGCTTCGTGATCATCACCTCGATCACCGGCGACGGCTGCTGATGAGGATCCGGCGCCGCGGCGGCGGTCGGTCGCGGGCCGACAAGCCGGTGGCGTGGACCCGGGAGAAGCTGCTGGCGTTACTGGCGGCCGGTCTGGTCGTGTGTGTGCTGCTCGGTGTCGGCCTGGTGCTGGCGGTTGTCAACGCGCTCCGTCCAGCCGACGGCAGAGCGCCAGCCCCGTCGGCCGCCGTGGGCCAACCTGCGGCGGCTTCCCCGCCGGCGGCGGGGGAGACCGGGCCGGTCCCGACCGATGAGCGCGATGCGCTGGCGGCCCGGCCGATGGCGACGGTGCCGTCGTCGGCCGCGTGGCCGTCGGCGATGTCGCTGCAGGACCCGGGCGCACCGATCGTGCTGCCGCCGTCCACCCGGACCGGTCCGGCTGGGGTGCCGACCGGTTTCCCCCGCACACCGGAGGGGGCGTTGGCGCAGCTCGCCGCGCTGAACGCTGCGGCGTTGTCCTCGGGCAGCCTGTCGGGGGCCCGGGCGGTGATCGCCGGCTGGGCGTTGCCGGGCGGGCCGACGACCAGCACCTGGTCGGGGGTGCGGGCGATGGCCGCGTTGCTGCAGGGCGCCGGCGTGGCCGGCGGGTCGAGTTCGCTCGCGATCGTCGCGACCCCGCTGATGGGCCAGATCAAAGGCAGCGTCGGAGCGGGTTTCGTCGTGCCGTGCGTCGACTTCGAGCTGACCGTGACGGTGACCACGACGGTGCGGGGAGCGGTCGCGGACTGCCAGCGGATGGTGTGGACGGATGACAGGTGGATGATCGGGCCGGGCACCGAGCCGGTGGACCCGCCGTCGGTGTGGCCGGGCACCGAGCTGGCCGCCCAGGTCGGCTATCGGGACTTGCGCCGTGGCTGACCGGGCCGGGCAGCTGCTGGTGGCGCTGCCGGAGATGAACCCGTTGGACTGGGCGGCGGGCGCCGCGATCGGCGCCGCAGCCGATGTGTGGCGCAACATCATGGTCGGGATCTGGGGTGCCGGGTTGTGGCTGCTGCAGCTGGCATTCCGGGTCATCGACGCGTTCACCGTCCCCGACGTCACCGCGAACGGCCCGCTGGCCGGGGCGTTGCCGACGACGTTGTGGCTGGGGTTGTTCGTCGCGACACTGATGATGGGGGTGCAGCTGATCGTCGCGCTGGTCCGCCGGGACGGCTCGAGCATCGGCCGGGTACTGCTCGGGATCGGCCAGTTCGGACTGGTGTGGCTGGGCTGGCTGGCGATCGCCGGGGTGCTGATCGTCGCTGCCGGGGCGTTGACCTCCGGCATCCTCAGTTCGATGCTGAATGTCGGTAGCTGGGCGGAGTACAGCGTCGGTGAGTCGTGGCCGCGCAGCGTCAACGACTCGGTTGCCGCGACGATCCTCGGGCTGGCCGCGCTGTTCATGCTGATCCCGGCGAGCTTCGCTTATCTGCTGGTGATGCTGGTCCGTGAGGCCGCGCTGGTGATCCTGGTCGCGACCGCCCCGATCGCGGCCGCCGGTTTGCTCAGCGACGGCACGAAGGTGTGGTTCTGGAAGTCGCTGCGCTGGTTTGTGGCCTGCCTGCTGATCGCGCCGGCCGCGGCGCTGATCCTCGGCGTCGGGGTGCAGCTCAGCAACGGTGTGGTGGCCGGCGCCGGCACCGACACCGTCGCCGCGGTCGGCAGCGCCGTCGTCGGCTGTGTGCTGGTGCTGATCGGGGCGATCTGCCCGATGACCCTGTTCAAGCTGCTGGCGTTCGTCGAGCCGGGTACCGGCTCGGGGGCGGCGCTGCGCCAGTCGATGTCGGATGCCGGTGGGGTCTCCGGGCTGCTCAGCGGCGGCATGAGCGGCAGCGGCAGTTCGGGTTCGTCCGCCGCGACGCAGAGCGACGGCGGCGGCCGGTCTCAAGGTGAGGCGGCGGCCGAGACGCAGACCACCTCGCGGATGGCCGGCATGCTCGGGCCGATCGGCACCGGGATCGGGGCGGGCATGAAGGTCGCCACCAAAGCCGCGGACCTCGCTTCGGATGTGCTCGGTTCGGCGGGGGTCGGTGATCCTGGCTACAGCGCCGGGTTCGCCGACAACAGAGCCAAGCAGCAGTCCGGCGGACAGCAGACGGGCGGCCGGCAGCAGTCCGGGGACACAAGCTCCGCGCCCCCGGCTGACTCTGACGGCGGACAGCCGCTGACCTCCCCGCCGGGGCCCGGGCCTGGCGGTGGTAGCCCGCTGCCGACGGTGCCGGGTGCTGGACCGGGCGCCGGCGGCGGGCCGGGCGCGGGAGCGGGTGGTGCGGGAGCGGCCGGCGGCGCTGCTGGTGGTGCGGGCGCGGAGGCGGCGGTGCTGGTCGTATGAGCAGCTCGGGTGCGGCGCCGATCCGTTACGGCGACTGGAGCAGGGACCGGCAGGGCTGGCTGTTCGGGCTGTCCGGTGCGGCGTGCGTGAGTGTGCTGCTGGCCGGGCTGCCGGTGCTGCTGGCGGTCGGCTCCCGGGAATGGCTGCTGGTGCTCGGCTGGCTGCCGGTGTGGGCGCTGATCAGCCTCGCCGTGTGCGTGCCGGTCCGCGGCCGGTCGGCTGGCCGGTGGGCTGTGGACGCGAGCTTGCGGGCGGTCGGGGTGGTCGCGGGCTGGTCGAGCTGGCAGTCCCGGGCCGCGGCCGGTGAGCTCACCGACCCGGCCGAAGCTGACCTGCCGGGGGTGCTGGCCGGGATCCGCACCCACGACGGGCCGCCGCTGGGGGCGTTGCTGCGCCGTCCGGCGATCGTGCAGGACAGCAGCGCCCGCACGTGGGCGGCGGTCGCCCGTATCTCCCATCCGGGGATCGGTCTGGCTGAGCAGTCCACCCGGGCCCGGATGGCCGCCGGACTGTCGGAGCTGCTGGAAGGCGCCGCCGCCGGCGAGCTGGTGTCGGTGATCGCGGTGCAGGTCCGGACGGTGCCTGATGACGGGGCGGAACGGGCGGCCTGGCAGGCCCGCAACGTCCGGCCGGACGCCCCGGCGCTGGCGTTGCAGGTCAACCGTGAACTAGACGGCGCGATGGTGCAGGCCGGGGTGCGACACGAGGCGTTCGTGACCGTCGTCGTGCCGGAAACCCGGATCGCCCGGCAGGCAAAGGAAGCCGGCGACGGGATCGACGGGCGGGCCCGGGTTTTGCACGGGGTGATGGGTGAGCTCGAGGTGCGCCTGCTCGGGGCGGTCGGCTGCAGCCAGGTCAGCTGGCTGGACACACCGGAGCTCGCCGCGGCGATCCGGACCGGGTTCGCGCCGGGGGAACGGGCCGGCCTGGTCGACGCGGCGCTGGCCGCCGAGAACGACCCGAAGGTCGCTGGGACACAGCCGATGACCGCGGCCGGACCTTCCTCGGCGCCGGCCCCGGACGCCCGGCACTATCACCATGACGCCTGGTCGACCGCAACCTGCACGGTGCTGCTGCCTGAGCAGGGCGCGATCATGGGGGCGCTCGCGCCGGTGTTCGCGCCGAGCGCGGCGGGGGAGCGGCGCAGCGTCACACTGTTCTTCGAACCGCTCAGCCGGCACCGGGCCGACCGGATGGTCGGTCGGGACTCGATGTCAGCCGGCACCGCCGCCCAGGTGCGCACCAAGATGGGTTTTGCGGCCCGCGCCTCGCATCGCCGTGATGAGCAGCGGGTCGCGAGCGCCGATGTGCGGCTGGCGGCCGGGCGGGCGTTGGTGCGGGTCGCCGCCGCCGCGGCGGTCACCGTCCCGTCGGACTGGTCGATCACCGACTTCGGCCGGCGGTTGGAGGCCTCGATCCGCGGCGCCGGGTTCGTGCCGCTGCGCCTGGACCTTGCGCAGGACAGCGGCTTCGCCGCCGCCTGCGTGCCGCTCGGCATTGGGCTGCCCACAAGGCGCGGGCAGCGATGAGCCGCACGCGCAGGAACGGCGCAGCCGGGCGGGGAATCACCGAGCTGGTCGCTGACTTCGGCCACCAGCTACCCACGCGGGTGAGCGCCGCCGCCCGACAGGCCGCCACCGACCCGTTTCGTGAGCTGGTCGGCAACCGCGGCCGGCGCGGGCCGGCCGCCGGGTGGGCGGCGGTCCCGGCGCCGCTGTCGACCTGGCGGATGACCTCCGAACAGGTCGGTGGGGTGTGGCCGCTGATCGCCGCCGACGGGCTGCCGCCGACCGGGGCGCTGATGGGCTTGGACTTCCTGTCCGGTGGGGCGTTCTACTTCGATCCGATCGGCTGGACGCTGTCCGGGGTCGCCGGCGTCACCAACCCCAACGTGATGATCTTCGGTGCGCCCGGGCAGGGGAAGTCCGGCACGGTCAAGGTCTTCGTGCTGCGGATGATGACCTACGGCTACCGCACCCTGATCCTGGGCGATGTCAAAGACGAGTACGAGGTGCTGTGCCGCTCGCTGGGTGTGGAGCCGCACGCGGTCGGGCACGGCCTGCCGGCCCGGATCAACCCGCTCGACTTCGGTCCGCTCGGCAACGACTGGACCCATCTGCCGGCCGCGGAGGCGCAACGCCGGGCGGCGATCGTGTTCAGTCGCTGGCTGCTGCTGATCGCCGGTCTGGTCGGCTCGCAGCAGGTCGCGTTCACCCCGACCGCCGAAACCGCGGTGCATCACGCCATCCGGGAGCTCACCGGCTACACCACCGGCGCCGACCGGCTGGCCGAGATCACGATCCCGCAGCTGTGGCACGCCCTGAACGAGCCGAGCGCCACCCTGATCCGGGACTGCCGGTACTCCGACCGGCAGCACTTCCTCGACCAGACCCGGGCGGTGCGGGACGCGATCGGTGCGCTGGTCGCCGGGCACCTGGCCGGGCTGTTCGACGCCCGCACCACCGTCCGCGTCGACTGGCGGGCGCCGATCCAGTCCCTGTCACTGTCCCGGCTCGACCCGCTGGGCGATCAGGCCGTCGGGGTGGCGCTGTTGTGCTTGAACAGCTGGGGTCGGGCGATGACGCAGGTCGCCGAACCCGGTGATCTGCGGATCATCGTGCGGGACGAGGCGTGGAAGCAGATGCGCCTGGGGGTCGAGGCGGTCAAAAGTTTGGACGCCGATCTGCGACTGTCCCGCCGGGACGGCTGCGTGCAGATCGTCGCCGCGCACAAACCATCCGACATGCTCACCGTCGGGAACGCCGGCAGCCAGGCGGTCGAGATCGCCAAAGGGCTGATGCACCTGTGCGGGACGAAGATCCTGCTCGGCCAGGACGAGAAGATCGGTGACGACCTGTCCGGGCTGCTCGGTCTGCCACCGATGGCGCAGGCCATCGTCACCGGCTGGGCGAGCGCGGGCAAAGGCCGGGCGTTGTGGGTCGTCGGTGGCCGCGAGTTCAAGGTGCAGACGATCCGGTCGGCGTCCGAGGTGGCGCTGACCGACACCAACCACGCCATCACCGCGTCACGGCCGGCGGTCTGAGATGGCCGTGCTGGCAGCCCCGGTCGTGCTCGCGGTCCTGCTGGTCGTCCTGCTGGCCGGCGCGGCCGGCGGCGTGCAGACGCCACCAGCCGGGTGCGGCGCCGGCGGGACCGCCACGACGATCGGCGAGGTCACGCTGGACGCCGAGCAGATGAGCAACGCCCAGTTGATCGTGACGCTCACCGCCGGCCGAGCTCTGCCGGCGCAGGCGGCGGTCATCGCGGTCGCCACCGCCTACACCGAGAGTGGGCTGCGCAACGATCTGGTGCAGCGTGACCACGACAGCATCGGGCTGTTCCAGCTGCGGGTCGGTCTGTGGACCGCCGAGGTCGCCGGCGATCCGGGGGCGAGCACCGGCTGGTTCCTCGCCCGGCTGGTGGCTGTCCCGAACTGGCGGGCCATTCCGCTGACCGACGCGGCGGCGATCGTGCAACGACCGGCTGAGGCCTACCGCGGCCGGTACGCCACTGCGCAGCCGCTCGCGACCGGGATCGTCGGGCAGCTGTGGCCGACCACCAGCGCGAACGCCGCTTCGGCCCGACCGGCCAGCGTCCCGAACCAGGGCCTGCCGGGCAGCGCCGGCCCGGATGCCAGCGGCCTGGTCGCCGAGGCCGAGCCGCCGGTGATCTGCCCGGCCGGCGCCGGCGCCGGTGGGGGCGCGGCGACCGACACGGTGCCGTGCGCCGGCGGCGGCGGTCAGGTGACGGCCGGGCCGGGTGGGGTGCCGATCCGGTTGTGCGCGGTCGGCCCGTTCGTCGTCGACACCACCATCGCCGGGCCGGTGACCGCGCTGCTCGCCGCGGCGAGCGCCGCCGGCCTCGATCTCGGCGGCGGCGGCCACCGCAGCAACGCCGAGCAGGTCGCGCTCCGCCGCGCGAACTGCGGCCCGAGCACCTACGACATCTACCAGCGGCCCGCGGGGGAGTGCAGCCCGGCCACCGCCCGACCCGGGATGTCGATGCACGAGTGGGGTCTGGCGCTCGACCTCACCGAAAGCGGCGCGCTGATCCGCAGCAGCAACACCGCCGCGTGGCAGTGGCTGAACGCGAACGCCGGCAGCTTCGGACTGCGCGGACTTTTGGGTGAGCCGTGGCACTGGAGTACGAGTGGCCGGTAGGCGAGCGTCGGTGGGCGGCCGGCAGCATTACCGGCGGGATCCGCAGCCGATGTCCCGCGGCGGCGAACTCGCGTTGGTCGGCCTGGCCGGCGTACTGCTGCTGCTCGCTGTGGCCGCACTGGCCGGGCTCGGCGCCGCCGCAAGGCTGTTCGGAGACGGCTGGGTGTGGCCGGCCGGCCAGGACAGCATCGGCCAGGTCCTGGGCGGGCTGCTGAGCGGCCAGCCCGGCCGCGGCCTGCCCCCCGAGCTGCAGGCGCGAGTGCCCGGGGCGGGCGCGGTGTACAGCACCATCGCGGTCGTCGAGCTGCTCACCGTCGCCGCGGCGATCACCGCCGGGGTGACCTTCTGGCGCTACCACCGGCCCTCTGATGCCCGCCGGGGGATGGCGACCCGCGCGGAGGCCGCGCAGGTCCTGGGCCGGTCCCGATTACGGGCCGCCCGCACGATCATCCGGCCCGACCTGCACGGCACGACCCGCGGCAGGCCGCGGTGAAAACCCGGCGGCGTGCGGACCCGACGCAGCTGGGCTGGCGGCTCGGCCGGTCGCTGACCCCGCGCGGGGTCGAGCTGTGGGTGCGGTATGACCGGACGACCGGGGTGTACGGGGCGCAGGGCTGCGGCAAGACCCTGGACCTGCTGGCGCCGGCGTTGTTGGCGCACCCGGGGTCGGCGATGGCCACCTTGACCAAACTCGATGATCTGCTGCTCACCCTCGCGGGCCGGCAGGCCCCGGCCGGGGGACCGGACGGGTCGGGGGAGCGGCGGCCGGTGGCGGTGCTGGACCCGTTCGGGATGGCGCCGGGCGTACCGGAACTGGTGTGGGACCCGATCGCCGGCTGCGTCGACCCGATGCTCGCCGAACGGCGGGCGAAGGCGTTCGCCGCCGGGACGGTCACCGGGGCGGTCGCCGGTGGCCGTAACGACAGCGCCGCCCGGTTCTACGCCGCCGAGACCGCCAAGGTGCTGCAGGGGTTCTTCCACGCCGCGGCGCTGACCGGCCGCACCCTGGAGCACGTGCTGGAGTGGGTCGCGAACCCGGTCGCCGCCGAGCAGCCGGCGGAGATCCTGCGTCAGCATCCGCACGCGGCCCGGTTCTGGGACGGCCTGCTTTCCGGGGCGTTGCACGGCTCCGCTGACACCGTCGGGAACACCGTCACGACCGTGCAGCAGGCGATGAGTCTGTTCTTCCAACCGGCGATCCGGGCCCGCTGCGTGCCCGGACCGGGACGGCCCGCCACCGACCTGCTCGATGTGCTCACCCGCGGCGGGACGGTGTACCTGCTGGGCCGGGAGGACCCGTACGCCTCCGCCTCACCGCTGATGACCGCGGTCGCCGAGCACGTGCTCGACACGGCGCTGGCGATCGCGACCGCCTCGCCGCACGGCCGGGTCACCCCGAGCTTTCTGGCCTGCCTGGACGAGCTGCCATCCACCACCCCGCTGCCGACGTTGCGGGTCCGGATGGCCAACGAGCGCGCTCTCGGCCTGTCGTTCCTGTATGCGGCGCAGACCTGGCGGCAGATGGTCGTCTGCTACGGCGAGGACGAAGCCCGCAGCCTGTTCGGGCTCACCAACAACATCGTCATCTTCGGCGGCGGGAAAGACATCCACTTCTACAAGGAAGTCTCCGACCTGCTCGGCACCACCCGGGTCTCCCGCCAGAGCATCAGCAACGGCCCCAGCGGGATCGGGACCAACCGGACCGTCGAGGACGTGCCGGTGCTGCGACCGGAGCAGATCCGGCTCATCCCGGAACGCCAAGCGCTCGTCGTCGCCGAGAACGCCCCACCGTTGATCGCCCAGCTCCGCCGGTGCCTGGACGGCCGGGCCGGCCGGGCGCTGCTGGAGCGGCAACGTGCCGCCCGCGACCAGGTCGGGGCGGACCGGCAGGAGCTCGCCGACGTCGACGCGCGGACCGCGGTCGCGGTCGCCTACTCCCAACAGCACCAGCTGCACCCCTCCGACAGCAGCGGCCACCCGACCGGGACTGCCGGCTTCGATGACAGGAAGGCTTGGACATGGTGACCGGCCCGATGCGGATCGTGTCCGGGTTCCCGGCACCTCCATCGCAAGTCCGGCAGGCACTGAGCACCCTGGCGGTGCTGCGCGGCGGGGACGCCGACGCGATCGCCGAGCTCGGTGACATCGCCGACCTGCCCCGGCCGTGGGACCCGGCGACCTGCCCCGGCACCTTGCGCCAGCAGGTGTGGTTGTGGTGCGACGACGTCGCCGGCTGGATCAACCGGCAGTACAGCTGGCGTCCGGCCAGCCTGATCCCGGCCTGCTGGCCGCGGCACCCGCACATCGCCGGCGAGCTACCAGTGCTGGCGTGCCTGCGCGACGCCGCCGGCGGCACCGGCCCGGAGCTGCTCGAGGAATGGCACCAGCGCACCCTGCCGCTGTTCCTGGACCGCCTCGCGACCCGGCTCGGGGAGAGCACCTGCCGGACCGGCAAGCATCAGGACTGGCCGGCCGCCGGACGCTACGACAGCTACACCAACCAGGCGGCCAGCACCGAACGGCACGACCTGTTCCACGCCGACACCCACCCACCGGTGCGCCTGCGGCCGGTCGGGACGGACCGCAGGATGACCGAAAGCATTCTGTAACGCTGCCGGGCGGGTGATGCGGCATGACGCAGGCGCCTCCGTTCGCCCCTACTACGGTGGGAAGACCAGCGTCGGGGCATCACCACGACGACACGCCGGGCCCGTCGGAGTGCGCTCGTACGCTGCGCCCATGACCGAGCCCCTGCCCGACGTGTGGACCAGCCGCGACTACCCCGTGCTCTGCGAGGTCGCCCGACGGTTCGAAGCCGGCGCCACCACAGTCGGGATCCACGACGTGATGACGGCCCTCAACCTCGACGAGCGCACAGCCACGGCAGCAGCCATCGCGCTCCGGGCCCGCGGCTACGTCGAGACACAGGCGATGGACCGATGGGTGGTCTTCGACTTCACACGCCTCAACGGCGCGGCCTACTTCGCGACCGGCCTCCACCCCGAAGTACGAGGACGGCTACGCCCCCTGGCCACCTGCGTCATCGACGGCGGCGCCACTGTCGTCGTCTGGCAGGCCTGACAGGGCGGGTCGCCGACCCAAGCCGACGGTCCCGTAGGCAAGGATGAGGCCGCAAGTGGTGCCTGACCGGCGCTGACTCGGTCGACACGGTGGTGACGCACCGGCTGCGGCTCAAGCCCGGCCAGGAGGACCTCCTCCTGGACCTGATCGTCGGGCTGTGCAGCGAGGCGTACGCCGTGCAGATGCGCGGCCTTGCCCGAGGCTCAGACGGCCTGGCGGAGATCAGCCCGCTCGACGCAGCCACAGTCGTGCTGCCCAAGATCACGGACCCCAAGATGCGCGTCGAGGTCCACCCGTTCGTGCAGCAGCTTATGGCTGGTTTCACCACCGTGGAGGCCAAGGTGGCCTCACTGATGCAGTTGGACCGGCTCCCTCTGCCGAGCCCTCCGTGCGGCCGGACCACACCAGCATCGTCTAGTCGCCTGCACCCGCGGGAACGCCCTTGCCCGCCGAATCACACCCGTGTGATCCTGAGCCACCCAAGGGAGCGAGGAGTCATGCCGGCCAGAGCCAAGTGGTGGCACATCCTGCAGGAGAGCCGTCGGCAGGCCTGCACCGCGATCGACTTCTACAACCGGTCGGGGGACAAGCGCAGCTACCTCGACTTCGTCGTGCACATGCACCTCGCGTGGCAGTACCTCCTGCAGGCCGAGTGTGAGTTGCAGAAGCAGGACTACGTCTACCGGAACAAGCAAGGCCACGCGCTCAAGACCAAGGACGGCGACAAGAAGACGTGGGATCTCCAGCGCTGCCTGGAGTGGCGCTTCCTCACGGACACGGATGCCACGCGTACCAACGTGGAGTTCTTCATCGGCCTACGTAACAAGATCGAGCACCGCTACCAGGACAGCCTGATGATCGCGACGGCAGGCCAGGCACACGCCTACGTCATCAACTATGAGACCGAGATGGTCGCGGCCTTCGGCGCTGAGCACAGCCTCTCGGAGAGGTTGCGCTTCCCGGTCTTCGTGCAGAGTTTGTCGCCCACCGGTGTGAAGGAGCAGCTGGCACTCCGACGCAAGCTGCCCAAGGCTGTGAACGGCTTCATCACCGGCTTCGAGAGCAAGCTCGACAAGCAGGTCCGCGAGAGCGACCGCTACGACTACCGCGTGCTGCTCGTACCGGTGAAGGGACCGAAGTCCGAGGCGGACACCGCCATCGCGTTCATCAAGGCGGAGGAGCTGACAGAGGAGCGGCGCGCTCAGATGGAGAGCGAGGGCAAGATTGGCACCGCGCTCCTCGTGGAGAAGGAGCGCTCCGTCCTGCACAGCGATGAGCTTGCCCCGGCTCAGGTTGTCCAGCTCCTGAACGACTCCTCGCCCTTCGAGATCAACATGTGGAACCACAACGAGCTGGTCAAGCGCTTCAAGGTGAAGCCGATGAAGGGCGGGCCCGCAGCCAACACGGAGCGCCGCTACTGCCTCTACGACAAGCCATGGAAGAAGTACGTCTACACCCAGGCGTGGGTGAAGAAGTGTGCGGAGGCGGTGGCCACGCGTGAGGCCTACAAGGCGGCGTTCGGCAAGGAGCCCAAGGCCAAGGTCGTGAACCTCACCGCTCGGGTCGAGGCCAAGTCCGCCGCCGAAGCCAAGGCGTCCGCGTCGGCGTAGCGCCCGCCCGGGGCGCTGGCTGACCTTCGCCGTACCGAGGTGAACGGCGAGGTCCTGCCAGCGGTGCTGATCGAGGCGCTGGCGCGGCCGTCGACGTCCATTACGAAGACGCCGCCGCCCGTCCCGATAGCCGACCGGCTTACGGGATCGCTTCGCCGTCCCGGTTGTCGAACGGCGGACGGGAAAGGTCCAGTAGCACGCCCGGGGGCCCGCAAGCCTTGCCCTCTACTCGCGGCGCCTTGCTGGCGGAGGGTCGCCGGTGAACCGCATCTTCAGATGAAGGGACCTGGCCGCCAGGATCAGCTCCTCCTGGTGTCGAGGATGCGCAGCAGCAGGTCAGCCAGCAGTACGACCTCGGACGCAAGCGTCGGATCCTCGTAGTCAACCTGGCGGTGGCTAACCGGGTTCTTGAAGACGCCGATCGCCCCGGCAAAGAGCGACGAGAGCGCCTCCTGCTCGCCCTTGTCCGCTCTGACGTCGGTCAGCGCGCCGCCATCCGGCTTGAACGCCTGCCGCATCAGCGCCACGCCGATGTCGCGCGCCTGCGCTCCGGACAACTCCCGCACGCGAATCTCGACCTCGCGCATGGCTGCGAGCGCTGCCAGCTCGTACTCACCGAGCAGGAACTGCGTGCGTACTCGGCTGGCGATCCGTGGGTGCAGGTCGACGTCAAGCCTCGCCTCGGCCCGCATGAGCGCTAGCCCATCGTCCGCATCCAGGACCGCCAGCCCTCTGCGAGTGATGAACAGCCAGTCGCCCTTCCCCGGTATGCCGGACAGCAGCCCGTGGATGATGAGCCAGTCATAAGCCTCGGCCAGCGCCTGCGTGACCCGGAGGGATTCCTGCGGTGAGAAGCCGTTGTGCTGGTACGCCTGCGCGGCGGAGTTGAGGAAGTTGTGCCGGTGCTGCTCGCCGCCGCGATTGAAGCCGACCAGCAGGTGCATGGCGACGCGGTCGACCGGCCAACTGAGTGCCTTCTCGGGCTCGAGTGGGACCCCCCAGCTCATCGTCACGAGGGCGAGCGTAGGGGGAGAGCCGCCCGGCCAGCGTCGGCGAGCACCGAGGCTTCCAGACGCCCGACGTACCGGTTGTCGAACGTCTTGCGGGACGGCGCTGCGCAGGCCAGGCCGCTGCCAGAGCCCACGAGCTCCACCGCTCCCGGTCGTCGTGCGCGGATAGGGTCGCCTGGTGCCGACGATCAGTGAGCGGATCAGCGGAGGCCGCTTCGTCTCCATCGAACTGCTGCCGCCCCGTACACCCACGGGTGAAGAAGCGCTCGCTGCCGCCGTCCAGGAGCTCGCGCCCCTGAACCCGGCCTTCGTCGCGGTGACCTACGGCGCGAACGGCTCGGACCGCGGCCGCACTGAGGCACTCGTCGAACAGCTCGCCGGCTCCGAGGCACTACCGCTGCCGCACCTGACCTGCGCAGCCCACAGCCGCGCCGAGCTGGTCACCCTGATCGAGCGATACCGCCGCGTCGGGGTCGAGAACCTGCTCGCGTTGCACGGCGACCCGCCGGTGGCCGCCACCGAAGTCCTCCCCGAGGGCGAGCTGCGCTACGCGCTGGACCTCGTGCACCTGGCGCGTGAGTACGGCATGCGATGCGTCGGCGTCGCCGTACACCCCGAGGGCCACCCCGCCGCCCCCTCGCCCAAGGCCGACCTCGCGCACCAGGCGACCAAGCTGCGAGAGGCCGACTTCGCGCTCACACAGTTCATCAACCGCGCCGAGGACTACCACCGTTTCGTCGATGCCATGGCCAGCCGCGGCGTCACCACCCCCGTCATCCCCGGTCTGCGAATCATCAGCAACGTCCGCCAGGCCCAGCGCATGGCTGCGATGTCCGGCGCCCCCGTCCCCGCTGACCTGCTCGACCGGCTCCGCACCGTGGACGGCGATGCCGAGGCCAGCCGGCGGGTCGGTGTGGATCACACGCTGCGCGTCTGCCAGGCCCTCCTCGACGGCGGCGCACCCGGACTGCACTTCTACACAATGAACCGCGCGCTTAGCACCCTGGAGGTCTGCGCAGCGCTCGGGTGGACCGCCACGGCCCAGCCCGCCTGGTAGGTCCCAGCAACGACCCGCCCATGAGCGCGTGTACGAGCACGCCGCTGACACGTCGC
This sequence comes from Mycobacteriales bacterium, assembly GCA_038236005.1. GTDB lineage: Bacteria > Actinomycetota > Actinomycetes > Mycobacteriales > SCTD01 > CANKBT01. The sequence goes on along the minus strand of JBBSTI010000026.1, from coordinate 2,870 downwards.
GGAGACTGCGCCGTAAACGGAACCCTCATCGGCGCGTCGCAGAGTGGCGCCTTAGGTCTCGAGCGACTTCCACCAACTTGTCGGTGCGCGCGGATACCGTCCTAGGCGTTCGATCCGATGCCCGAAGGAGGTGACTCGCAATGGCAGTCGGCCACGCGTACTGGGTGATCGTCTCAGCAGGTAGCCCGGGAGGCTTTGACGATCGCCCTCACGCCAAGCGCCGGTACAAGCCGGCCGAACCAAAGCACTGGTGGGGCAGCAACCGAAGCGGCCACGGCTGGACTCCCTATCCGGGCAACGCCTACCAATACGACTCTGAAAACGCGGCGCTGCACGTCATGTACGAGACCGAGTGGCTGCGCCGAACGGCGCGAGGCGAGGTCAGTGTCGAACGGCGGACGGTCGCCTCGCTGAAGTCGGCGTCAGGCTGAATCCCTACTTGCGGACAACACCAGGCAGGCGAGCCGAGATGAAGGCCCAGGGCTGGGAGTTGCCCGCCGACGGTGCCCACAGCGCTGCGTCCAGCAAGAGGTTGACGTCGGACCGTGTGATCTCGCACGCCGGGTCGAAGGTCGTCGGACTCCACCGGGTGGCCAGCATCGGGTGCAAACCCCGCGTTACCTGCTCGGCTTGCACCGCGCCAGCCTGCCATCCCGGTGAAGCACTAGGAGGTAGCACCGCCCGCCAGCGCCCGTCCCGGTAGCCGAACGACGAACGGGGCGATGAAGCGCTCCTACGGCTGCCCTCAGTCTTCCTCTTCAAAGATCGAAAGAAGGCCGCCCCACTTGCCCATATCGGGCGCCGGCATCGCCCACCGCCCGTACGGGCAGGCTGCGGTGCCACACGTGCCGCCGTAGAAGGGCTGGACTCCGGCGCCAGTGAGCTCCCTTGCCAAAGCGCTGGGCAGGACCACCAGCAGCACGGGACCTGACAGTGAAGTCTTCTCAAGCACCTCGCGGTCCCGCGTCAGGAAGACATGCGCGCCAACCGCTTGGGCCTCCAGCACGAGGTCGCGGTCGGGTCCGTCCGGAAGGCCGGTTTCCTCACCGCAGGGCCGAAGTCCGGTGCGCCGCGAAGGAGCGGGGACGTTCCAATCCCCAAACTGGAACGCAAGACTTTCCGCGATCGCGTCGACCGCGGGCAGGCGCCGGTCGAGGAAGCGCTGCGTCACCTTCTTCGCGTCGGACAGGGATCGCGGGGTGACCACGAAGCGGATGTCGCGGAGCAGCCAGATACTCAGGAGATCGGACAGGCCGGTGAGTTCGGCGGCGTACTCGCCGTTGATGCCTCCGGGGACGTTTCCGTCCAGTAGAAGCGCGCCGTGCTGTTGTAGGTCGATCAGCGCATTTGAGTCGAGGGCGACGACGAGCGGTCCGTGGTAGCCCCACGGCAGCAGGGAGGGAAGGGCCTCGTGGCAGAAGCCCATGCCACCGTCGTACGTCACCTCATGGAGCACTGCACAAGGGTAGGCGGCCGGGCGGTGCGGGAAGCGCTATGCGCGATGCGGCCGCTTACCTGAGGGGGGCTACTGAACATCTCCAAGTGCCTCGTGGCCGCGCCCCTCACGCGGACGTCGCGTGCGTCCCGGCTGGCCGAACGTCTATCGGGAGCCTCCGCAGGTCAGCCGGGGGTGCGCGGACGATCTTGTCCGTTAGACCCGTCCGGTTTGAAATCCCGATCAGGGGCGTCATGCGGCACATGATCTGTCGACAGCCGTGCCACTTCCTAGGAAGTGGGACAGCCCCGCCGAGGAGCCGGCGCGACGCCTCTCCGCGCGCAGCAAGCGTCCCACAGGTCAGTCCCACAACAGCGTGCCGGAAGGGCCGTTGGAGCAGGACTTCCGGTACGGTCCGCCGGTGGAGCTGGGGTACGCGCGGGTCTCGACCGCCAAGCAGGACCTGGACCGGCAGATCGACGCGCTGCACCAGGCCGGGATCGCGCCGGCACGGATCTACCTGGACAAGAAGTCCGGGGCCACAACCGACCGCCCCGGCCTCAAGGAGGCGCTGGCCTACGCCCGCGACGGCGACGTGATCGTCGTGCACACCCTGGACCGGCTCGGCCGCACCGTCCGCGACACCCTCAACCTCATCCACGACCTCGCCGAGCGCGGCGTCGGGATCCGTAACCTCGCCGACCCGATCCGCGTCGACTCCACCAACCCGAACGACCCCATGGCGCAGCTGGCCGTGGTGCTGCTGGCGCTGTTCGGGCAGATGGAGCGCACCTACACCCTCGAGCGCGCCGCGCACGCCCGCGCCGTCGCGACCGCGAAGGGCCGGCGGATTGGCCGGCCCGTCCTCGTCGACCCCAGCAAGATCGCCTACGCGGCGCATCTGCGAGACAGCGGGCACTCGATCGCGGACATCGTGGCCAAGACCGGGATCGCCCGGACCAGCCTATACCGGTACCTGCCGCCGCGGACGCCACGGCGCTGGCGATCCCGGCGGTGCTGTCCGCGCCCGGCGCGGTCATCGCCACCAGCAACAAGGCCGATGTGTGGGCGGCGACCGCCGCGGTCCGCGCCGAACAGACCCAGCAGCGGGTGTGGACGTTCGATCCGCAGCGCATCGCCTATCTCCCCCGGACGTGGTGGTGGGATCCGCTGGCGGACCTGACGGGTGTGGAGGACGCCGAACGCCTGGCCGGACACTTCGTGCTGACCGTCGATGACGAACGGTCCAAGGACATCTGGGGGCCGGCCGCGCAGGAGTTGCTCGCCGCGCTGATGCTCGCCGCCCGGTCCTGCGGCGGGACGATGCACGACGTCTACGACTGGCTGTCGGATGAGGCGAACCCGACCCCGGTAGAGGTGCTGCGCAGCGCGGGCTTCCGGGGCATCGCCGCGTCGCTGTCCGGGACGCAGGGCA
>JBBSTI010000025.1:0-30881 GCA_038236005.1 Mycobacteriales bacterium | reverse complement strand
GGCTCGGGCTCGGGGGTGGGCTCGGGCTCGGGGGTGGGCTCGGGCTCGGGGGTGGGCTCGGGCTCGGGGGTCGGCTCGGGCTCGGGGGCGGGCTCGCTCTGCGCCTCGGCGGCGGGTGCCTGGTCGTCTCCAGAGCCGCTAGAGCCCTCAGCGGCGTCGCCGATGACCGCCAGCTCGGTGCCGACGTCGACGGTCTCGTCCTCGCCGACCTTGATCGAGGTGAGCACCCCGGCAGCGGGCGAAGGGATCTCGGTGTCGACCTTGTCGGTGCTGACCTCGAGCAACGGCTCGTCGACCGCGACCTCGTCACCTTCCTGCTTGAGCCAGCGGGTGACGGTGCCCTCGGTGACGCTCTCGCCGAGGGCCGGCATGGTGACGGAGAAGGCCATGAGGTCAGTGCGCTCCTTGATCGGGGGGACTGCCGGAAAGGTGGTGCCGGGACGTACCGGTCAGGCGTGCTGGCTCAGGTGTGCCTGGTCAGGTGTTCTGGCTCAGGCGTGCGAGTGCAGCGGCTTGCCGGCCAGCGCCAGGTGCGCCTCGCCGACCGCTTCAGACATCGTCGGGTGCGGGTGGATCAGCTGGGCGACCTCGCCCGGCAGCGCCTCCCAGTTGGTGATCAGCTGCGCCTCGGCGATGAGGTCGCCGACCCGCTCACCGACCATGTGGATGCCGACGACCGGTCCGTCCACCTGCGCGTGCACGGTCACGGCGCCGGCCGTGCCCAAGATCCGGGCGCGCCCGTTGCCGGCCAGGTCGTACGTGGCGCTGTGGATCTCCATCCCGCGCTCCGCGGCCTGCTTCGCGGTGATGCCGACCGAGGCGACCTCGGGGTGGCTGTAGGTCACCCGGGGCACGCCGTCGTAGTCGACCGGGGTGACCGGGAGGCCGGCGAGTCGCTCGGCGACCATGATCCCCTCGGCGAAGCCGACGTGGGCCAGCTGCAGGGTCGGGATGAGGTCGCCGACCGCGGAGATGGTCGGGACAGCGGTCTGGCAGTAGGCGTCGACCTTGACGAAGCCGCGCTCCAGCTCGACGCCCTGCTCCTCGTAGCCCAGGTCCTGGCTCACCGGACCGCGTCCGATCGCGACCAGCAGCAGCTCGGCCTCGAGCGTCTTGCCGCCCTCCAGCGTGACCTGCACGCCTTCGGCGCTCTGCGTGGCGCTCTCGAACCGTTTGCCGAGCTCGCTCTTGATGCCCTTCTTGCGGAACGCCCGCTCGAGCAGCTTGCTGCTGCTCTCCTCCTCCAGCGGCACCAGGTGGTCCAGCCCCTCGACGATGGTGACCTCGGCGCCGAAGCTGCGCCAGACCGAGGCGAACTCGCACCCGATCGCGCCGGCGCCCAGGATGATCACCGAGGTCGGGATGGTGTCCATCTCCAGGGCGTCGTCGCTGTTGATGACCCGCTCATGGTCGATCTCGAGCCCAGGGATGCTGCGGGCGACCGACCCGGTCGCGAGCAGGACGTGCCTGGCCTCGATGGTGCGGTCACCGACCTGCACGGCGGTGGGGGAGACGAGCTTCCCCGTACCTTCCACGACCTCGATCTTGCGGCTCTTCACCAAGCCGGCCAGGCCCTTGTAGAGCCCCTGAACAACCTTGTCCTTGTAGGTGTTGACCCCGGGCATGTCGACCTTGTCGAAGCTGCCGATCACGCCGTACGCCTGGGACTCCTTGATCGTGTCCACGATCTCGGCGCTGTGCAGCAGCGCCTTGGTCGGGATGCAGCCGCGGTGCAGGCAGGTGCCGCCGACCTTGTCGCGCTCGACCATCACCACGCTCTTGCCCAGCTCGGCATAACGCAGTGCAGCGGCGTATCCACCACTGCCTCCACCCAGGATCACCAGGTCGACGGGTTCGCTCACGGTCATGCTCCTCGCTCATCTGCGGTCTAGGGGGCATCCTTCCACCCAGACACTTACCGGGAACGCGGGGGTCGCCCGCATCCCCAGCCTAGGCAGGAGGAGCGATGGGCCTGTTCGGTCGCAAGACAGGCGGCGGCCTGGGGGGCAGGCGCGCTGCCCTGAAGGCGGACGATCCCGCCGGCCAGCACCTTCGCGAGTTCTTCGCCTCGCGGCGAGGCGTCGAGGCGTACGTGGAGCCGGCGACGCACGACACCGGGACGACGATCATCCTGATCGCGTACGACGGTGAGTGGACCCGTCGGGCGATCGACGGCCCGAAGGTTGCTTATGCGCTGGGTCAGGAGCTGTCCATGCCGGTGTACGACGTGTCAGCCACCGGCTATCCCCGCCGGATGCGGGAGTGGTCGGCGCAGCACAGGCCGCCCCGTCCTTGATTCGCCGTCCAGACGAGCCCTGCGCCGCTGATCTTCCTCACATGTGGTGCTAAAAGGACAGCGAGGGACCATAAGAGGAAGATCGGCGAGGCGGGGTCGGCTGAACGTCGGCGATCTTCCTGAGAATTCCGGCATACCGGACGCTGTGTTGCTATCTGGGGAAGATCACGCCCTCAGCCGGGAACGGCGGGTGCGGGGCCCGGCGGGTCAGCCGGGTCAGCCGGCCAGGTCCTCCAGGACCTGCACGAACGCGCGTACGGCGGCGCCGGTGCCGCCCTTGGGGGTGTAGCCGTACGCCTCGCCGGTGTTGTAGGCCGGGCCGGCGATGTCCAGGTGGGCCCAGCGGACCCCGTCGGCGACGAAGTGCTGCAGGAACAGCCCGGCGGTGAGCATCCCGCCCTCGCGCGGCCCGGAGTTCTTCATGTCGGCGACCAGGGAGTCCAGCCCCTTCTTCAGCTCGGGCGGCAGCGGCATGCCCCACATGTCCTCACCGGCTCGACCGGCGGCGTCCACGACCGAGGCGCGCAGGGCGTCGTCGTTGCTCATCACGCCGCAGACCCGGTTGCCCAGGGCGACCAGCTGGGCCCCGGTCAGGGTGGCGGCGTCGATCAGGATCTCGGGGGAGTCCTCGCACGCCCGGGCGATCGCGTCGGCGAGCACCAGACGACCTTCGGCATCGGTGTTGTTGACCTCGATCGTCGTGCCACCGCGCAGGGTCAGCACGTCGGAGGGACGGATCGCGGTGCCGCTCGGCATGTTCTCGGCCATCGGCACCCAGGCCTCGACGTCGACCTTGAGCCCCAGCTCGGCGATCGCGCTGACGGCGGCGATGACGGCGGCCGCCCCGCCCATGTCGCTCTTCATGGTCTCCATCGAGGCCGGCGGCTTGAGCGAGAGGCCGCCGGAGTCGAAGGTGATGCCCTTGCCGACCAGGGCCACCTTCTTCGCGCCACGCCCGCCCTTGTAGGACAGGTGGACCATCCGAGGCGGGTTGACCGAGCCCTGCCCGACGCCGAGGATGCCGCCAAAACCGCCGGCGGTCAGGGCCTTCTCGTCGAGCACCTCAACCTTGACGTTCTTGCCCATCGCGGACCGGGCCGCCTCGGCGAGCGCGGTCGGCGGCAGGTGGCCGGGCGGAGTGTTGACCAGGTCCCGGGCGAGCGAGACGGCCTTGGCCACCACCTCGGCCCGGTCGAGCTGCGTCTGGGCGGCCTTGGCGGACTTCTTGTCGACCAGCAGCGTGACCGCCTCGACCGGGGCCTTCACGTCTGCTTTCGGACTCCGGAAGGCGTGGAAGGCGTACGCACCGAGCAGGGCGCCCTCGGCCACCGGCCGCACGGCGTCCTCGTCCAGGCGACCGAGCAGCAGAGCGACCGAGCCGGTGCCGGCCAGGGCGCGCACGGCCGTGCCTGCCGCCCGTCGGAGCACCTCGCCGGGGTAGGCGGGCGCAGCCTTGCCGAGACCCACCGCCACGACCTGCGGGGCCTTGACCGCGCCGAGGGTCGGGATCCGGGTGACCTGGTCGGCCTTGCCGGTCGCGCCGACCGCGGCCAGGGCGGCGGGCAGCGAGCCCTTCATCGCCTTGTGGATGTCTTCGGACCCGGGCACCAGCACCGGCCCGTCCGGACCGGCCGCGACGCCGATCACCAGGGCGTCCACCTTGCAGGAGGAAGCGTCGTCGGTGGACAGGCTGAGGGTCGTCATGACCCCACGCTAGGCCTTTTGCCCGCACCGGTCCGCCAGATGATCACAGCCCCGCCTCGGTGAGCAGACGGAGCCACGCCTCCGACACGGTGGGGTAGGACGGCACGGCGTGCCAGAGCACCGACAGCGGCACGGCGGCGGTGACCGCGATCGTCGCCGAGTGCAGCAGCTCCGCGACCTCCTGGCCGACGAACGTCGCCCCCACCACGACCGCGTCAGCCCCGTCCCCCTCGAGCACCAGGCCGGCCTTGCCCCGGTAGCCGTCGGCCAGCAGCGCGGCGCCGGCGACGCTCCCGAGGCCGACGGTCACTTCGCGGACGTCGCGTCCGGCGTCCCGGGCCGCGGCGAGGGTGAGCCCCACCGAGCTGGCCTGCGGATCGGTGAAGGTCACCTGCGGGACCGGTCCGGTCGCCCGCAGCGACGGCCCGTCGTCCGGACGTCCTTGCGCGCGGGCGGCGATCACGTCGCCGCAGACCCGGGCCTGATATTTGCCCATGTGGGTCAGCAGCGCCCGCCCGTTGACGTCACCGGCGGCGTAGAGCCAGTCGATCGAGGTGCGCATCGAGTCGTCCACCTCGACGTAGGAGCCCGCCTCGAGCCCGACCACGTCCAGCCCGAGGTCGGTTCGCGGCGCCCGCCCGGTGGCCACGAGGACCTGCTCGGCGGTCAGCTCCCCGTCGTCCAGCACGGCGGTCACCCCCGACGCGTCGCGACGGAAGGACGAGGCGCTGGTGGAGAACCGGATCTGGACCCCGGTCTCACGCAGCCCCTCGGCCACCAGCTCGCCCGCCCAGGGCTCGAGCTTCTCCAGCAGGGCATCCCCGCGGACCAGCATCGTGACCTGGCCGCCGAGCCCCTGGACGGCCTGCGCCATCTCGCACGCGACCACGCCGCCGCCGATCACGATCAGCGAGGCCGGGACGTCCTTCATCGAGGTGACCTCGCGCGACGTCCAGGGCGAGACGTCCTTGAGCCCTGGCACGTCGGGGACCTTGGCCTGGGTGCCGGTCGCGAGCACCACGGCGTACGTCGCGGTCAGCTCCCGGGTCGACCCGTCGCCGGCGGTCACCGTGACGGTCCGCTCGCCGGACAACCGACCACGCCCGCGGACCGGCGCGATGCCGGCCCCCTCGACCCACTCCTGCTGGCCACTGTCGTCCCAGTGGCTGGTGAACTCATCGCGCCGGTCGAGCACCTTGCGGGCGTCGATCTCGCTGCCGGCCAGGCCGGGGACACGTGCCACCGCGGCCGCCAGCTCGACCGGTCGCAGCAGCGCCTTGCTCGGCATGCAGGCCCAGTAGGAGCACTCGCCGCCGTACAGCTCGTCCTCCACCAGCGCGACGGACAGGCCGCCCCGGACGGCCCGGTCGGCGACGTTCTCGCCGGTGGACCCTCCGCCGATCACGATCAGGTCGTACGTGGTGGCGCTCGGGTCAGGGGCGTCGGTCACAATTCCTCCAGAAGTGGTGGGTCACGCTCTACGTCGTCCTGCCCGGCTCGAAGGGGTTGACCCCGCACCCGGAGGGGAGCCTGACGGCACCCTGGACGAGGAGCACGCGATGAACCAGCACTACGGAGATGCGGGCGGGCGCTACGAAGGGCCGGCGTCGGCTCGTCGCGCTCGACGAGAACGACCCACCCAGCAGGGCGTCCGTGACCGGTGGACCCGATGAGCGCGCAGGTCCGCACGATCGAGGACGTCGCGGAGCATGTGCGCACCGCGCTCCGGTTCGGCCCGCCGGGCACCATCGGCGCCGAGCTGGAGTGGTTCGTCCACCGGGCGGACGGCAGCCGCCCGGAGCTGGACCGGGTCGATGCGCTGCTGGGGGGAGCCCGGCTGCCGGGCCGCAGCCTGCTGACCCGCGAGCCGGGCGGTCAGGTGGAGCTCAGCTCGCCGCCGCTGCCCGGCCCGCAGCCTGCCGTCGACGCCCTGGCCGCAGACCTGCTGGTCGTGCGCCAGGTGCTCGGTGCGGACGGCATCACCCTCGCCGGAGCAGGCACCGACCCCGACCGGCCGCCCGTCCGTCAGCTGACCAGCCCTCGGTACGCGCGGATGGCTGCGTTCTTCGAGGCCGACGGCGGACCGTCCGGAGCCGCGGGCCGGTCGATGATGTGCAGCTCGGCCGCCGTGCAGGTCTCGGTCGACGCCGGCGTCGAAGGGACCGGGGTCCAGTCCGTCGACGAACGCTGGCGCCGGGCGCACGCGGTCGGACCGGCCCTGGTGGCCGCCTTTGCCTGCTCGCCCCGGATCGAGGGTCGCGACACCGGCTGGGCCTCGACCCGGCAGCTGCTGTGGTCGCGCATCGACCCCAGCCGCACTGCCGCGCCGGACCCTCGGCTCGGTGTCGTCGAGGCGGTCGCGGCGCAGGCCTGGAGCGCCCGGCTGCTCGGCGTCCGAGGCCCGGACGGGGCGCTGCACCACGCTCCTCGGAGCACGTTCGGAGAGTGGGCCAGGCAGGCGGCGCTCACCGCGCCTACGGTCAGCGATCTGAGCTACCACCTCACGACGCTCTTTCCTCCCGTACGAGCCCGAGGCTGGTTGGAGGTCCGCTACCTCGACGGGCTCCCGGACCCGCTCTGGCAGGTCGCGGTCGGGGTGGTGGCGGCGCTCCTGGACGACGACGTCGCGGCGGACCAGGCCAGGGCCGCCTGCGCTCCGGTCGAGGGCCGCTGGCTCGACGCGGCTCGCCGCGCCACCGGGGACCCGGAACTCGCTCGCGCCGCCTCGGCGTGCCTGTCCGCAGCCGTGCCGGCGCTCGTCCGCCTGGGGGCTGGACGGCTCGCGACGGTGACCGAGAACTACCTCGAGCGCTACACCGACCGCGGTAGGTGTCCGGCCGACGATCAGCTCGCGGCCGGCTGGGAGCGCTGCGCATGACCGATCTGAAGAACCGTCTCGCCGCCGAGCTGGCGGGCTCCCGGCAACGGTCGCTCGCCCTGCTGGCCCCGCTCGCCGAGCCGGAGCTGCTGCGGCAGATCGACCCGCTGATGTCCCCGCTGGTCTGGGACCTCGCGCACATCGGCAACTATGAGGAGCTGTGGCTGCTGCGCGCCACCACCGGCGCAGACCCGCTGCGGCCTGGGCTCGACACCCTCTACGACGCGTTCGAGCACCCGAGGGCGACCCGTCCGACCCTGCCGATCCTGCGTCCCACCGAGGCCAGGGCCTACCTGGACGAGGTGCGCGGCCGGGTGCTGGACGCCCTGGACGCGACGGAGCTGCAGAGCAGCGAGCTGACCCGCGACGGGTTCGTGTTCGCCATGGTCGTCCAGCACGAGCACATGCACGACGAGACCATGCTCGCCACCCTGCAGCTGCGCGGCCCCGACCGCACGCTGCCCGAGGGCGACGCGCTGCCGCCCGGCCGGGCGCTGCCGCCGCACGACGACGTGCTCGTCCCCGGCGGCGAGCACCTCAAGGGCACCACCACCGACCCGTACGCGCTGGACAACGAACGGCCCGCCCACGTCGTGCGCACGCCGTCCTTCCGGATCGACCGGGTGCCGGTGAGCAACGGTCAGTACGCCTCGTTCGTCGCGGCCGGCGGCTACGAGGAGCCACGCTGGTGGCACCCGCGGGGCTGGGCGCACCTGCAGGAGTCCGGACGACGTCGCCCGGGTGGTTGGGGCGAGGGCACGGTCACCCGGTTCGGCCGGGTCGAGCCGCGCGACCCGGACGAGTGCGTCCAGCACGTCTGCTTCTGGGAGGCCGACGCCTACGCGCGCTGGGCCGGGCGTCGGCTCCCGACCGAGCAGGAGTGGGAGAAGGCCTGCGGCTGGGACCCGGTGGCGCACCGGGTGCGGCGCTACCCCTGGGGCGACAGCGACCCGACCCCCGCGCTCGCCAACCTCGGTGGGGACGCCGCTCGGCCTGCACAGGTCGGCGCCTACCCGGCGGGGGCCTCGGCCTACGGGGCGGAGCAGATGGTCGGTGACGTGTGGGAGTGGACCAGCTCCGGCTTCGACGCCTGGCCGGGCTTCCGGGCTTTCCCGTACGCCGAGTATTCGGAGGTGTTCTTCGGCGGCGACTTCCGGTGCTTGCGCGGCGGGTCCTGGGCCACCCACCCGACCGCGGCGCGCAGCACGTTCCGCAACTGGGACGTGCCGATCCGGAGACAGATCTTCGCGGGGTTCCGTACGGCTGTGACCCTCCCCCAGGAAAATGTGTAGGCACCTGGCCTGGCTGGGGGAGCCGCGGACCGTCGAGGAGCTGCTCTACATCCCCGAGCACGGGCTGGTGCGGCAGTCCTACGCGCCCCGGCGCCAGTCGCACGGGACGATGAACGCCGACGGCTTCGGGGTCGGCTGGTATGACCGAGCACGCCCGGCACCCGCGCGTTATCGCAGGTCCGGACCGATCTGGGCCGACCCGTCTCTCGCCTCGATGGCGGGGGTGACCCGGTCCGGGTGCGTGCTCGCCGCGGTCCGCTCCGCGACCGCAGGGACGCCGCCGGACGAGAGCGCGTGCGCCCCGTTCCTGCTGCCCGGTGGGATGCTGCTGTCCCACAACGGCCGGGTCCGGATCGACGCCGTCGCGCACCTGGTCGACCCGGGCGCGCTGGCGATGGTCGGTTCCACCGTCGACAGCGCGTACGTCGCGGCGGTGATTGCGTCCAGGCTCTCCGCCGGCCTCGCGCAGGCGGTCGCGAGCACCGTGCGAGAGCTGGGCCGGCTCGACCCGACGGCCCGGCTGAACCTGCTCGCCACCGACGGACGTGAGACGGTGGCCACCGCCTGGGGCGACTCGCTCTGGAGCCACCGCACCGACGGCGGCACCCTGCTCGCCTCCGAACCGAGCGACGACGATCCCGCCTGGACCCCGACCGCGGACCGCACTCTGCTGAGCGCACGGCTCGACCGACCCCTGACCACGGAGGACCTGTGACCACCCAGCTCGAGAACCACCTCGGACCCACCGCGATGCGCGACGCCCTGGAAACCGATGTCCGGGCCGGGCTGGGGGCGACCCCGAAGTCGCTGCCCCCGAAGTGGTTCTACGACGCGCGCGGCTCAGACCTGTTCGATCAGATCACCCGGCTGCCGAACTACTACCCGACCCGCTGCGAGGCGGCGATCCTGACCGCGCACTCGCCGGAGATCGCCGAGCTGTCCGGGGCCGAGACCCTCGTCGAGCTGGGCAGCGGCACGTCGGAGAAGACCCGGATGCTCCTGGACGCGCTGTCGGCTGCGGGCACGCTGAGACGTTTCGTCCCGTTCGACGTGGACGAGTGGGTGCTGACGATGGCCGCCAAGCAGGTCAGCGACGAGTACGAAGGGGTCGACGTCCACGCGGTGGTGGGGGACTTCACCGAGCACCTGGCCCTGCTTCCTCGGGAAGGCCGACGGATGGTCGCGTTCCTCGGCGGCACGATCGGCAACCTCGAGCCCGGCCCTCGGGCCGCGTTCCTCACCGACCTGTCCGCGACCCTGGTGTCGGGGGACAGCGTGCTGCTCGGCACCGACCTGGTGAAGGGCGAGGACCGGCTCGTCCCGGCGTACGACGACGAGGGCGGCATCACCGCCGCGTTCAACCTCAACGTGCTCGCCGTCCTCAACCGTGAGCTGGACGCCGACTTCGACCTCGATCAGTTCCAGCACCTCGCGCTCTGGGACCCGGTCGAGAGCCGGATCGAGATGCGTCTGGTGTCGCTGCGGAGCCAGACCGTGCGGATCGAGGCCCTGGACCTCGCGGTGGAGTTTGCCGAGGGCGAGCAGATGCGCACCGAGGTGAGCAGCAAGTTCACCCCGGACCGCGTCCGCGACGAGCTGTCCGCGGCCGGCCTGGAGGTCACCCGCACCTGGACCGACTCGGGCGGCGACTTCCTGGTGACCCTGGCCCACAAGCCCTGACCCCTCGTCGAGCCGCCGTGTGACGATGCGCCGCATGACCGCGGCGCCCGACACCCCGGTGAACAGGCTGCGGGCCCGGGGGACCGTGCGAGGCGTCCTTCCGCTTCTCGGGCCGGCGTTCGTGACGGCGATCGCGTACGTCGACCCGGGCAACTTCGCGACCAACTTCTCCGGCGGCGCCACGTTCGGCTATCTGCTGCTGTGGGTCATCGTCGTCGCCAACCTCATGGCGATGCTGGTGCAGAGCCTGTCGGCCAAGCTGGGGCTCGCGACCGGGGAGAACCTCGCCGAGCTGTGCCGCCATCACTATCGCCCGGCCGTCTCCCGCGGGCTCTGGGTCCAGGCCGAGCTGGTGGCCGTGGCGACCGATCTCGCCGAGGTGGTCGGTGGCGCGATCGCTCTGCAGCTGCTCTTCGACCTGCCGCTGCTGGTGGGCGGGGTCGTCACGGCGGTCGTCGCCTTCGGGCTGCTCCTGCTGCAGCAGCGCGGCTACCGGCAGTTCGAGCTGGTGATCGGTGGGCTGCTCGCGGTCGTCCTGCTCGGCTTCGTGGTCGACCTCACCCTCGTGCGGCTGGACCCGGGCGCGACGGTCGCCGGTCTGGTGCCGCGGCTCGAGGGCGCCGACAGCTTGCTGCTGGCCACCGGCATCCTCGGCGCGACGGTGATGCCGCACGCGATCTACCTGCACTCTGCGCTGACCCAGGACCGGGTCCCGGCCGCCGACGCCGGCGAACGGCGGCGGCTCCTGCGCTTCCAGCGCTTCGACATCGTCGTGGCCATGGGCCTGGCCGGCCTGGCCAACGCCGCGATGCTGGTCGTGGCCGCCGCGCTGGTGGCCCAGCAGGGTCCGATCGACGTCGACGACGACCTCGCCGGCATCCACGCCTTGCTCGGGGAAAGCCTCGGCGAGGGGGCGGCCCTCGCCTTCGCGCTCGCGCTGCTCGCCTCCGGGTTCGCCAGCGCCGGGGTCGGGACGCTGTCCGGCCAGATCGTCATGCAGGGCTTCATACGTCGGAAGATCCCGCTCTGGGTCCGCCGGACCGTGACCCTGGTGCCCGCGCTGGTCGTGCTGGCGATCGGCCTGGAACCGACCCGGGTGCTGGTGCTGTCCCAGGTCGTCCTGTCCTTCGGGCTGCCGTTCGCTCTCGTGCCGCTGATCGGGCTCACCCGTCGCGCGGACGTGATGCGAGAGCTGGTCAACCGCAGGGTGACGACGGTGGCCGCCTCGCTCGCCGCCGCGCTGATCGTCGCGCTGAACGGCTTCCTGATCGTGCAGCTGGTCACCTGACGTTCGGCAGGTGCGGCAGGTGGGGAGACACCCTGGGCCGTCCCCATGACCCGAGGAGCCCTTCTGTGCCCACCGTCAACGCCCGCGCGACCACCGGACCCGGCAAGCCGTTCGAGGCGATCACCATCGAGCGCCGCGAGCCCGGCCCCAAGGACGTCGTGATCGACATCGCGTACGCCGGGATCTGTCACTCCGACATCCACACCGGTCGCGGTGAGTGGCACGACCGCGTGAAGTATCCGCTGGTCCCCGGGCACGAGATCGCCGGCACCGTCTCGGCGGTCGGCACGGACGTGACCGGCTTCGCGGTCGGCGACCGGGCCGGCGTCGGCTGCATGGTCGACTCCTGCGGGGAGTGCGACCAGTGCCGAGCGGGCGTCGAGCAGAACTGCCGCAAGGGCATGGTCGGCACCTACGACGGGATGCTCGACGGCAAGTCGACCGACGGTGGCTACAGCGAGAGCATCGTGGTCACCGAGGGCTTCGTCGTGAAGATCCCCGAGGGGCTGGCGCTGGACCAGGCCGCGCCGCTGATGTGCGCCGGGATCACCCTGTTCTCTCCGCTGCGGCACTGGGGCGCCGGTCCTGGCAAGCGCGTCGCGATCGTCGGGATGGGCGGCCTCGGACACGTCGGCGTCAAGATCGCCAAGGCGATGGGCGCCGAGGTCACCGTGATCAGCCGGACCCGGAGCAAGGAAGAGGACGGCAAGCGTTTCGGCGCCGACCACTACGAGGCGACCAGCGAGGACGGGACCTACAAGCGGCTGCGCAACAGCTTCGACCTGATCGTGTCGACGATCTCGGCGGGCAGCGACGTCGTGAACTATCTCCAGATGCTGGACGTCGACGGCACGTACGTCACGGTCGGCGCGCCGCCCGAGCCGTTCACGGTTCCCGCGTTCGCCCTGATCGGTGGTCGTCGTTCGATGGCCGGCTCCAACATCGGCAGCATCGCCGAGACCCAGGAGATGCTCGACTTCTGCGCCGAGCACGACATCGCCGCCGAGGTCGAGGTGATCGACGCCGACGACATCGACAGCGCCTGGGACCGGGTCGTGGGCTCCGACGTGCGCTACCGCTTCGTGATCGACACGGCGACGATCGCCCCCTGACCTGGCCCTGCGTGGCGCTTGCTCATCGGGGGAACCCCTGACGAGGAAGCAGGCCATCAGAGCGTCCCCCGACGGTTGCCCTCTCATCGGGGGAACCCCTGATGAGAGGGCACAGGCACCGAGATGCGCGGACACGTGACGCCCGAGCGGCGACGACCGAGTGTCGAGGGTTGGGCCGCCGACCGACTGGGGTGCGCCGTCGTGCACCTCGACGTCGCCGCCTGCGGACGGGTGTCCACCGCCGTGCTGGGCGCCGAGGTGGCGCACCTGCGCGCCGAGGCGTCCCAGGGCGGTTATGTGGCCCAGGCCGCCGCCGACGACGGTCGGGACGCCTTGCAGGACTGGCTCGGCGGCGCACAGGTCGCGTTCAGCGACAACGCCGGCAACGCGTTCGCCACCTTGATGCGCTCCTGGCCGCTCGGGCGCGGCGCGGCGGTCGGGACGGTCGGCAGCGAGTACGGCGGGAACGCCTTCGTCCTCGACGAGGTGGCTGCCCAGCGCGGCTGGCGGCTCGTCCCGCTGCCGACCGACCCGCTGGGCCGCATCACCGACGTCCCGGCCGGCCTCGACCTGATCACCTTTCCGCAGGTCGCCTCTCAGCGAGGCGTGCTGCAGCCGGTCGAGCAGGTGCTCAGCAGCGAGGTGCCGCTGGTGCTCGACGTCGCCCAGTCGCTCGGGCAGGTCGCGGTCCCGCCGGGGTGCGCGGGCTACGTCGGGACCTCCCGCAAGTGGCTGTGCGGACCCCGCGGGGTGGGTTTTCTCGCCGTCGACCCCCACGTCGAGCCGCACCTGCGGCCTCCGCTGACCCTCAATCGCACCCTGACGGGCATGGCGCGGTTCGACACCCCCGAGGCGCACGTCGCCGGGCGGGTGGGGCTGGCCGTCGCGGCGGGGGAGTGGTCGCGCGAGCTGACGCCGGTGATCCTGTCGCGGGCCTCGTACGCCCGGCAGGTGCTGGCGGGCCGGGGGTGGCAGGTCGTCGAACCGGTGGACGAGCCGACCGGCATCACCACCCTGCGGGGCGGCGACCCGGTCCAGGCCCGGGCGACGTTGCTGGAGCGCGGGTTCCTGGTCAGCGCGGTCCCGGCGGGGCGCTCGCCCGACCTGGACGAGCCGGTGCTCCGGGTCTCGACGGCCGCCTGGGTGAGCGAGGCCGACCTCGACGCCCTGGCCGACGCCTTTCCGCCGCCGCCCCGTCGCTAGGCTCCCGCCCGTGACCCTGCGCAGAAGCCCCCTGTATGACCGGCATGTCGCCCTCGGCGCCAAGACCGCAGACTTCGGTGGCTGGGAGATGCCCATCCAGTACGCCGGGACGGTCGCCGAGCACACCGCCGTACGGGAGAACGTCGGGGTCTTCGACGTCTCTCACCTCGGCAAGGGCGTCGTACGGGGCCGTTCGGTCGAGGGGGAAAGCGCGCTCGACTTCGTCAACGCCCGGCTGACCAACGACCTGCGACGCATCGGGCCAGGTCAGGCGCAATACACGTTGTGCTGCGACCCCGAGACCGGGGGTGTGGTCGACGACCTGATCGCCTACGTCCGGGGCGAGGACGAGATCTTTTTGATCCCCAACGCCGCAAACAGCTCGCAGGTCATCGACCGGCTTGCGGCCGAGGCCACCGACGGGATCGAGGTCGTCGACCTGCACACCACGCTCGCCGTGCTCGCCGTCCAGGGACCGGACAGCCCGCGAGTGCTGGAGCAGCTCGGGCTGCCGACCGACCACGACTACATGAGCTCCGCGGCGGTCGACTGGCGCGGTAAGAAGGTGATCGTGGCGCGGACCGGCTACACCGGGGAGCGCGGGTTCGAGCTGCTCCCCGCCTGGGACGACGCCGGCGAGCTGTGGGATGCGCTGCTCGAGGCCGGCGCCGTCCCCTGCGGTCTCGGCGCGCGAGACACCCTGCGCACCGAGATGGGCTATCCGCTGCACGGTCAGGACCTGTCGCTGGAGATCACCCCTGTCCAGGCGCGTACGGGCTGGGCCGTCGGCTGGGACAAGCCCGCCTTCTGGGGTCGCGACGCGTTGGTCGCCGAGCGTGAGCGCGGGGCGGCCCGGCTGCTCTGGGGCCTGGAGGCGACCGACCGAGGCATCCCGCGCTCGCACATGGTGGTCAGTGCCGGTGGTCGCGCCATCGGCGAGGTCACCAGCGGCACCTTCTCGCCCACCCGCAAGGTGGGGATCGGTCTGGCGCTGCTCGAGCGCGGCGTGGCCGAGGGTGACGAGGTCACGGTCGACGTACGCGGCCGTACGTCGGTGATGAAGGTCGTCAAGCCACCGTTCGTGCCGTCGAAGGTGCGCTGAGCTTGATGCCGGAGCGGCGGATCCTGCTCCTGGGCCTCATGGGGGCGGGCAAGACGACCGTCGGCCATGCGCTGGCGGCGCTGACCGGCTGGACCTACTGGGACAACGACGCCCTGCTGCAGCAGGCGGTCGGCACGACCGCCCCGGAGCTGCTGGAACGCGGCGGCGAACCTGCCTTACGCAGGGCCGAGAGTGACGCGCTGACCTGGGTGCTGTGCGCCGATCCGCCTCTGGTCGCCGGGGTGGCCGCCGGGGTCGTGCTGGACCCGACCGACAAGGCCCGGCTCGCCGCAGCCCGACACGTGGTGTGGTTGCGAGCCCCGATCCCGGTGCTGGCAGAGCGGGTCGGGTCCGGGGAGGGCCGCTCCTGGCTGAAGGGTGACCCCGAGGCCGTGCTGCGGGAGCTGGCTGCGGTCCGTGAACCCCTCTTTGCCGAGGTGGCCGACCAGATCGTCGACGTCGACGGACCGACGCCCGAACAGATCGCGCAGGCCGTCCTCGACGCACTGTGAGCCGGGGCCCTCGGGCAGGCACCGTGCGATGAACCGGACCTGCCTTCTCCGGGGGACTCCCGGCGCGTCGCACCTGCTCGCCCTCGCCGGCACATCCGACGTCCCTCTGACGTGGGCGTCGTCTCGTCCGTTTCGCGTCCTGTGGGACGGCGCCGGCTCCATCGGGGGAGCCCCTGATGGGGTGGGAGGCCATCGAAAGTTCCCCTGAAGGCGTGGGGATCATCGGGGGAGCCCCTGATGAGGTGCGGGCCCACGAGTCGAACGCTCTCCGCGTACGACCGACAGCCCGGCAGGCATGCGATCCGTACGTGCTGCTGATCGGGGTGAGGGGTGGCGTGTGGGCACGCCTTCGCGGGCGGCTGGCGGCCAGCCGACCGCAGGCGTCCGCTACTTGCGCGAGTAGACGGCCTTGTTGCTCGGGGTGTAGACGACGAGGTTGCCGTCGCTCTGCACGACCAGGCGGCTGCCGGGGTTGCCGGCTGTGCGGGTCGTGAACGCCGTGAACAGCTCGTCGGACCGGCCGAGGTCTCGGCCGGTAGCGACGACGTTGCCGTCGCTGCGCATCTCGGCGATGGCGACGTTGTTGCGGACGAAGACCGCGCGACCGTTGACGTACTGCACGAGGTTGCCGTCGTTCTGCAGGATGAACACGCTGCCCGGGGCGGTGCGGCGATCACCGGCGAACATGTCCTGCCCGGGCAGCAGGGTCGTGCTGCCCCAGGAGGTGCCGTACCGCGAGTAGGCCGTGTCTCCCCCGGCTTCCACGACCCGGAGGTCGCTCGGGCCGAGCAGGGTGAAGGTGACAGAGCCGGCATCGCTGCTGGTGCCGGTGTTGAACAGCGCCTTGCCGTTCGCGGCGTAGACCACCAGGTTGCCGTCACGCTGCTGGACCGCGGCGGCGCCCGGGTTGCCCTGCGTGCCGGTGTTGAACACCGCCCGGCCGCCCGCGTACAGCACCAGGTTGCCGTCGCCCTGCATCACCAGCCGCGTGCCACCCGCGCTGAGGGGCAGCTGCTCGCCGGGCAGCAGCGTCCCGCCGGCCCTGAGCAGGTCCTGGGTGTAGGTGGCGAAGTTCTTGAGCACCTTTCCGTCGGTGGCGTAGAGCACCAGGTTGCCGTCGTCCTGCATCGCGAGCCTCGCGGCCGCCCTGCCGTTGGTCCGGGTGCTGTCCTGCGCACGGTTGTTCTTGTAGAGCACCAGGTTGCCGTCGGTCTGCAGGGCCAGCCGGTCGCCCTCGGGTCCGCGCTGGAACGGCTCGCCGAAGACAGAAGCCTGCTGGTAGCGCTCCGAGGCCAGCCGGTTCGGCGCCTTGGTGACGACCAGGTCGCCGTCGTCGAACGACACCCGGAACCGACCGTTCGGCGACTGCAAGGAGCTGCCGGTGGTGATCTGCTGGCCGGGCGTGAGCATGCTGCCGAGCACGTTCGGGTCCGCTTGCTGCGTCACCGCGCTCATGGAGGCGGTGGTCAGCGCCGCCGAGGCGGTGCTGGCCAGCGTCGACGCGAGCAGGCACGCGGTCGAGGCTGTGATGACGGCGTAGGCCTTGGGCTTGTGCACGGGTTCCTCCAGCTGGATGGCTCATCGGACACACCGTCGTCTGCCGGCGCCTGCGGCCAGAATCATGCACCAGCCCGCCGCGAGAACCAACGGCTTCGACGTGGCGTCATCGTCTGGACAGAAGCCAGTCACGAGACGAACAGGGGCTGCTCCGGACGCACCAGCTGCATCGGCGCTGTGACGGGTCTGGTGGGTGCGGGCCTGACCGGTCGTCGGGGGCTCGCTCTCGCCGCGCCTGGCCGTTGATGACGCCAGAGGCTTTGATCATCGTTCCCCCGCAGGGCCCGCAGGCGCACCTGCCGGTCCTTAGTTTCGCCGGGAACAGCCGATCTCCCTGACTCGCGCCCGGTGTGCCAGCGGTCGGCGGTTCGAGATGGGGTCTGTCTTGTCAGCGTTGCGAGTCCCGCCGACCGGCTGAGCGTCAGACCTGTCGCGTCAGACCTGGAGCGACACCACGACCAGGACGACCGCGGTGGTGACCTCCAGGAGGGCCCCGAGCACATCGCCGGTGATGCCGCCGAGCCGTCGTACGCAGTGCGCGCGCAGCAGCCGTGCCACCAGCAGCCCGGCGACCAGGGCGACGACGACCTGCCCGGCGTCCTGGAAGCGGTCGGCCAGCGGTGCGGTGCGCTCGTCGAACAGCTCGGCAAGCCCGGCCAGCAGGGCGACGACGCCGGCATACAGCAGCGGCAGGTTGCGCGGGACGGTCCCGGCGACCAGGGCCCCGAGCCCGTCGGGGGAGGCGGCGGGGGTCCGGGGCGTGCAGGCCATGACGACCGCGAGCCGGCCGCCGACCGTCGCGAGCAGCAGCGACGCCGTGCCGTGCCCCCCGCGGATGCACGACATCAGCGCGGCGACCTGCACCGCGAGGACCAGCACCAGGGCGGCGACCCCGAGCGCGCCGACGCCGGGCTTCTTCATGATCGCGCGTGCCTTCTCGGGCGGGGCGTACGAGGCGAGCCCGTCCGCGGTGTCCACGAGCCCGTCCAGGTGCAGCCCGCGGGTGGACAGCGCCAGCACCACGATCGCGGCCACCGCCGGCAGCGCCACCTCCGACGAGGTCGGAGAGGCCAGGCGCAGCCCGAGAAGGACGGTGGCGGCCACCAGCCCGAGCAGCAGCCCCACGGCCGGGGCGAGCAGGACGGCCTGGCCGGCGGTGCGCCGGGTGAGGGTGCGTGGCCCGCGCACCGGTAGGACCGTGAACGTCGTCAGGGCGAGCCGGAACCCGTCAGGCACGAGACAACCCGTCAGGCACGAGCGAGCCGGACCGCGCCGAGCAGCACCCCGAGCGCGAGGTCGGCGCCCTCGGGACGTCCGAGCGCGAGGTCGAGCAGGCCGGTGAGCCCGAGGTCCTCCAGCCCTTTCGCGGGGCCGCCGGCCGGCGCCGAGCAGCCGGCGAGCAGCCAGGTCGTGGTGCCCGGGCCGACCCGGTCCGCGAGCACGGCCGCGGCGACCGCGTCGGGGGCTCCGGACAGCAGCACCGGCGTACGTCGCTCAGCACACCTCGCCACCACGCCCGAGAGGCCGGCGAGGGAGTCGGCCGAGAGCGCGTCGATCATGCCGGTCGGGTCCGCCAGGTGGGCCCGGCAGGCGCGCACCCCCTGCCGCACCTCGGCGACCAGAGCGGCCCAGCCGGGTTGCGCCGACGTGCCGACGGCCGCCACCGGCTCGAGGCTGAGCAGCGCGGCGAGCAGCGAGAGGGCGGGTCCGGGGGGCTCGCCACCGGCGACCACGACAAGGTCCGCGCCCTCGTCGATCAGGGCGTCAGCGGCGGCCAGGCCAGTTTCCCACCCGTCTGCGGCCGGGGCCGTCATGACTCGCTCGGGGATGTGCGGCGGCCAGGCACCCTGCATCGCGGCCAGCCGCAGCAGGGGCGGGCCCAGCCGGCCGAGGCTGCCGGTCGGTCCTTCGACCGGCTCGGGGGCCGTGGGGTCGGTCCTCACGCCAGTCGCCGGCCGATACCCGCCGTGAGCTGCACGACCTCGTCGGCCTCGGCGGCCAGCGCCGCGTTGACGGTGCCGAGCAGGTCCCGGAACAGGCGCCCGGACCGGTGCTCGGGGTGGATCCCCGACCCGACCTCGGGCGACACCAGCACGACCGTGGTCCGGAAGCCGCGCCAGGCCTCGAGCAGCTCGGGGAGCGCGGCGGCGAAGACCTGCTCGGGGTCGTCCCACGCGCCCTCGAGCACCTGGGTCAGCCACAGCCCGAGGTCGTCCACCAGCACGGGGCCGGTCGCGGTCCGCAGCACCCCGGCGACGTCCGCGGTCTCGATCGTGATCCAGCCCGGTGGACGTCGGAGCCGGTGGGTCGCGACCCGGGCCGACCACTCGTCGTCGCCCGGTCGCTCGGGGGCGGTCGCCACGTAGGTCACCGGTCCGTTGCGTGCGTCCGTCGCGACCAGACCCTCGGCGTACGCGGACTTGCCCGAGCGTGCCCCGCCCAGCACCAGGACCCGACGGGCCAGGGGGGCCGAGAGATCGATCACCTGGCCGTCCCGCCCGGCCGAGGCGCCCCACGAGGCGAGCAGGGCGTCGAGCACGTCCGGCGGCGGGTTGCCGTGACCGAGGTGGGTGGCCACGACCTGGGTGCTGTCCACCACGGCCCCGACCTCACGGAGCCGGTCGACCTGGGCCGGCCACGTCACGAGGTCCAGGTGCATCGGCGAGCCGGAGGACGTGAGCTCGAGCAGCACCAGGTCGTACGCCCGGCCTCGGGTCAGCGCGACCGTCTGCTCGGGAAGCACCCCGGTGTCGGTCGCGTACAGCAGTCGCTGCCCGCCCGACTCGACGTCGTACAGCACCGCGCCGGGCACGTGCGCCGCGGGCAGCGCGCGCACGGAGAAGCCGGCGACCTCCAGGGGATCCGCAGCGGGCGTCAGCGTGGCGTCGGTCCGGCCCTTGAGCCGCGCCAGGACGGCCGGCGGCCCGACCACCTCCAGCGGACCGGGGTCGCGCTGCCAGGTGCGCCACATCAGGTTGGCCGGCGCGCAGTGGTCCTCGTGCTCGTGCGTGACCAGGACCCCCTCGACGCCGGCGAGCGAGACCCCCTGCCGCAGCGCGGCGCGGGGCAGCTCCGGCCCGAGGTCGATCAGCAGCCGGTCGTCGACCAGCAGCCCGGTCTGGCCGCGGTGCACGCCCTGCCGAACGGCTGCCGCGCACGAGGCGCACCGGCACCACGGATCGGGCCACCCGTTGCTGGCACCGGTCCCGAGCAGGCGTACGCGCATGCCGTTAGCCTGCCGCACACGCGCACAGACCGTTCACAGGCGCCGACGACGGAGGACCTCATGGCCTGGACCTGGCAGTACGAGACCGCTGACGGCAGCCCGACCGAGGCATCGGAGTTCCCGGTCGAGCAGTTCCCGAACCAGGCGGACGCCGAGACCTGGGTGGGGGAGACCTGGCGCGAGCTGCTCGACGCCGGCGTCGCGCAGGTGACCCTGTTCGAGGGCGACCGCAAGGTCTACGGTCCGATGGGGCTCGACGTCCCGGCGTGACCGCCGGGTTCGTGCGGGAGATCGAGGAGTACGGGGACGAGCCGCTGCAGCGGGGGGAGTGGTGGCGCCCTACCGGCTCCGACGGGCCGTGGCCGACCGTGCTGCTCGTGCACGGCGGCTACTGGGGCCCGGTCTACGACCGGTCGCTCGAGGACGCGGTGGCCGCGGACCTGGCCGGGCGTGGCTTCGCGGTCTGGAACATCGACTACGCGGCCGCGGACGCCGGTTGGCCGCACACCCTGCTCGACGTGGCGGCCTCGCACGACCATCTCGCCGACGACCCACGGGTCACCAGCCTGTCGCTGCTCGGCCACTCGGCCGGCGGGCAGCTCGTGCTGTGGCTGGCGTCCCGGGGCCACCTGCCGGACGGGGCGCCCGGGGGTCGGCCGCGCGGCCCGGTCCCGTCCCTGGTGGTGGCCCAGGCGCCGGTCGCCGCGCTGCGGGCCGGGCACGCGCTGGGCCTGGACGGGGGCGCGATCGGACGGTTCCTCGGCGGTTCCCCGGACGAGCAGCCGGGCCGCTACGACGTCTCCGACCCGGTCGCGCTCGCCCCCAGCGGGGCCCGGGTGCTGCTGCTGCACAGCCGCAGCGACGAGCACGTGCCCTGGAGCCAGAGCGAGGCGTACGTGCGCGCCGACCCGAGCGCCCGCCTCGTCGAGGTCCCCGGCGACCACTTCGCGCACCTGGACCCGACCAGCGAGGCGTGGGCCCGGGTGCTCGAGGGCCTCCAGGGCCCGACTACTGGTAGGTGATCAGCTGAGGCTGGGGGATCAGCGCCATGGTCTCGGCCGGGGTCATCAGGTTGGTGTCCTCGTCGTAGAACAGCTTGAACCCGTTGATGAGCTCGTTGTTCTTGGACGACAAGATCCCGTAGGTCTCCTTCTTGGAGCCCTGGCTGCCGAACCCGTCCACGTGCAGCACGGTCGCGAGGCCCGGCCGCGTGAGCACCTGCTCCCGGTCCGGGATGGTGAAGGACTTGAACTGGTGGATGATGAGCAGCTTCTGCGGCAGGTCATCCGCCTCGACCAGGGTCTGGAGGTAGGCCGACACCTCGTTGATGGCAGCCGCGCTGGTCGCGCCGATCTGACGCAGCGGCTTCTGGGTCGCCGTGAGCTTCCACTCCGGGTCCAGGCCCAGCCCGACGTCCGGCTCCTTGAGGAACTGCTCGAACATCTTGGCCTGGTCCAGGAAGCTGGCCCGGCCCGGCTGCAGGTCCAGGACGAGCAGCATCTTGGCCTTGCGTGCCGCGTCCAGGTAGGCCTGGATCTTCTCGGTGTCGATCGGCTCGCTGTAGTCGCCGTCCTTGCCAGAGAACCGCTGAGCCACGGTCGTGATGAGCTCGAAGGCAGGCAGGACGGGCTTGCCGGCCGCCGTGGCGAACGGCGCGGCGGCCGTCTCGAGCGCAGCCGCCTGCTCGTCGGGCGTTCCCTGCCCGAGGACCCCGAGGTCTCCCAGGCCCTGCGGGACGCCATAGAAGCCGACGACGATATTGCCCGGGAAGACGGTCCGCCCCCCGCGGGGCAGCTCGGGGGGAGGGACCGGTGTCGGGCTGGGCGTGGGGCTGGGCGTGGCGCTCGGGCTGGCGGTGGTCGCCGACGGCGGGTTGGCCGAGCCGGCTTCGGCCGGGGACGAGCCGGTTCCCGAGCTGCAGGCGGCGAGGCTGAGCATCAGGGCGAGCGGAAGCAGGACCGTACGACGAGGAGACACCCCGCCTTGTTACCGCATGCAGGTCACGAACCCCCTTCCTGACGGGGTCACGACACGGCAACGGGAGCAACCGGGCTACGACAGGTCAGCGGCGGAAACGGCCCAGGAAGGGGCCCGGGGTGACGCGCGGCCTGGGGAGCCGGAAGCGCCGCAGGGTGGTGGAGCGCAGCAGCCCGTACAAGATGTGCCCCCGGGTCGCCGTCTCGTCCGGGAACTCGGCTTTGATCGTGCGCCGCAGGATCAGGGTCGCGACGATCACGTCGGCGATGACGAGCAGGAGCACCAGCGTGTAGAGCCGCACGGCGAAGCTGGCGACGCCCTCGTTGCGGGACAGCTGCGCCACCAGATAGGCGAGCACGACGGGCAGCACGAGGGTCGCCACGTTGCGCCGGCCGTCCACGATGTCCCGGACGAGTGCCCGCACCGGGCCGGCGTCGCGCTTGAGCTGCCGCTCGTTAGGCTGCCGTCGAGGACTGTCGGTGCCGTTGGCGCGCGCCTCGGCCTGCTTGGTCCTGAGCCGTTTCGCGGCCTCGCGGCGGCTGGTGGGCGGGGGCGGCACCGGTCCCGAGCGTCCGCCGCGAGCGTCACGCCGCTTGGGCGTGGGACGGCCCTTGCCGGGCCCGGTCGGTCCGGTGGTCACGTCGCCACACTAGCCAAGCCCGCTGCGTCCGTCCGGAAGGACCCAGCGTGTTGTTCGGGAGGACCCTGGCCTCAGGGCAGGGCGAGCATCTGCTCGAGCGCGGTGCGCGCCTGCGCCGCGACCCCCGGCTCGACCACGATGCGGTTGGGCACCCGGCCGGCCACCAGCTCCTCGAGCTGCCAGACCAGGTGCGGCAGGTCGATGCGGTTCATCGTGGAGCAGAAGCAGACCGTCTTGTCGAGGAACACCACGGTCTTGTCCGGGTGCTGCAGGGCCAGGCGACGGACCAGGTTGAGCTCGGTCCCGATCGCCCAGGACGAGCCGGGCTCGGCCGCCTCCAGCGTCTTGATGATGAAGTCGGTGGAGCCGACCAGGTCGGCGGCCAGGACGACCTCGTGGCGGCACTCCGGGTGCGCGAGCACCTGGACGCCCGGGATCCTGGCGCGTACGTCGTTGACCGACTCCAGGGAGAACCGGCCGTGCACGGAGCAGTGGCCCTTCCAGAGGATCATCGTGGCGTCCTGCAGCTGCAGGGCCGTCAGCCCGCCGCCCGGCTTGTGCGGGTCGTAGACCACACAGTCCGCCAGCGACATCCCGGCCTCCAGGACCGCGGTGTTGCGTCCCAGGTGCTGGTCGGGCATGAACAGGATCTTCGTACCCCGCTCCAGGGCCCAGGCCAGGGCGCGCTTGGCGTTCGACGAGGTGCAGATGGTGCCGCCGTGACGCCCGGTGAAGGCCTTGATGTCGGCCGAGGAGTTCATGTACGACACCGGCACGACCTGGTCGGCCACCCCGGCCGCCGTCAGGTCGTCCCAGCACTGCTCGACCTGCGCGAACGTCGCCATGTCGGCCATCGAGCACCCGGCGGCCAGGTCAGGGAGCAGCACCGCCTGGTCCGGCCCGGTGAGGATGTCGGCCGACTCGGCCATGAAGTGCACCCCGCAGAACACGATGAACTCCGCGTCCGGCCGGGCGGCAGCCTGCTGCGCCAGCCGGAAAGAGTCCCCGGTCACGTCGGCGAACTGGATGACCTCGTCGCGCTGGTAGTGGTGACCGAGCACGAAGACCCGGTCGCCGAGCGCCTCCTTGGCCGCGCGGGCTCGTGCGACCAGCCCGGGGTCCGAGCTGGCCGGCAGGTCGCCGGGGCAGTCGACGCCCCGCTCGGAGGACGGGTCGGACGCGCGCCCGAGCAGGAGCAGGGCGAGCGGGCTCGGCGTGACGCCGGGCATCAGGTCGAGCGTCTGCGTGACGTCGGTCATGGGAGCTCCTCCGGGCACGGGCTGGGCAAGATAGCGTCGCAGTGACGACAACCTCGGTACGGGCAGACTATTCCGCATGCGTGTCGTCCTCGCCCCTGACTCCTTCGGGGGCTCGCTGTCGGCAGCCGCCGCTGCCCGCGCCATGGCCGAGGGCTGGCGCCGGCGTGCGCCGGCCGCCGACCTCCGGCTGGTCCCGCTGTCCGACGGGGGCCCCGGCCTGCTCGAGGTGCTGCTGACCGCCCTGCCGGACGCGACGCTCGTGCCGGTCACCGCCCGTGACCCGCTCGGGCGCCCGGTCACGGCCGGGCTGCTGCTGGACGGACCGCAGGGGGCCATGACGGCGTACGTCGAGAGCGCGCAGGCCTGCGGTCTCGACCTGCTCCGTGCGGCCGAGCGCGACCCGACGGTCACCACGACGTACGGCGTGGGGCAGCTCGTCCTGGCCGCGCTGGACGCGGGGGCGACCCGGATCGTGCTAGGGCTCGGCGGCTCGGCCACCAACGACGGGGGAGCCGGGATGCTCGCGGCCCTCGGCGTGACCAGGGTCGACCAGCACGGCGACCCGGTGACCGGCGGCCCGCTGCTGCCGGCCCACGCTCTGGTCGGCGCCGTGGACCACCGGCTGGCCGGCGTCGAGCTGGTGGCCGCGACCGACGTGGACGCGCGGCTGCTCGGCCTGCGCGGGGCCACCGCCACCTTTGCCGCCCAGAAGGGCGCCGACGAGGATCAGCAGCAGCGGCTGGAGGCGGCGATGACCCGCTGGGCGGACCTGCTGGAGGGCCATCTCGGGGTCAAGGTCCGAGACCGTGCCGGGGCCGGCGCGGCCGGGGGTCTCGCGGCCGCGCTGCTCGCCCTCGGAGCGCGTCGCGAACCGGGGATCGCCCTGGTCAGCGGCCTGGTCGGTCTGGCCGAGCACGTGCTGGGCGCCGACCTGGTCGTCACCGGCGAAGGCACCTTCGACGTCACCAGCATGACCGGCAAGGTGGTGAGCGGGGTGGCGCAGGCCGCCGCTCGGGAGGCCGTGCCGGTGGTCGTGCTTGCCGGCCGGGTGGAGCTCGGTCGGCGCGAGGTCGCGGCGGCCGGGGTCGAGGCGGCGTACGCGCTGGTGGACCTGGTCGGCCTCGAACGCTCGCTGGCCGACCCGGCCGGAAGCCTCGCAGACCAGGCCGAGCGACTGGCGGGGCAGTGGTCACGGCTCTAGCCGGACCTGTACGGGTCTTGCCTGGCGACGTACGGTGGAAGCACGACGGGGTCCTGCGTGTTGAGCGTGGTGAGCCCCCCGAGCCTTGGAGAACACCGTGACTGCTCCCGACACGACCATGACCGAGACGACCGCCCCCGAGAGCACCACCGAGACCGGCATCGTGCTGACCGATCCGGCCGCCAGCAAGGTCGCCGCCCTGCTGGCGCAGGAGGGTCGTGACGACCTGGCGCTCCGGGTCGCCGTGCAGCCCGGCGGCTGCTCCGGTCTGCGCTATCAGCTGTTCTTCGACGAGCGCTCGCTCGACGGCGACGCGGCCGACAGCTATGAAGGTGGCGCCGTCAAGGTCGTCGTGGACCGGATGAGCGTGCCCTACCTCTCCGGCGCGACGATCGACTTCGTCGACACGATCGAGAAGCAGGGCTTCACGATCGACAACCCCAACGCCGGCAGCTCCTGCGCCTGCGGCGACAGCTTCGGCTGACCCGCAGGCCGGTCAGCCGGGCAGCCTGCGCAACACGGTGCGGGGCAGATGACGCAGGACGCTCATCAGCCCCGCAACGCGCCGGGGACGGAGAGCGTCCGGTTGCCCGTGCCGAGAGCGTCGGCCACCGCCTCCCGGGCGGCGATGCGTCCCCAGCCGTGCGGCGGCTCAGGTTCAGACACCGAGCGCCCCGAGCACGAACAGGGCCAGCCACAGCGCGACGAGCACCTGCAGCGTGCGATCACGCAGCACGATGTCCTCGGGCTCGGCCGCGGTCGCCCGGTCCACGTCGAGCGCGTAGCGCAGCACGCCCACCAAGAAGGGGGCCACGGACAGGGCCGACCACGGGGCCGTGGTCTCGCCCGAGCTCTGTGCGGCCACCTCGAAGGCCCAGAGGCAGTATGCGACGAGCGCCACCGCGGCGGACGTGCCCCAGACGAAGCGCAGGTAGCTCGGGGTGTAGGCCTCGTGGGACACTCGTACGCGCGCCGCAGCCGGGCCGAGCGAGACGAGCTCGGAATAGCGCTTGCCGGCGACCATGAACAGCGAGCCGAAGGTCGTGACGATCAGGAACCACTGAGACAGCGGCAGGCCGGCTGCCAGGCCGCCGGCGATCGCGCGCAGCAGGAAGCCCGACGCGACGATGGCGAGGTCCACGACCGGCTCGTCCTTGAGGCCGTGGCTGTAGGCGTGCATGACGATGACGTAGACCGCGAGGCAGACCCCGAGCGCGAGGTTGCCGAGCAGCACGGCGGCCGCCACCGACCCGCCGAGCAGCAGGACCGCGAGCAGGCGTGCCAGCGGGACCGGCACGTCGCCCCGGGCCAGCGGCCGGTGACGCTTCACCGGGTGCATCGCGTCCCGGGCCCGGTCCTGGACGTCGTTCATCAGGTAGGTGCCGGCGGAGGCCATGGTGAACGTGACGAACGCCAGCGCGGTCGCGAGCGCGACCTGGACGTCGAGCTCGGGGAGCGCCGCCACGGGGGCCGCCAGGACCAGCAGGTTCTTGATCCACTGCCGTGGTCGCACGGCCTCGACCAAGGACCGGGCGACCGAGCGGTGGACGACGGCCACGGGGCTGCCGTCGGCAGCCGTGGCGGGTTGTCCGTCACCGCGCACCTGGCCGACGGTCATGCGCGAAGGGTAACGCCCGGCAGGGGCTCAAGGCCTCGGGACGAGCACCAGGTCTATCGCCCGGCGAACGGCCCGACGAACGGCCCGGCGATAGGGTCGTCGGATGCATCTCGCCGTCTGCGGATCGATCGCGACCGACCACCTGCTCACCTTCGCCGGACGGTTCGCCGACTCCGTGCTCGCCGACCAGCTGGACCACCTCTCGGTGTCCTTCCTCGCCGACGACCTGCAGGTCCGGCGTGGCGGGGTCGGGGCCGACATCGCGTACGGGCTGGCGGTGCTCGGTCTTCGCCCGGTGCTGGTCGGTGGGATCGGCGCCGACGGCCGGGACTACCGCGCCTCGCTCGGCGAGGCGGGGGTGGACACCTCGGGCGTGCTGGTCAGCGAGCGCGCCGCGACGGCCCGCTTCACCTGCACCACCGACATCGAGCAGAACCAGATCGCCACCTTCTACCCCGGGGCCATGGCCGAGGCCGCCAAGATCGAGCTGGCCCCGCTCGGCACGTTCGACCTGGTGCTGATCGGGGCGGACGACCCCGGCGCGATGACCCGCCACACCGCGGAGTGCCGGGCGCGTGGCACGGACTTCGCGGCAGACCCCTCGCAGCAGCTGGCCTTCCTGGACGGCCCGGCCATCAAGCAGCTGGTGTCCGGCGCGGCCTGGCTGTTCGGCAACGAGTACGAGGCCGGGCTGATGCTCGGCAAGACCGGCTGGACCGACGAGCAGCTGCTGGCCGAGGTCGGCACCTTGGTCACCACCCTGGGCTCGAAGGGCTGCAAGGTCCGGCGGGCCGGCCAGGAAGACATCGTCGTCGCCGCCGTCCCGGCCTCCGGTCCGCTGGAGCCGACCGGGGTCGGTGACGGGTTTCGCGCGGGCTTCCTCGCCGGACTGTCCTGGGAGCTGCCGCTCGAGCAGTGCGCCCAGCTCGGGTCGCTGCTCGCGACCCACGTCGTGGAGACCGTGGGACCGCAGGAATACGTCTTCGAGCCCGTCACGGCTCTCGAGCGCTTCGCCCAGGCGTACGGCGAGGACGCGACGGCTCTCGTACGCCCGCACCTGACCTGACCTGACTGACCTGACCCTGGACGGGACGGGACGGGACTGGCCTGGGCGTGACCCGACCTACCCGTCAGCGCAGCCGCACGGAGAGCGCGTGACCGACCTCCCGGGGCACGTGCCCGAGATAGTCGTGGCCCCGCATCCGGCAGAAAGCCGGCAGGTCGACCAAGGACGCCGGGTCGTCGCTCCGCACCTCGACCACGGTGCCCGGAGCCAGGCCTCGGGCAGCCCGGGCCAGCTCGATGACCGGGACGGGGCAGGGCCGTCCGAGGCAGTCGAGGACCAGGTCCGGGCTTTCGGGGCAGCTGTCGAGGGTCTGGCTCACAGGTCTCTCACAGGTCTCTCACAGGTCTCTCACAGGTCTCTCACAGGTCTCTCACAGGTCTGAGGCCCCGCCCGCGGCCCGGGCCCGCGCGACGGCGTCCGGCAGCACGGCCAGGAAGGCCTCGACATCGGCCTCGGTCACCCCCGGGTGCAGGGACAGCCGGACGTTGCCCTGGGTCAGCACGCCCATCGCCGCCAGCACGTGGCTCGGCCGGCCCGGCTCGTGGTCGGGGTCGGCCGAGCAGGCTGACCCGCTGCCCACGGCGAAGCCCGCCCGGTCCAGCTCACCGGCGAGCACCTCGCCGTCGACGAACAGGCAGGAGAACGTCAGCACGTGCGGCAGCCGGTCCTCCGGGTCGCCGACCACCTCGACGTCCGGCACCTGCGCCGCTCCGGCGCGCAGGCGGGCGACCAGGGCGTGCTGCCGGGCCGCCTCGTCCGCGCGACGGCCGAGTGCGTCCTGCAACCCCACGGCGGCTGCGACCAGCGAGGGCAGGTCCAGGGGATCGGGGGTCGGCAGGGGCGGGCGCCATCGGGTCCCGGTCCGTACGGCGAGCAGCCCGACCGGCGGGCCGCCCCAGGAGGCGGCGTCGGCGGCGAGCAAGGACCAGCAGGTCGGCACGGGGTCGTGACCGAGCGAGGCGCCCGCGTCGACGAGCAACGGCACGCCGAGCTCCGTGCACAGCCCGGCGACGGCATCGACCGGCTGCCGGGTGCCGACCTCGTGGCTCGCCGCGATCAAGGTCGCCAGCACCGGAAGGGGTGTCAGTGCTGTCTCGTACGCGGGAAGGTCCACCCGCCCGACGAGGTCCACCGCGACCGCACGCACGTGGTCCCCGGTCGCCCGCAGCAGGCAGGAGTGCTCGACGGCAGAGGTGACGACGGTCGGGTCGGCCGCCGGACGGGCCGCCCGTGCGCCCTGGACCGCCCACCGCAGGGCGGCGCAGCCGGTCGGCGCGACGGTCAGCTCGTCGGGTCGGGCGCCGAGCCCGGCAGCAAGCGCCTCCAGAGCGCCGTCGAGCAGACGCCTGGCCCGTCGTCCCGCGGTGTAGCGGCGCGTCGGGTCCGCCCAGCCGTCCTGCTGGGCGGCGTCCCACGCCTCCCGCGACGCCGGCGACATGGGACGCCCGGCACCTGCGTCCAGCAGCACGGACATGGCCGAAGGGTATCGCCAGGCCCCGATCAGGCCCCACGGCGCGTCTCGGCAGGAAGGCTCCCGGACGCTGGGCTAAGTTTTCCGTACGGCTCGGGCACCACCGCCGCGTCTCAGACGTCTCTCATCGGCAAGAAAGGCTCAGCGCGTGCGCACCTCCACCTCAGAGGCACGACCTCGCGGCTCGGCGCGCGTGGCCCGACGCAGCCTGCGTGTCCTCGTTCTCGCGGGCGCCGCCACGGCGATGACCACCGGCTGCTCGGCTCGCGAGGCTTACGAGAACTCCTTCAGCCTCGGGTTCCCGGACCCGGTCACCGACCGTGGCGAGAATGTCTACGAGCTGTGGCTCGGCGCTGCGGCGGCCGCCCTCACGGTCGGGCTCTTCGTCGCGGCGCTGTTCATCTTCGCGTGCATCCGCTACCGCAAGCGGTCCGACGAGCTGCCCCGCCAGGTGCGTTACA
This sequence comes from Mycobacteriales bacterium, assembly GCA_038236005.1. Taxonomy (GTDB): domain Bacteria; phylum Actinomycetota; class Actinomycetes; order Mycobacteriales; family SCTD01; genus CANKBT01. The sequence continues at coordinate 1,338 of JBBSTI010000025.1, read as the reverse complement.
ACCTGCCCGTCGAGGTGCTCTACACCGTCATCCCGCTGGTGATCGTCTCGGTGCTGTTCTACTACACGGCCGTGTCGCAGAACTACGTCAACGAAGAGTCCAAGAACCCGGACGTGACGATCCAGGTCGTCGGCTTCCAGTGGAACTGGCAGTTCGTGCACGACGACAACAACCCGGCGACCCCGGACCCACGGATCACCGGCATCCCCGGCCAGCCTGCCGTCCTCGTGCTGCCCGTCGACCGTTCCATCCGGTTCAACGAGACGAGCAACGACGTCATCCACTCGTTCTGGGTGCCCAAGTTCCTGTTCAAGAGGGACGTCTTCCCGGGCAGCCAGAACAACAGCTTCGAGGTGACAATCAAGGAGCAGGGCACCTACATCGGTCGCTGCGCCGAGTTCTGCGGCGAGAAGCACGACCGCATGAACTTCTACGTCAAGGCCGTCTCCGGCGACGAGTACGACGCCTACATCAGGGACCAGCGCGCACTGCTGGCAGAGCAGGGCGACTTCGCGCCCAACCCGAGCCAGCCCGATGTCGCCGCGATCGTCGGCGACCCGAACTCACCCAAGGAAGCTGCCGAGTGACCGCTCTCATCGAGGGCGTCACCGCGCCCGTCCAGACCCAGCGGCCGAGCCCGGGTCTGGGCAGCAAGATCGTCAAGGTCCTCACGACGACCGACCACAAGACCATCGGTCTGCTCTACCTGGTCACCTCGTTCGGCTTCTTCAGCGCCTCCGGGGTCATGGCGGAGATCATGCGGGCCGAGCTGGCCCGCCCCGGGCTGCAGCTCGTGAGCAACGAGCAGTACAACCAGCTGTTCACGATGCACGGCACGCTCATGATGTTCCTGTTCGCGCCGGCTGCTGCCTACGGCATGGCGAACTACATCATGCCGCTGCAGATCGGCGCGCCGGACATGAGCTTCCCCCGCCTGAACGGCTTCTCCTACTGGCTCTACCTGTTCGGTGGACTCACGGTCATGGCCGGCTTCTTGACCCCGGGCGGGGCGGCCGGCTTCGGCTGGTTCGCCAATGCCCCGCTCAGCGACATCGTCCACTCGCCCAACGTCGGCGCGGACCTGTGGATCATCGGGTTGGCCGTCGCAGGTCTCGGCACCATCCTGGGCGCGGTCAACTTCATCACCACGATCATCACGCTGCGGGCGCCGGGCATGACGATGTTCCGGATGCCCATCTTCACCTGGAACATCCTGGTCACGTCGATCCTGGTGCTGCTGGCCTTCCCCGTCATCACCGGTGCGTTCTTCGGCCTGCTGATGGACCGTCAGCTCGGCGGTCACATCTACGACTCGGCGACCGGCGGCGCGGTGCTCTG
>JBBSTI010000024.1:0-31889 GCA_038236005.1 Mycobacteriales bacterium | reverse complement strand
TGGGCCGCGGTTCCGTGAGGAGTTTCTGTCCTGGCTCACGCTGCGCCTGCGGCGCAGAAAAGCGCGGGGACCAGCGCCGGGGACCCCGGGGGGGGGGGGGGGGGGGGGGGGCCGGGGGCAGGGGCCAGCAGCCAGGCGGTCATGGCGTCGGCGGTCAGCGGGCGGGACAGGAAGAAGCCCTGGGCCGTGTCGCACCCCAGCTGCCGCAGCAGGTCGAGCCCGGCAGCGTCCTCGACGCCCTCGGCCACGACCCGGAGCCCGAGGTCGTGCGCGAGATCCACGGTCGAGCGCACGATCGAGGTGTTGCGCGAGTGCTCCAGGTCGGTCAGGAACGCCCGGTCCAGCTTGAGCTCGTCGACCGGGAGTGACTGAAGGTAGGACAGCGAGCAGTAGCCCGTCCCGTAGTCGTCGATCGACAGCCAGACGCCGACCGCCTTGAGCCGCTCCAGGGTCACCAGGCACCGCTCGGGGTCCGACAGCAGCAGGTTCTCGGTGAGCTCGAGCGTCAGCGCCTCGGCCGGCAGACCGCTGGATCCCAGCAGGGCGACCACGTGGTCGGTCAGGTCCTCGTCGAGCAGGTTCGACGCGGACAGGTTCACCGAGACGCCGACGTCGAGGCCGCGAGACCGCCAGGACACGCACTGCGCCACGGCCTGCTCCATCACCGTGCGGGTCAGCTCGGACATCAGCCCGGCCTGCTCGACCAGCGGCAGGAACCACTCCGGCGCGAGCACACCGCGCGTCGGGTGGCGCCAGCGCACCAGGGCTTCGGCCCCCACCGCGAGCCCGGTCGCCACGTCGCACTGCGGCTGGTAGTAGACGGTGAGCTCGTCGGCGAGCAGCGCGGCCCGCAGCTGCTCCACGGTCCGCAGCCGCTCACGGCTGTGCTGGTCGTGCTGAGGGTCGTACGGGCTGACGCCCCCGCCGGCGGCCTTGGCGACATACATCGCGACGTCGGCGCGCTGCAGCAACCCGTTGGCGTCGCGAGCGTCGTCGGGATAGCGGGCCACCCCGACGCTGCCACCCACCCGGACCCGCATCCCGTCCAGAAGGAACGGCTCGGTGAGCGCGGAGAGCAGGCGGCGGGCGGCGGGCAGCGGTTCGTCGCCGGGGACGACCATCGCGAACTCGTCACCGCCCAGGCGGACGAACAGGTCCTGGTCCCGAAGCATCGGCTGCAACCGGTGGCCGACCTCGATGAGCAGCTGGTCCCCGACGTGGTGGCCCAGGCTGTCGTTGATCTCCTTGAACCGGTCGAGGTCCAGCAGCAGCACGGCGAACGGCTCGTCGCCCTCGCGGCTCGCGGTCAGACGTACCGCGAGGTCCTCGTACAGGGCGGTGCGGTTGGCGAGCCCGGTCAGCGGGTCGGTCCGGACCTGATGCTGCAGCTCGATGAGACGACTGTGGGTGTCATGGCCAAGGCCCCAGCCGACGACGACCAGAAGCAGCGCGGTGAGCAGCGTGATCGACCGGGGGACCTGGACGAAGACGTCGACCATGAGCACGGCGAGCGCTGGGACGAGCAGCAGCCGGGTCTTCACGATCACGTTCTCGGCACGGGACCGTGGTGGCTTGACGTCTCGGACAGGCGCGCGCAGTCGTACGACGTGCCGGCGACCCGCCCCCTCAGCCAACCGGTCAGCTGGTTGGCGGCCCGGGGCCGGCACAGGTGATAGCCCTGGGCGAGGTCGCAGCCGAGGTCGCGGAGCAGCTCGAGACTGGCCTCGTCCTCGACGCCCTCGGCGACCAGCCGTAGCCCGAGGGCGTGCGCGAGGTCGACCGTGGAACGCACGATCGCCTGGTTGCGCACCACGTCCAGGTCGGTGAGGAAGACCCGGTCCAGCTTCAGCTCATGGACCGGCAGGTCCCGCAGGTAGGACAGCGAGCAGTAGCCGGTGCCGTAGTCGTCGACCGACAGGGCGATCCCGAGCTGGGCCAGGCGCAGCAGGTTGGCCCCGCAGCGCTCCGGGTCCTCCAGCAGGCTGTTCTCGGTCAGCTCCAGGGTCAGCGCACCGGCGGGGAGCCCGTGGGTGACCAGCAGCCGGGCCACGTGGTCGGGCAGTGCCTCCTGGAGCAGGCACGAGGCCGACAGGTTCACCGACACGCCCACCTCGAGGCCGTCCAGGCGCCACTGCGCGCACTGCCGCACGGCCAGCCCGAGCATGCGTCCGGTCAGCTCCGGCATCAGGCCGCTCTGCTCGACCAGGTCCAGGAAGGCGTCCGGGGCGAGCAGGCCGCGGGTCGGGTGCTGCCAACGGACCAGCGCCTCGACCCCCGTCACGTGCCCCGTGGCGACGTCGCACTGCGGCTGGTAGTAGGCCACGATCTCCTCGGTCCGCAGCGCGGTCCGCAGCTGCTCCAGGGTCGCGAGCCGTTGCCGGCTGTGCAGGTCGGTCGCGGCGTCGTAGCGGCGTACACCCCCGCCGCCGGCCTTGGCCGCGTACATGGCGATGTCGGCCCGTTGGACCAGCCCGTTGACCTCGTCGCTGTCCTCGGGGAAGCAGGCGACGCCGATGCTCGCCCCGATCCGCAGGCGCACCCCGTCGAGCTCGAACGGCTCGTGCAGCCGCGCGACCAGCCGTTCGGCGACCTGCTCCACGTCACGCTCGCGCGCCGTGCCCGACATCTGCCCGTCGTGCCCGGTGCGACCCGGTGCTCCGGTACGCACCAGGACCATCGCGAACTCGTCGCCGCCGATCCGGGTGAGCAGGTCCTGCTCGCGCAGCAGCGGACCGAGCCGCGCGCCGACCTGCCGCAGGAGCAGGTCGCCGACGTGGTGGCCGAGCGTGTCGTTGACCTCCTTGAACCGGTCGAGGTCCAGCAGCAGCACAGCGACCTGCTGAGCGGCGGCCTGACGGGCGTGCAGGTCCTCGTACAGGGCGCGGCGGTTGCCCAGGCCGGTGAGGCTGTCCGTCCGGGCCTGGCGACCCGCACCGTGCAGCGCCACGACCTGGCGGAACGCGAGCTGGGTGCGCACAGCGGCGACGACCAGGGCGCACGCGGCGAGCACGGTCGCGAGCACCGGCAGGGCCGTCCAGCGGTCGACCACCAGCACGGTCACGGCCACCCCGGTCGCCCCGGCGGGCACCAGGAGCGCGAACGTCCCGGAGCGCTGCGACTGATCGCCCCGGTCCGGGACCAGCAGCCCGGTGACCAGCATGAGCAGACCGATCGGCCAGAGGGCATCGACCAGGCTGCCGACCGCGTAGGTGTCCGCCGCGGTGCGGAGAGCGAAGGTGATGTCGGCGGCCGCGAACACCAGCAGCCCACCGCCGAGCCACGCCCAGGCATCACGGGGCCACGATCCCCGGGCAGCGGCGACCGCGACGACCAGCGCCACGAGCAGCAGGTCCGACAGCGGGTAGGCGAAGGTGAGCAGGACCGCTGCGTCCAGGCCGGCGCCCTCGGCCCTTCGCAGCACCGGACCGAGGCCGCTGGCCAGTCCCGCGGTGATGCCGAGCGCGGCGAGCACCGCATCCAGCGCCACCCTGCCGCCCGCGCTCCTGGTCTGCCGTCGCGCCCGGAGCCAGAAGGCTGCCGCGACCAGCGGGACCATCGCCAGGAAGCCCAGGTCGGCCGGGCTCGGAAGCTCCGGCTGGTGCCCGAGCGCGTCGCTGGTCAGGTAGTACAGGTTGCCTGCGGTCCAGCACGCGACGCCTGCCACCACCAGCCAGCTCTCGCTCCGGGCGGCGCCGGTCGTCCGCAGCGCCGCGGCCAGGCCGACCGCGACGGTCAGCAGCGCCAGCGTCGGACCGAGCACGTAGTCCCGGAGCGACGCGTCGACGCGCTCGCCGGCGAGCAGCGCTCCGGCGTAGGCGAACGCGGTGGCCCAGGCCAGACCCCAGGTCAGGACCCAGCCTCGGGGGGTGCGCACCGCGTGGCCTCCTGACGTATCTCCGCGGGCTCAAGATCGAGCCAGCCCGACGACGACGGGACAAGGGATCGACTGCCGGGACCGCGGTCTTGAGCGGCGGTCTACGGTGTCGCGTGCGCATCCGGGCTCCCCGGCTCACCGGGACAGGGCTCCAGGGCGGACCGCCGCCCGCGGGCTCCTGGGTGCTGCTGCACTTTTTCACCGCCGGCTGCATCAACTGTCGCCACACGGTCGCCGAGCTCGGGCCGGTCCCCGACGGGGTGACGGTCGTGGGGGTCCACAGCCCCAAGTTCGCGTACGAGACCACCGAGGTCGCCGCCCGTTCGGCGCTCGCCCGGCTCGGTCTGAGCGGTCCGGTGCTGCACGACCCGTCTCTGGTGACCTGGGACGCGTACGCGGTGAAGGCCTGGCCCACCCTCACCCTGATCGATCCGGACGGCTATGTGGTGCGGCAGGTGTCCGGCGAGGGGCACGTGGCGTCCCTGCTGGCGCTGGCGGGGGTCGGGCTGGGGCTCGCGGCCGGTCCTGCGCTGCTCGACGACCGCCCCGGTGGGCTGGCCGGCCTCCCCGGCGGCGGGGTGCTCGTGACGCTGCCCGGGCGTGGCGAGCTGGTTGCGCTGGACGATGACGGGGCCGAGGTGCGGCGCTACGGCGGGTTCGACGGGCCGCAAGGCGTGGGTCGCCGACACGGGCAGCCACCGGGTGCTGCGGCTCGATCTGGCCACCGGCGGGCTGCAGGCGGTCGCCGGGAGCGGCGAGCCGTGGCGACCGGGGGACCCACGCGAGGGCGCAGACGCGTCGACGGTCAGGCTGTCGTCGCCCTGGTCGATCACGCGCTGGCAGGGCCGGCTCGTGGTGGCGCTCGCCGGGACCCACCAGCTCGTGTCCGTGCCGGACGCGCCGGGTGGGCCGGACGCGCCGGGTGGGGCCGTCCGGGTGCTCGCCGGGACCGGGCGGGAGGGGCTCTACGACGGCCCGGCCCGCGAGGCCGCCCTCGCCCAGCCGAGCGGCCTCGCGACCGCTGGCGCCTCGCTGTGCACCTTGAGCGACGCTGGCGCCTCGCTGTGCACCTTGAGCGACGCTGGCGCCTCGCTGTGCACTTTGAGCGACGCTGGCGCCTCGCTGTGGTTCGTCGACGCCGAGAGCTCCGCGCTCCGGCGGCTCACCCCGGCCGGAGACGTCGAGACCGTGGTCGGGGCGGGGCTGTTCTCGTGGGGCGCCGACGACGGACCGGGCGACCGGGCGCTGCTGCAGCACCCGCAGGGGGTGGCGGTCCTGCCCGACGACCGAGCTCGCCGCCCTGGCAGCGGCCACGGGGTCGACAGGGTGATCGTGGCGGACACCTACAACGGGGCGCTGCGCCTGTGGGACGGGGACGGCGGGGACGGGGGTGTGCTGCGTACCGTGGTCGAAGGTCTGCACGAACCCGTGGCCGTCGTCGCCGACCGCGGCGGGCTCTGGGTCGCCACCGACCGGGTCGAGCGGCTGCCGCTGCCCGGTGACGTCTGCTGAGGAACGGGCCCGCGATCTTCCCCAGATCGCCAAACTCTGTCCCTGTTGTCGCGTTTCTGCGGAAGATCACCGGGACGGGCGGGACGATCTCAGCCGCAGAGGGTCTCGGACCCGGGCGACGCGACGGTGAAGCTGAAGCCGCCCTCCTTCACCAGCTCGGTGGTGCCCGGTCCGAGGTCGAAGCGCACCACGAGACCGATCGACTCCCCGGCCGCCAGCGGCGGTCCGCAGACGTAGTCAGCGACCAGCGACACCTCGGGCGCGGGACCAACGCGGTCAACGGCGGCAGCTCCACCGGCCCGGTCACCGGCTCCCCGTCCCGGCTCAGCGTCACCGGCCGTCCCGAGCGGGTGCGCAGGCCAAGCAGCCGTTGCGGCACGCGGGTCCCGTCGACCACCGTGAGGGGGAACCGCAGCACTCCCGGACCGGCCTGCCCGAAGTCGCCGGGCCTCAGCAAGGGCGGGGTGCGGCTGTCCGGCACCCCGCAGGACGCGTCGAGGCCGGACAGCCCCGAGCCGAAGGACTGCCGGTCTGGGGGCACGGTGCTGGTGGCGCGGCGGTCGACCCCGTCCTGCGTACGCACCAGCACCTCCAGCACCACCGGCTCCGGGATCTGCAGGCTCGCGCCGGTGTGCGTGCAGGTGAAGGCCCGCGAGAGCGGCACGGTGGTGTCGTCCCCAGGGCTCAGCGCCTTGTCGAGCGGCGGGCTGGTCACGGGCGTGCCAGGCAGCGTGACTGCCAGCACGGTGATCTCGCGCGGCCCCCGGTTGTCGACCCGGACCAGCAGGTTGATCCGGCCGGCGGACGAATATTCGTCGCCGAGCAGGGTGAGCCCGACCGCGGCCACCGATCCGGCCTGCTGCTCGGCCGCCCGGTCGTTCTGCGCGTGCCGCAGCTCGCCGACGGCGACCCCCGCGCCCAGGGCTGCGAAGACGGTGAGCACGGCCACCAGCAGCGCGGGGTCGCGCCGCGGGGTGGGGGGGCGGTCGGGCGGGGGTGCTTCCAGCCGTACGACCGTGGGCTCCGTGGGTTCAGGAGGGCTCACGAGGCACAGGGTCCCTGCTCGGGCGAGGGGAGCGGGAGCGTGATCAGCGGGTCCGGCGTCCCTGCTCCGGCGTCGTGACGCATCGTCAGACGCAGCTCGCTGCGACGCGGGACCGGGCAAGCGACCTCGACCCGGAGCTCGCGCGTGCCGAACGGGTCGAGCAGCAGCGGCAGGCTGACCGGGGCACCGTCCTGGAGCAGGGTCAGCCGCGAACCCTGGTCCAGCTCGAGCGAGACGACCCGTTGCGGCCGGCGCGTGACGTTCTCCAGCCGTACGCGGTAGGCGGCTCCGTCCGGCAGCACCTCCTGATCGAGGGGGAACAGCTGCAGCTCTTCGTCGGCCGGGACGAGCCCGCACACCCGGTCCAGGTCGACGACGCGAAGGTCCAGCAGCCCGCTGACCCGGTCGGCCTCGACCTCCTGACGCACCTGTGCTCCGCGCGGGTCGCGCACGGTGACGTCCAGGGTCAGCGTCGACGGCGGCGCGAGCCCGGCACCGGCGTCGGTGCACCCGAGCGGAGCGGTCAGCGTGACCTCCACCCCGGTCCCGGTCCCGCCGTCCTTGCCTGCGTCGACGAGCAGGTCCAGCATGGTGGCCCCGAGGTGTACCGGCGGGACGTCCACGCTCGTCGTCGCCGCCCGGACGGCCAGGTCACCCCCCAGCCCGACGGCGAACGCTGCCACCGGGGCCAGGACCACGGCCAGGCGCGGACGCCGCGTGTCGGACATGCGCGCACCGTACGGGTCAGCCGCAGCGCGACGTCGTCCCGGGGCTGCGGGTGGTGAACACGACGACGCCCGTGACCCCGACCGGTGTGCCGGGACCGGTGTCGTAGCGAAGCAGGAGCGTGACCGGGGTCCGTGTCGGGTCCGGCGGTCCGCAGACGTACTCCCCGGCCAGGGTCACCACCGGGCCGTCGATGCCGGCGTCCCCCGGCGGAAGAACGACCGGTTCGTCCTGCGGCTGCCCGTCGCGCATCAGCGTCACGGGCCGCCCGGACTCGGTGACGAGACCGAGCACCCGCTGCACGCCCACGGTCGGGTTCTGCACGGTCAGCGGCACCCGGACGACCCCGGGCGCAACGTCCTGGAGGCCGCGCGGCAGCACGTACGGCGGGGAGTCCCGGCCGGGCACCCCGCAGCTCCGGTCCAGGTCGGCCTTGATCACGGTCACAAAGTCCGGGCGCGCCGTCGGTGCCGTCCTGGTGGACGTGTGGTCCCGGCCGTCGCCGGTCCGTACCGACGCCAGGAGCGTCACGGGGTCGGGGAACGGAAGGCTCGCGCCGACGTTCGTACAGCCGAAGCGTGCTGACAGGGGGATCAGCGTGTCCTCGCCGGGCGTGAGCAGCAGGTCCAGGGGGGCGCTGAGCAGCGGGGTGCCGGACACGGACACCCGGCGCAGCTGCAGGTCCTGCGGGCTGCGGTTGTCGACCCGGACCCGCAGCTCGACCTGCGAGCCGGTCGTGAGGTCCCCGCCGATCAGCGTGAGCCCCACGGCGGCGACCGACCCGGCCTGCTGCTCCACCGCCCGGTCCTGCTGCTGGTGCCGCAGCGCGCCGACGCCGACGCCGGCCCCGAGGGCGAGCAGCACGACCAGCAGCAACGACGACGCCCTGCGAGGCCCCGGGCCTTCGGCTGGTGCAGGGCCGTCGAGCCGGACGACAGGCGGTGCGGGACGTCCGTCGTACGGGCGCTGGTTGTACGGGCGCTGCTCGAACGGCCCGGGGCTCAGAAGGCACAGGAGGCCACCCTGGGCAGGGAGACCTCGACCGGTCGCTCGCGGGTGCCCGGGCCGGCGTCGGTGCGCAGCGCGACCAGGAGCCGGGCGGTCGCCCGGGAGCAGACCACCCGCAGCGTGAGTCCGGCCTCGGCCCCGAACGGCGGCAGCGGCAGCGGATAAACGACCGGTCCGCCGTCTCTGAGCAGGGTCACCTCCGCCGGGCCGTCGACCGTCACCCCGACCACGCGCTGCGGCAGCCGGGACCGGTTCTGCAGCTGCAACGGCAACGCACCGCTGTCCCCGGTGCCGTCGCCGGCGGTCACGAGCGCCACGAGCTCACGGCCGACCGGGACGACCCCGCAGGCCGGGCCGATCACCGAGGGACCGAGCCCGAGCAGCCCGTCGACCTGGTCAGCCGGGGCACCGTACGCGGCGGACGGGCGCTCGTGCGCCCGCCCGCCGCGTCCTGTGCCAGGGTGCTGGCATGACCGGAACAGGAGCAGTGGTCACCGGTGGCGCCGGCGGGCTCGGCCGGGCGATCGCGGCCCGGCTGGTGGCGCGCGGCTACGCGGTGCGGGTCGCTGACCGTGATCTCGAGGGTGCGCAGCGGGTGGCGGACGAGCTGGGCGCTGGCGAGCTGGGGGCGTCGGCCGTACGTCTGGACGTGACCGACGCCCAGGCCTGCGACGAGCTGGCGCAGCAGGTGCAGGACAGCGACGGGCTCGCGCTCTGGGTCAACAACGCCGGCCTGCTGTTCACCCGCAAGTCCTGGGACCACCCGGCCGCCGAGATCGACGCGATGTTTGCGGTCAACGTGCGGGGCCTGATGAACGGGACGTACGCCGCCCTCGCGCAGATGCGGGCCCTGGACCGAGGGCACGTGCTCAACGTCGTGTCGCTCGCCGGGCTGTCCGCGGCACCCGGGGAGACGGTCTACGCGGCGACCAAGCATGCGGCGCTCGCGTTCAGCACCGGCACGCTGCAGGACCTGCGTGAGGAAGGCTCCCGCGGGATCGCGATCAGCTCGCTGTGCCCGGACGGGATCTGGACGCCGATGCTGTTCGACAAGATCGACGACCCGCACGCCGCGCCGTCCTGGACCGGCGTGATGCTCAGCCCCGAACGCGTCGCCGCGCAGGCGATGCGCCTGCTCGATTCTCGGGCACCCATCCGCTCGGTGCCCGCCTGGCGAGGCGGGCTCCTGCGGGCCTACGCGGCGGCGCCCCGTCTTGCCGTACGCACCACGCCCTTCGTCCTCGCCCAGGCCCGCAAGCGGCAGGCGGCCTTCGGGCGCAAGCACCCCCGTCCCTGACGCACCGCCCCTGACACCCCGGCCCATCGCGCCCCGGTGCTGATCTTCCCCAAAGATGCCGCGTAACGGACACATCGCCACCGGATGGGGAAGATCGCGCCCGCCCGACGACCCTCTCGTCGACGATCTTCCTCAGAAGAGGTGCATCACGCCCGTACCGTCGCCAGATGGGGAAGATCGCCGACGGAGGGGGCGGCTCAGGCGGGGGTGAGCTCCTTCTCCCGCTCGGTGGCCTCGGAGCCCTCGACCGACAGGTGCGGCAGCGACTTGTCCAGCCAGCCCGGGAGATACCAGTTCGTGCGCCCGAGCAGGAACATGATCGACGGCACGAGGACCATCCGCACGATCAGCGCGTCGAACAGCACCGCGACCCCGAGGCCGAGACCGAACAGCTTGATGATCACGTCGGGGTCGAGGGCGAAGGAGAAGAACAGCAGCACCATGATCGCGGCGGCGGCGGTGATCGTGCGCCCGGTGTGGGCGAGCCCGGACCGTACGGCGCGGGTGTTGGCCGCCCGGCTGTCGGTGCCTTCCCGCAGCCACTCCTCGTGGATCCGGGAGAGCAGGAACACCTCGTAGTCCATCGAGAGCCCGAACAGGATGGCGAACAGCAGCACCGGCAGGAACGACACGATCGGCCCGGTGCGGTCGATCCCGACGAGCGAGGAGAGCCAGCCCCACTGGAAGACCGCGACCACGACGCCGAACGCTGCCCCGGCGGACAGCAGGTTCATCAGGGCGGCGATGCCGGCCACCACGACGGAGCGGAACACCGCGGTGAGCAGCAGGAACGACAGCAGCACGACGACGCCGACGAACAGCGGCAGCTTCTCGGCGATCGCGGAGTTGAAGTCCTCGAAGATGGCGGTGGCGCCGCCGACGTAGAGCTCCTGGCCGGCGGGAGCGCCCTGCAGCGCGGCCGGGGCCAGCTCGGAGCGCACCCGCTTTACCAGGTCGCTCGTCGCCTTGTCCTGCGGCGCGCTCTTCGGGTAGACGGTGGTGATCGCCGCGCCACCGGCTACCGGGGTGGCCGGGTCCGGGCCGGCGAGGAACGCGGTCGGTCCGACGGCAGCCACGTCCGGGTCGTCGCCGACGGCCTCGGCCAGACGCACGGAGGCGGCCGGGTCGGGGGTGTCACCCAGCTTGGTGATGAGCAGCAGCGGGCCGTTGAAGCCGGGACCGAAACCCTCGGCAAGCAGGTCGTAGCCCTGCCGGGTGGTCGAGGCCGCCGGGTCGCTGCCCTGGTCGATCGAGCCGAGCCGCAGCGCCCCGAGCGGCAGCGCCAGCACCACCATGACGACGAGCGCGAGCCCGCCGAGCAGGACGGGGTGACGCTCGAGCAGGCCGGTCCAGCGCGCCCAGCCCTTCGTGATCGGCTCTTCGGTGAACGTCTCGGCGTCGGCGATCCGCGCGCGCTGCCGCTTGGGCAGCACGCGCAGGCCGAAGAACCCGAGCAGCGCGGGCAGCAGCGTCAGGGCGGCGACCACGGTGGTTGCGACCGCGAGGGAGGCGGCGACGGCTACCCCGTACAGGAAGGAGAGCTGCAGCGCGAACAGGCCCAGCAGGGCGATGCAGACCACGATCCCGGCGAACAGCACCGCCCGTCCCGAGGTGTCGATGGCGTCGGCGGCGGCCTGCTCGGGCGTGCGCCCCGCGAGCAGCCCCTGCCAGTGCCGGGTCACGATGAACAGCGCGTAGTCGATGCCGACGCCGAGCCCGAGCAGCACCGCGAGGGTGGGCGCGAAGGTGGCGATCGTGAAGACGTTGGCGAGCAGGCCGACCGCTCCGACGCTGACCAGGATCGAGATGATCGCGGTGATCAGCGGCACGCTCATCGCGACCAGCGAGCCGAACACGATGAACAGCACGACGGCGGCCGCGATCACGCCGAAAAACTCCGACGAGCCGGGCGAGGGCTGGGCGGCCGCGGCGGCTCCGGTGATCTCGATCCGCACCCCGTCGCCGGCCGGTGCCCGGATCGTGTCGACCAGTGCGAGCACCTGGGCGCTCGTGATGTCGTTGGGCACGTTGCCGGCCAGGGTCATGGTCGCGAAGCCGATGCGTCCGTCCGGGGAGACCTGCGCCGGGTTGTCGTACGGCGAGACGACGTTCGCGACCAGCGGGGAGGCCTTGGCGATGTCCAGGGCGCGGGTGAACCGTTCGGTGGCCGCGGGGTCGGTGACCGAACCCTGGTCGACGGCGACGACCGCGGTGATCTGGTCACCGGCCGCGGCAGGCGACACCTGGTCGAGCAGGTTGAAGGCGCGGCTGCTCTCGGTGTCGGGCAGTGAGAACTGATCGTTGTAGCCGGTGCCGACCACGGCGGTCCCGATCCCGACGCCCAGCAGCGCCACGAGCCAGACGGCGAGGACGAGGCGGCGGCGCCTCACGGCGAACAGGGCGAGCGTGCGCAACAGGTGCTCCTGGCGTGCGGGGGATCTCGGGCGGGTTCAGGGTCGTCCTGGCGCAGACCGGTCGTCAAGCCTGATCGATCACAGACGGAGAGCCCGTCTCCGGTCTGGGCGCTCCCCTGGGGAAGCATGGGCCGGGAAGACTTGTTCCCTCCTCGCGGGGCAGGATCGACAGGTCACTCCCCGCACTGGACCCCCGTCCAGCCCCGCCACCGAAGGGACCGCCCGTGCAGGCACGGCTCGCGAACCTGCGCCCCCGTCGGGTCGCGGTGCTGTCGGTGCACACCAGCCCGCTGGCGACCCCCGGCACCGGCGACGCCGGCGGGCTCAACGTCTACGTCACCGAGACCAGCCGACGGCTGGCCGAGCTGGGCGTCGAGGTCGAGGTCTTCACCCGCGCCACCAGCGGTGACGACCCACCCGTCGTCGAGCTCGCGCCCGGCGTGACGGTCCGACACCTCACGGCCGGCCCGTACGAAGGGCTCGACAAGGACGACCTCCCCGCCCAGCTGTGCGTCCTGACCCGCGGCGTCCTGCTCGCCGAGGCGAGCCGCCCGGCCGGTCACTACGACGCCGTGCACTCGCACTACTGGCTCTCCGGCCAGGTCGGATGGCTCGCGTCCGAGCGCTGGGGCGTCCCGCTCGTGCACACCGCCCACACCCTGGCGAAGGTCAAGAATCTCTCCCTGGCGTACGGGGACACCCCGGAGCCGTTGCGCCGTGTCGTCGGCGAGGAGCAGGTGGTGTTCGCCGCCGACCGGCTGGTCGCCAACACCGCGGAGGAGGCCGGGCAGCTGATCGAGCTGTACGGAGCCTCGCCGTCCCAGGTCGACACCGTGGCCCCCGGCGTGGACCTCGACTTCTTCTCGGCTCGGCCCGGTGCCCGCGCCCGGGTCGGGGTCCCCGAGGACGCGCTGCTGCTGCTGTTCGTCGGTCGGCTGCAGCCGCTGAAGGCGCCGGACGTGCTGCTGCGCGCCGCGGCCCGCCTCGACCCCGCCGTCCGGGCTCGGACCGTCGTTGCGGTCGTCGGGGGGCCGTCAGGCAACGGCCGCGAGACGCCGGCCGCACTGCACGCGCTCGCCGCCGAGCTGGACCTGCCGGTGGTCTTCGAGGCGCCGTCCTCCCGAGAACGCCTGCGCGACTGGTATGTCGCGGCCGACGTCGTCGCGGTGCCCTCGCACAACGAGTCGTTCGGCCTGGTCGCCCTGGAGGCGCAGGCCTGCGGCACCCCGGTGGTCGCGACCGACGTCGGCGGGCTGCGTACGACCGTGGCCCACGGGGTCAGCGGGCTGCTGGTGCCCGGGCACGACCCGGACGACTGGGCGACCGCCCTGCTGACGGCCGTCGAGCAGCGGGCCGTGCTCTCGCTCGGCGCCGTCGAGCACGCCTCGGCGTTCTCCTGGTCGGCCACCGCCGCCGGGCTGCTGGACACCTACCGGGCGGCGCTCGCCCCCGCTTCGGTCACGACGATGGCGGTGGCGCAGTGAGCGCCGCCCCGCCGATCGGCTCCGCGGGCGGGCCGGCGGCGGTCATCACCGCGGCGCTGGACGAGGCCCTGCTGGAGTACGACAGCCCGGGCGACGGGCAGTTCTTCGTACGCCTGCCGGGGGAGCACAAGCTCGCCACCAACTGCTGGCTCGTGGTCGGCGCCCACGCGCTGCTGGTCGAGGCCTTCGTCTGCCGCAAGCCCGACGAGAACGAGCTGGAGTTCCACCGCTTCCTGCTGCGCCGCAACGCCCGGCTCTACGGGGTCGCGTTCTCCGTCGACGCGGCCGGTGACGTCTACCTGCGCGGCCGGCTCCCGCTGCACTCGGTCACCCCGGACGAGATCGACCGGATCCTGGGCGCGGTCCTGGAATACGCCGACTCGACCTTCGACCCGCTGCTGGAGATCGGCTTCGCGTCCTCGATCCGGCGGGAGTGGGCGTGGCGGGTCAAGCGCGGCGAATCGACCCGCAACCTGCAGGCCTTTGCGCGGTTCGCCGACCCGGCCCGCGGTGCTGCGCCCGAATGAGACCGGCATGAGCACGGCATGAGCACGGCATGAGCGAGGTCGTCTGGCAGCTCGACGGTCGCCTGCTGGATGCGCTGACCGAGCTCGGGGCGCAGCTGGAACGGGTCGAGGCAGGCGCGTACGTCGTGACGCTGCCCGGTTCCCGCCGCCGCTCCACGCTGGTCTGGCTGATCGCCGGCGAGCACGCGGTGACGGTCGAGGCGTTCGTGATGCACGTGGTCGACGTCGACGACCCGCGTCCGCTCTACCGACACGTGCTGGGACGCAACCTGCGTCGACGTACCGTCCACTACGCGATCGACGACGTGGGCGACCTGTTCCTGCTCGGGTCACTGCCGCATGCCTCTTGCGACGCCGACGGGATCGACCGGGTGCTCGGCGAGGTGCTCCAGGCGCTGGAGGACGACCAGGACTCGTTGCTCGCACTGGCGTACGGGGTCCGGCTGGCCAGCGACCCCTCGCTGGCGTCCAAGGTGCTTGCCGACGGCGCGGGCCGTCGCCCGGCCGGGACGCCGCTGTGGGCGCCGCACCGCGACGTGCGCCGCTAGCTCACTGCCGGACCGCCCCACCGCGCGCCCGGAGCGCCGGACCGCCCCCACCGCGCGCTCGCCGGACCCCACCCCTTCCCGCCACCGTCCCGCGGCCTTCCCTCCCGCGGTGATCTTCCGCAAAGATGCGGCGTATCGGGCATAAGGGCGCCATCGGGGGAAGATCGCCGCGCAGGTCCGGACGATCTTCCGCATAGATGCGGCAAAGCGGACGAAAGTTACCCATCAGGGGAAGATCGTCGCGGCGGGGGTGCGGGGGTACGGGGGTACGGGGGTGCGGGGGTGCGGGAAGGGGCTGGGAGGGGCAGGGACCTGGCAGGATGCGGGACATGTCGACACTGGTGCTGCTCCGCCACGGTCAGAGCACGTGGAACGAGAAGAACCTGTTCACCGGGTGGGTCGACGTCGACCTCACCGCGAAGGGAGAGGCAGAGGCCCGGCGTGGCGGTGAGCTGCTGAAAGACGCGGGCGTGCTGCCGGACGTGCTGCACACCAGCGTGCAGAAGCGCGCGATCCTCACCTCGGTCATGGCGCTGGAGGCCTGCGAGCGGCTCTGGGTCCCGGTCCGACGCAGCTGGCGGCTGAACGAGCGTCACTACGGCGCGCTGCAGGGCAAGGACAAGGCGCAGGTCAGGGACGAGTTCGGCGAGGAACAGTTCATGCTCTGGCGCCGGTCGTACGACACCCCGCCACCCCCGATCGAGGCGGGCAGCACCTACGACAACGCCACCGACCCGCGGTATGCCGAGCTGGCGCCCGATGTCGTCCCGGCCACCGAGTGCCTCAAGGACGTGCTGGCCAGGATGCTGCCCTACTGGTACGACGCCATCGTCCCGGACCTGCGGGCGGGCCAGACCGTGCTGGTCACGGCCCACGGCAACAGCCTTCGGGCGTTGGTCAAGCACCTCGACGGGATCGCCGACGACGCGATCGCCGGGCTCAACATCCCGACCGGCATCCCGCTGCGCTACGAGCTGGACGAGGACCTGCGACCGGCCAGCAGCGGCTACCTCGACCCGGCCGCGGCCGAGACCGCCGCTGCCGCCGTCGCGAGCCAGGGCACGTAGCGCGCCCGGTACGTCCGAGGCGGGTGGGCTCCATGATCACGCGGCCGTCTCGGACGCTGACGGCTGCGCGAGAGCCCCTGGGTGTCTGACAAGGCCGCACGATCATGAACAGCTCGAGCGCGGGCCAGGACCGGGCCAGGACCGGGCCATGACCCGTCCGGGTTAGGACTGCTGGTCGTGCCGCTCGCCGGTGACCAGGTAGACCACCCGACGGGCGACCGAGACCGCGTGGTCGGCGAACCGCTCGTAGTAGCGCCCGACCAGCGCGATGTCGATGGCGGCCTCGACCCCGGCGTCCCACTCCGGGGCGAGCATCGTGGTGAACAGCTGCCGGTGCAGCCCGTCCATCACGTCGTCGTCCTTCTCCAGCTGGAAGGCCATGGCGACGTCGCGCTGGGCGATCACCGAACCGGCCTTGGCGACGATCTCCTCGGCCGCGTGGCCCATCTGCAGGATGATCGCCCGCAGCTCGGGCGGCACGGCGGACGACGGGTAGCGGCGGCGGGCGACCTTGGCGACGTGCAGCGCGAGGTCACCCATCCGCTCGAGGTCAGCGACCATCCGCAGCGAGGTGACGATCTGGCGCAGGTCGGTCGCGACCGGCTGCTGGCGCACCAGCAGGTCGAAGGCCTTGGCCTCGGTGTCGCGGTAGAGCGCGTCGACCGCCTCGTCGTTCTCGATCACCCGCTCGGCCATCTGCAGGTCGGCGTCGAGCAGGGCGACGGTGGCGCGCGACATCGCCGAGCCGACCAGCCGGGACATCTCGATGAGGACGTCGTTGATGGCTTCGAGGTCGCTGTGGAAGTCTGCGCGCATGACTGCACCGTATCGGCGGGGTGCGACAACAGCGGCGACGCCGTGGACAAGCCGTCGTGAAGCCGTCGTGAACCCCTGGGGTACGCGACGTGAACACCTCCGACCTGCCCAGGATCCCCAGCACCCCCGCCTAGCATCGGTGCCGTGGAACTGCTGGCAGCGGCGCTCGGCCTGTTCGTCGGGGCCGCTCTGGTGCTGGGCGTGCTCGCGCTGCGCCGCGTGCCGGCGGCGACGGAGCCCGCCCCCCGGTCGGACGTGGTCGATGCTGACCCGGTCCCCGGCACCGCCGACCTGATCCAGGCCCTGCCGGTCGCGGTGTGCGTGCTCGACGGGGACGACGCGGTGGTGCTCGCCAACGGTGCGTCGCGCGAGCTCGGGGTGGTGCGCGAGCAGCGGGTCCCGGTCACCGAGCTGCGTCGGCTGGTCGCCGACACCCGTCGCTCCGGCACGGCCCACGCGGCCGAGGTCGAGCTGGGCGTGTCCCGGCTCGGGCGGGTCCCGGAGGCCGTACGGGTCAGGCTCGCGCCGGTCGGCACCGCCGGTCACGTGGCGATGCTGATCGAGGACGTCACCGAGACCAGGCGGGTCGAGGCGGTCCGGCGCGACTTCGTGGCCAACGTCAGCCACGAGCTGAAGACCCCGGTCGGGGCGATGGCCCTGCTCGCCGAGGCCCTGCAGGGCTGCAGCGAGGACCCGGCGGCCGTACGCCGCTTCGCCGGCCGGGTCGAGCACGAGGCCGACCGTCTGGGCCGGCTGGTGCAGGAGCTCATCGACCTGTCCCGGCTGCAGGGCGCCGACCCCCTGCCCGACCCGGTGCCGGTGGAGGTCGACCGGGTGGTCGGTGAGGCGATCGACCGCACCCGCACGGCGGCGACGGCCCGCAGGATCGCGCTGGTGCGCGGCGGTCACCGCGGGCTGCGGGTCCTCGGCTCGGAGGCCCAGCTGGTCACCGCCCTGGTCAACCTGCTGGACAACGCGGTGGCCTACAGCCTGGACGACACCCGGGTCGCGGTCGCCGTACGCCTGGTCGACGGAGCCGTGGAGATCGGCGTCACCGACCAGGGGATCGGGATCGCCGAGCGCGACCTCGAGCGGGTCTTCGAGCGCTTCTACCGCACCGATCCGGCCCGCAGCCGGGTGACCGGCGGCACCGGTCTCGGTCTCGCGATCGTCAAGCACGTCGCGACCAACCACGGCGGCGAGGTCGACGTGTGGAGCGTCGAGTCCAGCGGTTCCACCTTCACCCTGCGGCTCCCGGCTGCTTCTGACGTACGGCCCATCCCTGACCCGAGCGGAGCCCCTGGCATGACCCGAGCGAGCGCATGACGCGCATCCTGCTGGTGGAGGACGAGGAGTCCTTCTCCGATCCCCTGAGCTATCTGCTGAAGGCGGAGGGCTTCGAGGTCACCGTGGCGCAGAGCGGACCGGCGGCGATCGAGGAGTACGACCGGACAGGCGCCGACCTGGTGCTCCTGGACCTGATGCTGCCGGGGCTGTCCGGCACCGAGGTGTGCCGGCAGCTGCGTGCGCGCGGTTCCGTACCGGTGATCATGCTGACCGCGCGGGACAGCGAGATCGACAAGGTCGTCGGTCTCGAGCTGGGCGCGGACGACTACGTGACCAAGCCCTACTCCAGCCGGGAGCTGCTCGCCCGGATGCGCGCGGTGCTGCGTCGACGCGCCGAGCCGGAGGAGGCCGGTGGCGTGACCCTGGCCGCGGGCCCGGTGCGGATGGACGTCGAGCGGCACGTGGTCAGCGTCGACGGCCAGAGCGTGCCGCTGCCGCTCAAGGAGTTCGAGCTGCTCGAGCTGCTGCTGCGCAACTGCGGCCGGGTGCTCACCCGCGGGCAGCTGATCGACCGGGTGTGGGGCGCCGACTACGTGGGTGACACCAAGACCCTCGACGTCCACGTCAAGCGGCTGCGGACCAAGATCGAGCCCGACCCGGCTGCCCCGAAGCACCTGGTGACCGTGCGGGGGCTGGGCTACAAGTTCGAGGCCTGAGCTGTCGAACTGCTCTGGGCGGCCTGAGCGGTCGCAGGGTGCGGCGGCAGTCCGGTGCGCTCGGCGCAGAGCACGGCCAGGGCGTCGTACGCGGGGCGCCCGAGCATCTCGACCAGCTCGG
The DNA here is from genome assembly GCA_038236005.1 of Mycobacteriales bacterium. GTDB lineage: Bacteria > Actinomycetota > Actinomycetes > Mycobacteriales > SCTD01 > CANKBT01. Next base: position 13,447 of record JBBSTI010000024.1, on the reverse strand, counting down.
CGGCGTAGGAGAGGTACAGCGGCTCGAGCCCGACGTGCGCGGCGGGCGACCCGGTGCACCACCAGTGCAGGTCCTCCCCGCCCGGGCCCCAGCCGCGCCGGTCGTACTCCCCGATCGAGGTCACCAGGACCTCCACGTCGTCAGGCCGGGTGAGCTGTTCGTGCGACCGACGGACCGGCAGCTGCCAGCAGACGTCGGGCTTGGTCTCCAGCGGGTGGCGGCCTTCGCGCAGCGCTAGGGCGTGCAGGGCGCAGCCGGCGCCACCCTCGCCGTGCTCCTTCACCCAGCCCCCGCGGTTGAGGAACAGGCAGGCGCCGTCGACGGTCGCCGTACGACGGGCCGGGTCGCCGTCCAGGTCGTCCTCGGCCGAGATCTCCGGGCGGGCGTGCTGCCAGTCCGCCGCGGTCAGCCGGGAGGCCGCCTGCCCGACCCGGGCCTCGTCGTCGGCGTCGGACCAGAAGGCCCCGTGGGAGCAGCAGCCGGTCTCGGCGGAGTCCTGACCACCCGCGATCCCCGCGCACCCGCGCCCGTAGATGCAGGTCCACGCGGACAGCAGCCAGGTCAGGTCGGCCCGGACCAGGTGCGCGTCGTCCGCCGGGTCCACCAGCTCGACCCAGTCCCGCACATGGTCCGGGTCGACCTCCCGCATCGACGGCATGCCCAGGTCGGTCATGCGTTCTGCCGGGGGGCGGTCACAGCAGCCGGACGACCAGCAGCGCGACGTCGTCCTCCCGCGTGTTCCCGTCCAGGGCGCGGATCAGAGCGTCGCAGACCTGTTCGGCCGGTAGGCCGACGGGCAGCGCCTCGACCGCTGCCCGCAGCCGTTCCAGGCCGACGTCGAGGTCCAGGCCCCGCTTCTCGACCAGGCCGTCGGTGTAGAGCACGAGCATCGAGCCCGAGCTCATCCGCACGGTCTCGTCGTCTCGCCGGATCCCCAGCGCCGCGCCGACCAGCACCGACCGCGCCTCCATGAGGAGTCGGGCGGAGCCGTCCGGCTCGAGCAGCACCGGGGGCAGGTGACCGGCGTTGGAGAAGATCAACGCTCCGGGCTGCTCGTCGGTCGGCAGGCTCAGCCGGGCATAGAGGGTCGTCGCGAGCTGCGCCATGTCCAGGCCCTGGACGAGCTGGTCGAGGTGGTCCAGGACCAGGGCCGGGCGCTCCCCCTGCCAGGCGTACGAGCGGAGCACCGACCGCAGCTGACCCATCGCGACGGCGGCCGTGAGGTCGTGGCCCATCACGTCACCGATCGCGATGCCGACCTCGGACCGCACCTGCGACCGTCGCTCGACGTCGACGCTGGCCCGACGCTCCCGGGCCGGCAGCCGGAACAGGTCGTACCAGTCGCCGCCGACCTCCGCGGCCGTCGACCCGGGCAGGTAGCGCGCGGCGACGTCGAGCCCGTCGACCTCCGGCAGGGTGGGCAGCAGGCTGCGCTGCAGGGCCTCGGCGACGTCGTGCTCCCGGCTGTAGAGCCGGGCGTTGTCGATCGTCAGCGCAGCCCGGCGGGCCAGGTCAGCGGCCATCGACAGGTCATCGGCGTCGAACACCCGGCCGGACCCGTCCGACAGCAGGGTCAGCACCCCGATCACCTGCCGCCGGGCCCGCAGCGGCACGACGATCGCCGAGCGGCAGCCGACCTGTGCGAACGCCTCGGACAGCACCGGGTCGGCGACCCGCTCCCGGAGCATCGCGGCCGTCACGTCGGCGAGCAGCACCGGGGCGCCACCGTGCAGGACGGACACGGTTGCTGCGCTCTTGGTGAGGTTGCCCCAGGCTGCGTCGGCGATCGCGTCCAGGATCGCCTGCTTGGCCGGGTCGTGGTGGACGGCCATCGTGCGCGCCGGCTCGTCGTCGCCGCCGACGAGATGGACGGCGCACCAGTCGGCGAGCACCGGCACGACCAGGCGGGCCAGCCGGGCCAGCGACTCGTCGACGTCCAGCGTCGCGGCCAGCAGCGACGTCGCCTCGGCGAGCAGCGCCAGCCGTGACTGGGCCGACTCGGCGGCGGTGCGTGCGGCCTGCTCGGCGGCCAGGTGCCGGGCTCCGGCCGCAGCCATCGTCACCCGTTCGGTCACGTCCGCCTGGATCCCGACGTAGTGGGTGAGAGCTCCGGTCTCGTCGTGCACGGGTGACAGCGACAGCTCGTTCCAGAACGCGGTGCCGTCCTTGCGGTAGTTGAGCAGCGTGATCACCGCGTGCTGCTGGGCCGCCAGCGCGTCTCGGACCTGCTGGACCGCGGCCGGATCGGTGCCCGGGCCCTGCAGGAACCGGCAGTTCTTCCCGATCACCTCAGCGGCGGTCCAGCCGGTCGTCCGCTCGAACTCGGGGTTGACGTAGACCAGGGGGGCGTCGCTCCGGTGCGGGTCGGAGATCGTGAACGACAGCCCGGCCGCGTCGACCGCACGGCGCGTGACCTGGCTGTCGGTCAGCAGCACGTCCCCGCCCTGGCCCAGATCGTTCACGACACCCCCATTTACCGGGTCCGCAGCGTCGGCGCCGCCGTCGGTCCGGCAGCCCACGGGTGCATCCTCGGCATCGGCGCGATCCTAGGACAAGATCGACGCGGTGGGGAAGGGACCTCCGGGGTCACGACTCGGTAGCGTCGGAGCATGCGGCTCGGCGTGCTCGACGTGGGGTCCAACACCGTGCACCTGCTCGTGGTCGACGCGCACCGGGGCGGTCACCCCGACCCGGTCCGGTCCCACAAGGCTGCCCTGCACCTGGCCGAGCTGCTCACCGACGACGGCAGTCTCGGTGAGCCGGGGGCCAAGGCGCTCAGCGACGCGGTGGCCGAGGCGCGCGCCGAGGCCGACGCCGAAGGGGTCGAGGACCTGCTGGCCTTCGCGACGTCCGCGGTGCGCGAGGCCACCGACGGCAGCTGGGTGCTCGAGCAGGTGCGTCAGCGTTCCGGCGTCCAGCTGGTCGTGCTGCCGGGCGAGGACGAGGCCCGCCTGACGTTTCTCGCCGTACGCAGATGGTTCGGCTGGTCCTCCGGCCGACTGCTCTGCCTGGACATCGGCGGCGGGTCGCTCGAGCTGGTCACCGGTCGGGACGAGTCGCCCGACGTGGCGTTCTCGCTGCCGCTGGGGGCTGGACGGCTTGCCCGCGCCTACGGCTCGGCGCCGGGGAAGAAGGCCATGGCTGAGCTTCGGTCCTACGTACGGGACACGCTCGCTGAGGCCGTCCCGACGATCAGGGCGGCCGGAACGCCGGACCGGGCGGTGGTCAGCTCAAAGACCTTCCGGGCCCTCGCTCGGCTCGGCGGCGCCGCGCCCAGCTCGCAGGGCCCACGGGTGCCGCGACGGCTCACGCTCGCGAGCCTGGAGAAGACCGTGTCCCTGCTCGCGAACACCTCGGTCGGGGAGCGCTCCAAGCTGCCGGGGGTGTCCGAGAGCCGCGCCGGGCAGCTGCTGGCGGGCGCGGTCGTCGCGCAGGAGGCGCTCACCGCCTGCGGGCTCACCTCCGTCGAGGTCTGCCCCTGGGCGCTGCGCGAGGGCGTCATCCTGTCGCGGCTGGACTTCCTGGCCGGGGCCTGAGCCTGCTGGGGCGTGAACCTGCTGGGCCCGTCACAGGGGACGGGTCCTTAGCATCGAGGGGTGCTCCCCCACGTCTCGACGGCCAAGGTCGGGCTGCAGACCGCCAGCGTCTACCCGGAGCCGACCGCGGCCGCGTTCGAGCTGGCGGCCTCGCTCGGCTACGACGGCGTCGAGGTGATGGTCTGGGGTGACCCGGTCAGCCAGGACGTCCGGGCGCTGCGCACCCTCTCGGACTTCCACGGCGTACCGATCCTCGCCCTGCACGCACCCTGCCTGGTGATCAGCCAGCGGGTCTGGGGGTCCGACCCGTGGGCCAAGCTGCTGAAGGCCAAGTCCGTCGCCGAGCAGCTCGGGGCCGAGGCGGTCGTGGTGCACCCGCCGTTTCGCTGGCAGCGGGACTATGCCGCGAAGTTCCTGTCCGGGCTCTGGGGGCTGGCGGAGGAGACCGACGTGGTCTTCGCGGTCGAGAACATGTTCCCGCTGCGGGCCCGAGGGGCGTCGGTCTCGCCGTACAGCCCGGACTGGGACCCGACGGTCGAGGACTTCCCGCACTTCACGCTGGACCTGTCCCACACCTCGGTCTCCCGCTCGGACGCGCTCGCCATGCGGGCGGTGATGGGCGACCGGCTGTCGCACGTCCACATCGCCGACGGTCTGGGGACCGCGCGCGACGAGCACCTCGTGCCCGGCCGGGGCAGCCAGCCGTGTGCCGAGCTGCTCGAGGGGCTCGTCGGCTCCGGGTTCGCCGGGCTGGTGGTCGCCGAGATCAACACCCGAAAGTGCGAGACCCGCGAGGAGCGGGAGAACGACCTCGCAGAGGCGCTCGCCTTCACGCGCCTCAACCTGGCGGCCCCGGCCCCGGCTGAGCCCGTACGCGACCGCGTGGTGGTCGACCCCGCCCGCAGCGTGGTGGTCGACTCCGCCCGCAGCGCTCCGTCATCAGGGGATCCCCTGATGGCCAAGGAGGTGTCGGGGGAAGGTCTGACGGGCTTCGGCGTCATCGGGGGTTCCCCTGATGACGCGCCGTCCGGGGGCGCCGCAGCTCGGGGAACCGATCACAGGTCGCCGGGGGGGCATGCCGGGAGGGCGACGGCGTTCGACGCCCTGGTCGACGACTACGACCTGGCCCGGCCGGGCTACCCGACGGCGCTGTTCGACGCGCTTCCTGCTCTGGACGGGCGGCGGTTGCTGGAGCTCGGGGCCGGGACGGGGAAGCAGACCGCCGAGCTGCTGGTCCGCGGGGCGTCGCTGGTCTCCACCGACCTCGGGCCGGGGATGCTCGGGCGGCTGCACCGCTCGTTCCCCGACGTCCCGGTCGCGGTCTGCGCGGCCGAGCAGCTGCCGTTCGCCGACGCGTCCTTCGACGGGGTCTGCGGTGCGCAGATGTGGCACTGGGTGGACGTGCCATCCGCCGCGCGAGAGGCCGCCCGGGTGCTGCAGCCGGGCGGCTGGCTCGCGGTGTGGTGGAACGACGTGGTGCCCGGGGCACCGTGGTTCGAGGCCCAGCAGGACCGGCTCGAGGCGATGTCGCCGGGCTACCGCCGCTCCTACCGTGCGCGTGACTACGGCGCCGAGCTGGCTGCGTTGACCGTGCCGACCGCTGAGCCTGGGGGGCCTGGGGGGCCTCTCGGGTCCGCTGGCGGCGTCGCGAGTGCCGCAGCATCGACCGGTGACGCCCTGTTCACCTCGGTCACGTCGTGGACCGGCCGGTGGTCACGTCAGCTGGACTGGCCGACCTACGCGGCGTGGCTGCGGAGCAAGTCCTACGTGGCGGCGATCCCGGACCTGGACTCCTTCCTCGCTGCCGAGCAGGCCAGCCTGGAGGCCGCCTTCCCGGGCGGGCGGATCACCGAGGACTTCGACGTGCACCTGTGGGTCGCGTACCTCTGACCTGCCCGATGTCAGGTGGGCCCGATGTCAGGTGGGCCAGGTGGGCCGGCGGTCGGTCTTCGACGGGCGGCATGTCCGAGGGTCGCCGTACGTTCATCCTCCGGCCGGGACGGACCAGGCCAGGACGTGGACGGGAGAGCGCGTGCAGCGACCGACAGGCAGGCGGGGCGTCGTCCTGCTCGCGACCGGCCTCGTCGTGCTGCTCGCCGTGATCGTCGGCGTGGTCGGCCTGACCAGGGGCGGCGACGGCCCGACCGTGCGCACCGAGGTGCTGAAGGTGCCGGTGGGGCCGGAGACCGGTGGTGCCGCGGTGCAGCTCGACGCGACGCTGTACCTCCCGGCCACGACGCCGGCGCCGGCTGTGCTGCTGGCCCACGGGTTCGGCGGCACCAAGGGCAGTGTCCAGGGACAGGCCGAGCGGCTCGCCCAGGACGGCTACGTCGTGCTCGCCTACAGCGCGCGGGGGTTCGGCGCCTCGGGCGGACTGATCCACGTAGACAGCCCCGACTTCGAGGTGAAGGACGGCGAGGCGCTGCTCGACCTTCTCGCCGCCCGGCCCGAGGTGCAGACCGACGGGCCGGGGGACCCGAGGGTCGGGGTCGCCGGGGCGTCGTACGGGGGAGGCCTGGCCCTGCTGCTCGCCGCGCAGGACCCGCGGGTCGACGCGATCGTCCCGCAGATCACCTGGAACGACCTGAGCCAGTCCCTCTTCCCGCAGGACGCGGTCGACAGCATGGCCGACGGGGTGTTCAAGCGCTCCTGGGCCGGGATCTTCTTCGGCGTGGCCGGCGCCGACCCACGCACCCTGCTGCCCGGCGGGCCACCGCCGACGACCTGCGGCCGGTTCGCGCCGGACGTGTGCGCGGCCTACCAGCAGAGTGCCGAGCAGGGCACGCCGACGCCGGAGGTGCTGCGCCTGCTGAAGGCGTCGACCCCTGACCTGAGCCGGATCACGGCCCCGACCCTGCTGCTGCAGGGGCAGGCCGACTCGCTGTTCCCGCTCGACCAGGCGCTCGCCAACGCCGAGGGGATCACGGCCCCCGTGAAGCAGGTCTGGTTCGCCGGCGGGCACGACGGCGGGGTGCCCGAGACCGACCGGCTCGACATGCTCACCCGCACATGGTTCGACCGCTACCTGAGGCAGGACGGCAGCGCCGAGGACACCCGGTTCGAGGTCACCGCGCCGATCACCCAGGCGCTGGACGGCAGCGTGCCCCGGGTGGAGATCAGGAGCGCGCCCGCCTACCGGCCCACGGCGACGACGGTGACGCTGCGCGGGCCGGAGCAGACCATCCTGAACCCGGCCGGCGGCAGCCCGGCCGCGCTCACCGGTCTGCCCGGCGCAGGCGCCGTCACCGGGGCGCTGAGCGCGCTCGGGAGCAACCCGCTTTCCAGCCTGCCCGGCCAGACCGCCGCGTTCCAGACTGCGCCGCTCACCGAGGCCGTGCAGGTGGTCGGGGCCTCGACCGTGCGGCTCGCCGTCCAGTCCGACAGCGGTGAGGCCACCCTGTTCGCAAAGCTCTACGACGTCAGCGCGGACGGCCAGGCCACGCTGCCCGAGCAGCTCGTCGCACCGCTGCACCTGACGGGCGTGCAGCAGCCCACGACCGTGACGGTGCGGCTGCCGTCGGTCGTGCTCGACGTGCCCGCCGGGCACTCGTTGCGGCTGGCGCTGTCGAGCACCGACCAGGCGTACGCCGTGCCGACCCAGGCCCGCACCTACCGGGTCTCGCTCGCCGACGGCGAGCTGTCCGTGCCCACCCAGGGCACCACGGTGCTCGGCGGGGGTGGCTCGACCCGGCTGCTCGTGATCGGGCTCGCGGTGCTGGCCGCGCTCCTGCTGGTGGCCGGGCTCGCCGTGCTGCGGGCGCGTCGGCGCAAGGGCGCGGCGCCGGACCCGGAGCTGGCCGAGGTACCGCTGGCGATCGTGGGGCTGGGCAAGCGCTACCAGGGCGGCTATCGGGCGGTCACCGACCTGTCCTTCCGGGTCGGACCCGGGCAGGTGCTGGGTCTCCTCGGCCCGAACGGCGCCGGCAAGACCACGACGCTCCGCATGCTGATGGGGCTGATCCTGCCGACCGAGGGGCACCTGACCGTGTTCGGGCACCGGATCACCCCGGGCGCCGCGGTGCTCAGCAGGGTCGGGGCGTTCGTCGAGGGTCCGGGCTTCCTGCCGCACCTGTCCGGCCGGCGCAACCTGGAGCTCTACTGGCAGGCCACCGGTCGCCCAGAGGCCGACGCGCACCTGGAGACCGCGCTCGAGGTCGCCGGGCTGGGCGACGACGTCCAGCGCAAGGTGAAGAACTACAGCCAGGGGATGCGTCAGCGGCTCGCGATCGCCCAGGCGATGCTCGGGCTGCCGGACCTGCTGGTGCTCGACGAGCCGACCAACGGTCTGGACCCGCCGCAGATCAGGGAGATGCGCGAGGTGCTGTCGCGCTATGCCGCAGGCGGTCGCACGGTGATCGTGTCGAGCCATCTGCTCGCCGAGGTCGAGCAGACCTGCACCCACGTCGTCGTGATGCACCACGGCAAGCTGGTCGCCGAGGGGGAGGTCGCCGACCTCGTCGGCTCGGCGACCTCGCTGGTGGTCGACACCCCCGACCCAGCGGCTGCGGCCGCCGTGGCGAGCGGCGTGCCCGGTGCGCAGGACGTGACGGTCACCGACACCGGGATCACCCTGAAGCTGCTCGGCACCCCGCGCGCCGAGCTGGTCCGGGCGCTGGTCCGCGGTGGCGTGGACGTCGAGCGGCTCGCGCCGCAGCGTGGGCTGGAAGAGGCCTTCCTCGCTCTGGTGGGCGAGTCATGACCGTCACGTCCGACAAGACCGAGGAGCGCTAGATGCCGTCCCGTGGGCAGCACGCGCTGCTGGACCTCGAGTCGGCCCCTGCCGGCGACCAGGCGAGCGACGGGTCGGTCGCCGGCTGGCGCGGCCACCGCACGCTGCCCTTCCGGGTCGAGGTGCGCCGTCAGCTGTCCCGACGACGCACCCAGCTGTCGCTCGGCTTCCTCGTCCTGCTGCCGTTCCTGCTGGCGCTCGCGTTCGGGATCGGCGGGGATCCCGGGCAGGGCGCGCCCGGCCTGGTCGATCTCGCGACCCGCGGCGCAGGGAACTTCACCCTGTTCACGCTGTTCGTCGCGGTCGGTTTCCTGCTGGTCGTGGTGGTGTCGCTGTTCTGCGGCGACACGGTCGCGAGCGAGGCCAGCTGGTCGAGCCTGCGCTATCTGCTGGCCTCGCCGGTGCCCCGAGGGCGGCTGCTGCGGGTCAAGCTGCTCGTAGCGCTGGCCTACAGCCTGTTCGCGGTCGTGCTGCTGCCGCTGGTCGCGTACGCGGTGGGGGCGACGTTCTTCGGGACGAAGCCGATCCAGAACACGGCCGGCACGACGTTCGGGGCCGGCGAGGGGATCGGGCGGCTCGTGCTGATCGTCGCCTACATCGCGGTGGGGCTGCTGTTCGTCGCCTCGCTCGCGTTCCTGCTGGGGGTCTATACCGACGCGCCGCTCGGCGCGGTCGGCGGCGCCGTGCTGCTGGTGATCCTGTCCAACATCCTGGACGCGGTCACGGCGCTGGGCTCGTTGCGCAACGCGCTCCCGACGCACTACAGCTTTGCTTGGACCGACGCGCTGGCGCCCGACGTGGTGGGGGCGCAGATGACCCGCGGCGTGCTGTGGTCGCTGGGCTACAGCATCGTGCTGCTCGCTGTCGCGTTCTGGCACTTCGGTCGCAAGGACATCGTCAGCTGACGGCGGACGGCCGGGACGTGCAGGGCTGAGCTGGGCCGTTCAGAGCCGAGTCGTTCAGAGCTGGGCCAGGTCGAACGTCTCGGAGATGGTCCTGGCCAGATCTGCCTCCTGGTCGTCGAAGAGCAATCCGAGCGTCACGCCGATCTGCTCACGAGCGACCGTCTCTCGTGCCGACAAGGGTTGAGCGGAACAGGCTCAACTCCGAGCCGGTTGTTGTGGGTATGCCGTCAGGCACCAGCGATGCAGGGAGCTCCCATGGACCGTCTCACCACCAAGAGCCAGGACGCCGTCAGCGCAGCCGTGCAGAAGGCGGCCGCTGGCGGTCACGTCGAGGTCGCCCCGGCGCACCTGCTGGCCGCCCTGCTCGAGCAGGAGGGCGGCATCGCCCCGTCGCTGCTGGCCGCTGCGGGTGGCGACGCCTCCGCCGTACGTCAGGCGAACGACGCCCTGCTCCGCGCCTTGCCGATGGCGAGCGGGAGCACGGTCGCCGCCCCCCAGCCCGGCCGCAGCCTCATGCAGGCGCTGACGAACGCGCAGGACGCAGCGAAGAAGGCCCAGGACGAGTACGTCAGCACCGAGCATCTGCTCGTCGGGCTCGCGACCGTGCCGCCGACCCAGGACCTGCTGCCTGCCGCCGACGCGCTGACGGGTGCCTTCGCCGAGGTCCGGGGCGGTGACCGCCGGATCACCAACCAGGATCCGGAAGGGACGTACAAGGCGCTGGAGAAGTACGGCGTCGACCTCACGGCCCAGGCACGCGAGGGTCGGCTCGACCCGGTGATCGGTCGAGACACCGAGATCCGACGTGTGGTGCAGGTGCTCTCCCGGCGTACGAAGAACAACCCCGTCCTGATCGGCGAGCCCGGCGTCGGCAAGACCGCGGTCGTCGAGGGCCTGGCGCAGCGGATCGTGTCCGGCGACGTGCCGGAGAGCCTGCGCGGCAAGCGGCTGGTGAGTCTGGACCTCGGCGCGATGGTCGCCGGCGCGAAGTATCGCGGCGAGTTCGAGGAGCGGCTCAAGGCCGTCCTCACCGAGATCCGTGAGGCCGACGGGCAGATCGTCACGTTCATCGACGAGATGCACACCGTCGTCGGCGCGGGTGCGGCCGAGGGCAGCATGGACGCGTCCAACATGCTCAAGCCGATGCTGGCCCGCGGCGAGCTGCGGATGGTCGGCGCGACCACGCTGGACGAGTTCCGCAAGCACATCGAGAAGGACGCCGCGCTGGAGCGGCGCTTCCAGCAGGTGCTGGTCGGCGAGCCGAGCGTCGAGGACACGGTGGCGATCCTGCGCGGGCTCAAAGGGCGGTACGAGGCTCACCATCACGTCGAGATCGCCGACGGCGCCCTGGTCGCGGCGGCCACCCTGTCCGACCGCTACCTGACGGCCCGGTTCCTGCCCGACAAGGCGATCGACCTGGTCGACGAGGCCGCCTCGCGGCTGCGGATGGAGATCGACAGCCGTCCGGTCGAGATCGACGAGCTGCAACGGGCGGTCGACCGGATGCGGATGGAGGAGCTGGCGCTGGCCCGCGAGACCGACGTGGCGTCGGCGGACCGTCTCACCGATCTGCGGCGTGAGCTCGCCGATCGCGGTGAGGCGCTCGATGCGCTGAACGTGCGCTGGGAGCAGGAGAAGTCTGGCCTCAACCGGGTCGGGGCCCTGAAGGAGCAGCTCGACGCGCTCCAGACCGACGTCGAGCGCGCCCAGCGCGACGGTGACCTGGAGACCGCATCGCGGCTGCAGTACGCGGAGATCCCGGCTCTGGAGCGGGCGCTGAAGGACGCGTCTGCGGTCGAGACGCCGGACGCGATGGTGAAGGAGCAGGTCGGGCCGGACGACGTGGCCGAGGTCGTCGCGGCCTGGACCGGGATCCCGGCCGGCCGCCTGCTCGAGGGCGAGACGGCCAAGCTGCTGCGCATGGAAGAGGTGCTCGGGGAGCGCCTGATCGGCCAGACGGCGGCGGTCCGGGCGGTCTCGGACGCCGTACGACGGGCGCGCGCCGGCATCAGCGACCCCGACCGCCCGACCGGCTCCTTCCTGTTCCTCGGCCCGACCGGCGTCGGCAAGACCGAGCTCGCGAAGGCACTGGCGGACTTCCTGTTCGACGACGAACGCGCGATGACCCGGATCGACATGAGCGAGTACGGCGAGAAGCACACCGTCTCCCGCCTGGTCGGCGCCCCGCCGGGCTACGTCGGCTACGACCAGGGCGGACAGCTCACCGAGGCGGTGCGTCGTCGGCCCTACGGCGTGGTGCTTCTCGACGAGGTGGAGAAGGCGCACGCGGACGTGTTCGACGTGCTGCTGCAAGTGCTCGACGACGGCCGGCTGACGGACGGTCAGGGGCGTACCGTCGACTTTCGGAACACCCTTCTGATCCTCACATCCAACCTTGGCTCCGCGTATGCGTCCGACCCCCTGCTGGATGCGGGTCAACGACGCGAGAAGGTGCTTCTTGCGGTGCGCGCGGCGTTCAAGCCGGAGTTCATCAATCGGCTCGACGACATCGTGGTCTTCGACCCGCTCGGCACCGCCGAGCTGGCCCGGATCGTGGACCTGCAGGTGGCTTCGCTGGCAGCGCGCCTGCGTGCCCGCCGGCTGACGCTGACTGTCACCGACGGTGCCCGGGAGTGGCTGACGCTGACCGGCTACGACCCGACGTACGGCGCCCGCCCCTTGCGTCGTCTCGTGCAGTCGGCGATCGGGGACTCTCTTGCCCGCGCCCTGCTCAGCGGCGAGATCCGCGACGGCTCCGACGTCGTGGTGGACGTGGCTGACGACGGCCTGACGGTTCGCGGGCATGCGCCCGACGCCCTGCTCTGACGCTCGGTAGCAACGGTTCCTCGTACACACCTGCGAGCTGCCGTCGAGCACGTGATGGCGGCCCTGGCCGATGAGGCCGAACGACGTGGCGAAGAAGAGCCGCCGGCAGCGACCTGGGCGGCGTCCTGGACGGACTGCAGGTCCGACCCGGTGGCGTCGGGGATCGTGAAGCTCGTCGCGACCCGGGGAGCGGGAGGTGCCTACGAGGTGGGGCGACCGGCGGCCGGCGGCTTGCGCCGCTGCAAAAAGCAGCGCAGGCAGGTGGTCAGGCCCGCAAGGCGGCGTCGCGACGCTGGGCCGCCAGCCCGGAGAGGAACTCGTAGATCACCCGGTGGGCGTTGTTGACCGTGATGTCGGCGTGGTCGTAGACCGGAGCCACCTCGACCACGTCCAGAGCCGCGATGTCAGCCCGTTGAGAGAGCGTGCGGACGACCCGGAGCAGGTCGGCCGGCGTCATGCCGCCGGGCTCGGGAGTGCCCGTACCGGGTGCGAATCCCGGGTCGAGCACGTCGATGTCGATGCTGAGATAGAGCCGGTCGGCGCCGTCCAGGGCCTCGGCGACGGCGTCGGCCATCACGGCCTTGATGCCGCGCTCCCAGATCTCGTCCATCGTGTGCCAGCGCATCCCCTGCTCGCGCATCCAGGCGAAAGCGTCGGCGCCCGGCCAGTAGCCGCGCAGCCCGATCTGGACGAAGTGCCTGCCCTCGACGGCGCCGCTCTCGATCAGACGGCGCATCGGGGTGCCGTGCGAGGCGAGGTTGCCGTCGATGATGTCGGCCGTGTCGGCGTGCGCGTCGAAGTGGACCATCCCGAGCTTCTGACCGGCCGGCAGGCTCTCGGCGACCGCGGTCGCGCTCGGCCAGGTGATGGAGTGGTCACCGCCGATCACGACCGGGACGATCCCCTGGCTGGCAACCCCTCGTACGCGCTCGCGGATGGCGTCGTGCGAGGCCTCGGTCTGGCCGTGCGGGCACAAGGCGTCCCCGTGGTCGACGACGGTCAGCCAGTCGAAGATCTCGACGTCGAGATCCAGGGAGTAGGTGCCTGGGTCGTACGCCGAGGCCCGCAAGGCCCGGGGCCCGAACCGGGCGCCCGGACGGTGCGTCGTGGACAGGTCGAAGGGCGCACCGATCACGGCCACGTCTGCGCCCCACTCGGTCAGCTCGGTCGCGTCCGGGACGAACGGTCGCTTGGCGAAGGTGGCGAGCCCCTCGTGCGTGTGGCCGGACAGCTGCTCGGCCATCGCGGGGGACAACGTTCGGCGGGCGGGAGGCTGCGTCATCGACCCACTCTGGCACCCCGCCCCTTCGTACGTTGGTGATCTTGACTGGCTTTTCGGCGCGAAGATCACCAAGGCAGGAGAGGTGGGGGGGTGGGGTCGCGTCCGGGCGGGTGCCCGGGGCCGGGCGGGGAGGTCACCGATGTCGGCGATGCGACCCGGGGGTTCGGCG
>JBBSTI010000023.1:0-32308 GCA_038236005.1 Mycobacteriales bacterium | reverse complement strand
CGAACGTGCCGGGCAGGTCCGGCAGCTCGGGGGTCAGGCTCCAGGAGGCGATCTGCGCTGCCGTGAGCTCCGCGCAGGTAGTGGGGTCCGCGCCGGCTGCGTGCAGGTCGGAGCGGGCAGGCGGACGGTCGGTGCTAGCCATCACGCCACCTCCTTGGAGAGCAATAAGAACGCCAGTTCGACAACTGTATCGGAGGATCAGGTGCAGGTCAAGCATCGGTCCTGCTCAGGTGCACTTTCTCTACCTCGGTTCGCACGCCTCGTGCAGACGTGCAACCGCCGAATCTGAGGGCCGCGCGACAGGGTCGGTCCCGGGCTTTCGCTTGGCTCGGCCGGACCGGGCCGCCGCGGGCAGGATGAGTACGTGCCGCCACCGCCCGAACCCGCCGTGCCCACAGACCTCACCCCGGTGGAGAAGCCCGCCGGCGACGAACGCGCTCAGGACGAGGGCGCCGGCAACGAGCGCGCTGGGAAAGAGCGATCGGACGACAGGCGGTCCGCGAGACCCGAGGTGTCCGCAGACCCGCCGCCCGCTGCCGTCAGCCTTGACCCGACCCCTAGCTCAGACCCCAGCCAGGTAGCCCCGCCCAAGGCCGGCGTGCGCCAGCTGCTTCCCTACCTGCGCCCGCACCGCGCGGTGCTCGGGGCGGTGGCGCTGCTGGCGTTGGTCGGCTCAGCCGCTGCGCTGACTCAGCCGCTGCTGATCCGCGCCGTCCTGGACCGCACGACCAAAGGCCAGCCGGTCGCTCAGGCCGTAGCGCTCCTGGTGGTCGTCCTGATCGGCGCGGCGGCGCTCGGCGGTCTGGAGAGATACCTCCTGCAACGTACGGGTGAAGCGGTCGTGCTGGACGCCCGCACCAGCCTGGCCAGGCATCTGATCGGGCTGCCGGTGGCCGAGCACGACCGACGGCGGACAGGTGACCTGCTGAGCCGGGTCGGCGCGGACACGACTCTGCTGCGGGCGGTGGTGACCTCCGGGCTGGTCGAGGCGGTCAGCGGCGTGGTGATCGTGATCGGCGCCGCGACGGCGATGGCGCTGCTGGACCTCACCCTGCTACTGGTCACGCTGGCGGCGCTGGCGGTGGGGATCGGGCTGGTGCTCACGGTCAGTCGCAAGGTCCGGGAGGCGTCCGCCGCCGCGCAGGCGCGGGTGGGCGACATGAGCGCGAGCGTCGAGCGGGCGATCACGGCCGTACGGACGATCCGCGCCGCCAACGCGCAAGGCCGCGAGACCGAGGCGGTCGGTGCCAGCGCGCGCCAGGCGTACGAAGCGGGGCTCCGGGTGGCCCGACTGCAGGCCGTGATCTCGCCCGCGGCCGCGGTGACGGTGCAGGGCGCGGCCGTGCTGGTGCTGGGCCTCGGCGGGGCCCGGGTCGCGAACGGGACGTTGTCGGTGGCCGACCTGGTCGCGTTCGTGCTCTACCTGTTCCTGCTGGTGCTGCCGCTCGGGCAGGCGATCAGCGCATGGACCACCCTGCAGACCGGGCTCGGCGCTCTCGGGCGGGTCGAGGAGATCCTGGCCCTGCCGCTCGAGCCCCGGGGCGGCACCCAGCTGCCCCGCCCGGACGGGAGCATGGTGGACCTGCAGGACGTGCACTTCTCGTACGGCGGAGCTCCCGTTCTTCGCGGGGTGAGCTTCACGGTCCCGCGCGGGACGCGGACCGCTCTGGTCGGTCCGAGCGGCGCCGGGAAGTCGACCGTCCTGGCGCTGGTCGAGCGCTTCTACGACGTCGAGAGCGGAGCGGTGCGGGTCGGTGGGCGCGACGTGCGGGACCTCGACGTCGAGGCGCTGCGGGCGAGCACCGGCTACGTCGAGCAGGAGGCGCCGGCACTGGCGGGGACGATCCGCGACAACCTGCTGCTGGGCCGCGCGGACGCGACCGATCAGGCCCTCGGCCGGGTGCTGGCCAGCGTCGGGCTGACCGAGCTGGTCGCCCGGGCGCCCGAGGGGCTGGCGACCGAGGTCGGCGACGGCGGCGTGCTGCTGTCCGGCGGCGAACGTCAGCGGCTCGCGATCGCGCGGGCGCTGCTGGCCGCACCTGCCCTGCTGCTGCTGGACGAGCCGACGAGCAACCTCGACGCCCGCAACGAGGCGCTGCTGCGCCGGGCCATCGACACGGTGGCGACCGGGCGGACGCTGCTCGTGGTGGCACATCGCCTGTCCACCGTGGTCGACGCCGACCAGATCGTCGTGATGGAAGAGGGCCGGATCGTGGCGACCGGGACCCACCACGAGCTGGTGGTGACCAGTTCGCTCTATCGGGAGCTCGCCAGCCAGCAGCTTCTGGTCTGAGGAGAAACACGGGCACTTGACCTGGGAGTGACGGAACGGTCACACTGCGTTCGGCTGTGAGGTGCCCGACCCGCAGACGTGTCGGACCCCCACGACGTGGGGCCAGGACAGGCGGGGCCTGATGGTCACCTGGCTGGGCGTACCGGTGGGCGCATCGGCGGGCGCAGCGAGGACCGGCGGCGACGACCTGCGACGGCGGGAGACCCTGGTCGGTCTGGCCCGGTGCATCGGGGCGCTGTTCGTCGCGGTCGCGATCCTGTCCCGGCAGATCCCCGGGGACGGGGTCCGTGAGTCAGCAGCCTTCTGGCACGGCCTGATCGCCGTGCTGTCGGCCTTGGTGACTCTCCTGGTGGCGCGCCGGCTGTCCGACCCGCAGGTAGCAGCGACGGCTGTGCTCACCACGATCGCCGACCTCGTCTTCCTGGTGCTCTATCAACGGGAGTTCCACGACGTCCAGGGGGCAGGCACGATCCTCGCGCTGCTCGTCATGCTGGTGGTGCCGCTGCGCTGGGGCTGGTGGGGCGCGCTGGTGGCCGGCCCGACCGTCCTGGCGATCAGCCTCCGCTGGCCGCAGCTTCCCGACTCCGGGCCGACCGCCGACCCGGGGACGACGATCGTTCTTGTCGTCCTGATCGTGCTCGCCGCGGTAGGTGCCCACTACGTGGTGGAACGTGCCGACCGTAGGTCGCGGATGGCCCGTTCGTTGTTCGTTGCTGCGTTCAACGACACCTCGCACGGCATGCTGCTGCTGACCGCGGACGGTTCCCTGTATGACGTCAACGCCGCCGGCCGGGAGATCCTGGGCCCGATGCCCGAGCCGTACGGCCGGCTCTGCGACCTGCTGGGGGCGCCCACCCTGGAGACGGTGGTCACCGAGGTCCTCAGGTCGGGCACGTCGCGGCGTCTGGAGCTCCTGCGTGGCCAGCGTCAGCTGGAGATCTCCCTCTCCCCGCTGGGCGACGACGCCGGGCAGGCCACCGTGGTCGCTCACGTCACCGACGTCACCGAACGACACGTGGTCGCCGGCCGGCTGCGGCAGCAGGCGATGACCGACCCGCTCACCGGCCTGCCGAACCGGTCCGCGCTGATGGCCGACCTGGATCTTCGGCTGGCAGCGGGAGAGCAGCCGGCAGTGCTCTTCCTCGACCTCGACCGGTTCAAGGCCGTGAACGACTCGCTCGGCCACGACCAGGGGGACCGGCTGCTGCGGGTGGTGGCCGACCGGCTGACCGCGTCGCTGCGTCCTGGCGACGTGGCAGCACGGCTCGGCGGCGACGAGTTTGTCGTGGTGGCCGCCGGCGTCGGTCCCTGCGCGCTCGCCGGGCTCGGGGAGCGGCTGCACGAGTCGTTGCGGGAGCCGGTCTTGCTCGACGCAGGCATCGTGGTGACGTCGGCGAGCATCGGCGCCGCCCTCGCCGACCCGGGGGCGACCGCCAGCTCGTTGCTGCGCCAGGCCGACACCGCGATGTACGTCGCGAAGACCCGCCACCTCAGCGTCAAGCTGTACGACCAGGCCGACGGTGAGCAGGTCACCCGACGACACCTGCTCGAGGTCGAGCTGCGGCGGGCCCTGTCCGACCCTGCCTTCCCGGGTCTTGCGGTCGCCTACCAACCCCTGGTGGACCTCACCGCGAGCGGCGAGGGCCGGGCCGGGGGCGAGGGTGGTGACGGCGGCGACAGCAGGGCTGTCCGAGCGGTCGGGGCCGAGGCCCTGGCCCGGTGGCACCACCCAGACCTGGGCCCGGTGGAGCCGTCGGAGTTCGTCCGCATCGCCGAGGACAGCGACCTGATCCACACCCTGGGTCGCTGGGTGCTCGCCGAGGCGGTGCACGCGACTGCTGCTCTGGACGACGCCAGCACGGTGTCCGTCAACATCTCGCAGCGGCAGCTGCTGGACCCTGGGCTGCCTGCCGAGGTGCGCAGGCTGCTCGCGGAGAGCGGGCTGGCCCCGCTCCGGCTGTGCCTGGAGGTCAGCGAGCGTGACCTGGTCGACCTGGACCGCCTCGTGGACGCCTTGACCGCACTGCGCCGGACCGGCGTACGGCTGTCGATCGACGACTTCGGGACCGGCGGCGCCTCGCTCAGCTATCTCGCCCGGCTGCCTGTCCACGAGGTGAAGATCGACCGTTCGTTCGTGGCTGCGCTCGGGTCCACCGGCGGCCCGGCCGAGCGTCGGAGCGCCGCGGCGATCGTCGGAGGCGTCGCCCGGATGGCGCATGCGCTCGGCCTGGACGTCGTCGCTGAGGGCATCGAGACCGCGGGCCAGCTGTCCGAGGCCCGTGAGCTGGGCTGCGACGTCGGGCAGGGTTTCCTGCTCGGCTTCCCGGTGACGGCGCCGGTGCGGGCGCTGCGCCGTCCGGGTGAACGTCTGGCCGTGGGACCAAGAGCGGAGCCGGCCCGCCCGATGGTCCCTCGGTGACCACTGACGCCCGCCTTGCACGACTCGTCGAGACGGCGGTGGTCGAGGACCGGCTGCGGGTGGTGTTCCAGCCCTGCGTGCGACTCTCCGACGGCGTCCCGGTCGGGGTCGAGGCGTTGCTCCGGATGGTCGACGACGAAGGTGCCGTGGTCATGCCCGACGCCTTCATCCCGGTCGCGGAGGGCAGCGGGGCCATCGTGGGCATGGGCGCGCACGTGCTGGCCGTCGCCTGTGAGCAGGTGTCGTGGTGGAAGGACCGGCTCCCGGTCGGCGTCGACTTCGTGGCCGGCGTGAACCTCAGCCCTCGCCAGCTGAAGGAACCCCAGCTGCTCGAGGTCCTGGAGGCGGCCCGGGGTCGGCTGGACCCGAGCGCGATCGTGCTCGAGCTGACCGAGCACCTGCCACCTCCTTCACGGCCCGAGGAGCTGGCCCTGCTGGACGCCCTGCGGGCGCAGGGCTTTCACCTGGCCCTGGACGACTTCGGGACCGGTCACGCGTCAGCGAGAACCCTGCGCGAGCTGCCGTTCGACACGGTCAAGCTGGATCGCTCGTGGACCGCCCGGCTGTGCCGGACCGACGCCGCCGGCGACCTGGCTCGCAGCCTGGCCGCTACTGCTGTGCGCAGCGGGTGCACCGTGGTCGTCGAAGGCATCGAGACGCCTGAGGACAGTCGGGCGGCCGAGGCGCTCGGCTGTTCGCTGGGTCAGGGTTTCCGGTGGTCGCGCCCGGTTCCCGCCGCCGCGATCACCGCCTATCTCGCGCGGTACGGCGGACTGATCGAGGACGCCCCCGTCGCGGGGCCCTTCTGGTCCGGTCGTGCGTATCAGCCGGAGATCGACCCCGGGAACGATGTCGATCCGCGGCTCTCGGCGAGCCGGGCCAGCGGCAGGGCGTAGAGCTCGGTCTTGATCGCGCTCAGGGTGGGGCCGTGCGTGCCGGACAGCGCGCGGGCCCGCTCGACGGCGGCGGGCAGCAGCGCATCCTGCTCCACCGCGACGTCGACCAGCCCGGCGGCGGCGGCGTCCGCACCGCCGTAGCGGCGACCGGTCGTCATCGTCTCGTGCGCGACCGAGGGTGTGAGCTTGGCGCTGATCAGTGCGGACATTCCTGGCGAGAACGGGATCTGGATGTCGACCTCGGGCAGGCAGAAGAACCCGCGGTCGGCCCGCATCACGCGCTGGTCGTGGGCCAGTGCCAGCATGGCGCCGGCCGCGAAGCAGTGCCCACCGATCGCGGCGACACACGGGACCGGCAATGCCAGCACCCGGGCGAACAGGGCCTGCACCGACGCCAGATAGCCGGTCAGCTCGTCCGGGTGCTCGGTCAGCCAGGCCAGGTCCAGGCCCTGGCTCCAGGTCTTGCCGGTGGCCGTCGTGACCAGGGCCTTCGGACCGTCGGCCGCGACGACCTCGTCCAGGGCAGTCCCGACCTCGGCCACCCACGCGGGGGTGAAACGGTTCTCGCCGTCACCGAGGTCGAGCAGGAAGACGTCGTCGTCACGGGTCAGCACAGGCATGGGCCTGATCGTGCCAGACCGTACGGCGTCTGCGTCGTACCTGGTGATCGACAAGCTCGGCAGCAGCGGGCTCGGTGGGATCACGCAGTGGCTGCGGACACGACGGCGATCGGTTCTGCACCCTGGCGGCGGTGCGGCCGTGACCCCTGCTCCTGGCGGGCGGCGATCTGCGCCTGCTGACCGCGGGGCCACCCTTGGCTACAGCGAGACCGGGGTCGACGCGTCGTGCAGCCGGCACCCCGGCGCCTGCCGCGCCAGCGCGACGGCAAAGTCACGCCTGGGGCGCTGCATCCAGTCGCCGGGCGGCACCCCGGGCGGGAAGAGCGCACCGGAGTGCACCGCGACGGCGTTCCGGGCGCCCACCGTGGCGCACGCGGCTGCGGCCCCTTCCGGGTCGAGGTGGCCGGGGGACAGTCGGGGGCCCCAGCCCCCGACCGGGACGACAGCGAGGTCGATCGGTCCGCCGGCCAGCTCCGGCAGATCGATCAGCTCGGGGTAAAGGCTGGTGTCGCCGGCGATCCAGACCCGGGCGTCGGGGCATCGCAGGAGGTGGCCGTTCGCGTCGTTCGGGCGCACCGGCATCGGGCGAGCGTGATGGTCGGCGCGGGTCAGGCACACCTCGACGCCGTGCCCCAGCGACATCCAGCCACCCGGACCCACCGTGAGCAGCCCCGTGCCGTCACGGTCGTCGAGCCCGACCCCGTGCAGCCCCCGTCGCCGCACCCACTGCGCGTTCGCGGCGGACGTGAGGATCGGCACCCCGGGCAGTCGGCGCAGCGACGAGACCTCGGCGTGGTCGTGGTGCAGGTGCGACAGCAGCACGACGTCGGTCCCGGCCCAGCAGGCAGGATCGGGCGCTGGTCCGCGTCGTCGCAGCACCCCGGCGTTCGCGCCGAGCAGCGGGTCGGTCAGCAGCCGGAGCCGCCGGCCGTCCGAGCCGTCGACGTCCAGGACGACGGTCGAGTGCCCGAGCGCGTGGACGGTCAGCACGCGCGCCAGGCCTGCAGGTGGTGGAACACGCTGGCGGCGCCGACCAGCTCGCCGTCGGGGACCCAACGCGTCGGGTGCAGCACGAAGGCGTCGTTCTGCAGCCCGCCGAGACCGCCGTGCGAGCCGACCTGCTCCTCGAACGCGTGCACCCGGCCTGCGGGATCGACGGTCGAGATGACCACGAGGTCGCCGCAGGCCCGCAGCCCGGACAGGCGCAGCAGGTCGGGGGCGCCGTGCGGGCCGAACGCCGCCACCGGGTCCGCGCCCTCCACCGCACCGTCCCGCAGGTGTCGACAGCCTGACCGGCCCAGCACGACCGGACCGTGCGTGTCGGTGTCCACCAGCACCAGCCCGACCGAGTCGTTGGCCAGCAGCCCCGGCACCAGCGCCGGGTAGCGATCGTTCAGCTCTGCCAGCAGCGGCCGCTCGGGCAGCCGTGGAAACCAGATCATCCCGAGGTTGCCAGACGCGATCACGGCCAGCTCGGCCAGCTCGGCCAGCTCGAGCAGCCCGGTCGTGCAGTCGGGCTCCGGACCGAGCCGTCGACCGTGCGAGCCAGCCCCGACGGTCTCGGTCACGAGCGCGTTCAGCGGACCGAACTGCTCATCGTCGTGGGCGTGCGTCACCGTCTCGACCCGGGTCAGGTCCTGGACCAGGCTGGTCAGGGTCTGCCCCTCCCGCTGCAGGAAGGTCTCACCGAGGCTCTGCCCGTGGTCGGAGAGCACGACGATGTCGTACGGGCGGGGGGCGACCTCCAGCACCCGCTCGAGCTGGGCGAGCACGTCGTCCAGGCCCTCCAGCGCGCGCATCGCCTCCGGACGCTGAGGCCCGGCGTGATGGGCGATCTCGTCGTAGTCGACGAAGTCCACGAACAGCGACGGCGCCCCGTTCAGCAGGTGCTGGGCGACCAGGGACAGGTTGAGGTAGCGCAGCAGGGTGTTCGTCAGGCCGCGCAAGAAGACGTAGGAGGTGCGCCTGGGGACCCGCGGCGCAACTCCGCGGCGACGCTGACGGCGGCCTTGGTAGAGCTCCTTCACCACCTCGGCGACCATCAGCGTCAGCGAGCGGGCGAGCACGAACGGGCCGGCGAAGAACCAGACGAACTCGGCGCCGCCGGACCGCAGCCCGCCCTTGCCCTCCAGGCTGCTGAACACCAGCCGCCGGGTGGTCGCGTCGCCGGAGAACGCGGTGCTGATGCAGACGCCCCCATCGGCCAGCAGCCCGCGACCATCGCTCAGCCGGGTCTCGACCAGGGCTGCGTCGGCCGGCCGGTTGGTGACCAGCAGCCGGCCGGCCTCCCGGTCCCACCAGCGAAAGGCCGGGACGTGCTCGGTGTCGCCGTGCAGCAGGCCCGCCTGGCTCGCCGGGGTGGTGCACGGCACCTGCGCCCACCACGGGGTCAGGGTATGGCTGCCCTGCTCGAGCCAGCGGGCGACGGTCGGGACGAGCCCGGCCTCGACCGCCCGCTGCAGGACGATGCACGAGACCCCGTCGAGCTGGACGACCAGCAGGCCGGGGGTCGGGTCGTAGGCCTTCCTGCTCCGGCGACCGCCCGACAGCAGACGGCCCAGGGCGTACGCGGAGTCGTTGGACGCCACGAGCCATCTGCCGACCGCCATCACCGCCGTGGCGATCGCCAGGACGAGCACGGCGGGGAGCACCCCGTCGATCGACACTCCCGGGGCGAGGACCAGCGCCAGGACCAGCACCAGCACCTGGCTCGCGAGCCCGAGCAGCAGCGCGAGCAGCACCCCTCCGGTGGAGGCGAGCACGCGCAGCGGCGGCCGCAGGACGGTGTCCACGACCAGCACCAGCAGTGCCGCGAGCAGCACGGCGATGAGCCCGTCTGCGCGCACCCCGGCAACGACCCCGATCCCGGTCCCGAGCCCCAGGGCAGAGGACAGCACGGCCCAGCCGGCGTCGGCCAGGTCTCTCAACCCGGGACGGGTGACCTGCGTCCTGGCCGTGGGTTCGCTATCGCTGAGCGTCATGGGAGTCCGCTGCCCGTCGTCGTCGGATCATGTGCCCGCCATACTTCCGGTGCATGGCGCAGACATACTCCAGGAGGCTGCCGATGACGCACACCGACGACGAGCTGACGGCGTTCGGCGACTGGGAACGAGGGGTCTGGGAGCAGCGGGCCGGGGCGTATGCCGCCTCGATCGGCGAGCTGACCCGCAGCAGCATCCCGGCGCTGCTGGACGCGGCCGGGGTCGGGCCGGGCGTGCGGACGCTGGACGTCGGCACCGGGCCCGGGTTCGTGGCGCTCGCCGCCGCGGCCCGTGGGGCGGTCGTGCAGGCGGTGGACCAGTCCCACGCGATGGTCGCTCTTGCCCGGGCGGCCGGGGTCGACGCGGTGGCCTCCGGGGTGGAGCAGCTGCCGTTCGCCGACGGGGCCTTCGAGGCCGTCGTGCTCGGCTACGTCCTCAACCATCTCCCGCGGCCCTCGGTGGGGGTCGCCTCGCTGCGCCGCGTCCTGGCCCCGGGCGGTCGGCTGGCGATGACGGTCTGGGACGTGGACAACCCAGCACTCGGCCTGGTCGCGCCGGTGGTCGCGTCGCTCGGGCTCACCGGGGTGGCGCCGCCGGGGCCGGACGCGCACCTGTTCGCGTCCTCGGCCGAGCTGGTGTCGTTGCTCGCGGGTTGGGACGACGTGCAGATCACCCGGCCGCGATGGACCCTGGACGTCGAGCCGGGGGCCTGGTTCGACGCCGTGGCGGACGGGACTCCCCGGACCGGCGCGGTGCTGGCGGCGGCCGGCCCGGCTGCCCGGGCCCAGGCCCGTGAGGCGTACGTGCAGCTGGCGCGGTCCACGTACGGGACGGGGGCCACGTCCGGTGCGTTGTCCGGTGCCTCGTCTGGCAGGGGTGACGGCCGGGTCTGTCTGCCCGCGGGCGCCGTCCTGGTGAGCGCCCGCCGGCCGGGCGACTGACCGCTCCCGGGGAGGTGGACGCATCTGTACCCGCGGGCAGAGGTCAGCGTGGTCCAGGGGGTCGCAGCATCGCCGGGTGCAGGTGGGTGGCGTCGCCGGTCCGGAACAGCGCCGCCGGCCGGCCGCCGCCGGGTCCGGGGGAGGAGTCCCGGCCGACCGGCACCAGGAAGCCGTGCGTGCCGGTGACCTTGCGGTGGAAGTTGCGGGGGTCCAGCGGTCCGCCCCAGGTCGCCTCGTAGACCCGACGCAGCTCGGCGACGGTGAACTCCGGGGGGCAGAAGGCGGTGGCGTACGGGCTGTACTCCAGCTTGGCCCGGGCCCGTTCCACACCGGCGGCCAGCACGGCGGGGTGGTCGAACGCGGTCGGCGCGGCCCGGCTCACCGGGGTCCAGGCGACGCTGCGGGTGCTCGGACCCGGGGTCGGCGCGGGCAGGTCGGGCGCGAACACCAGGTAGGCCACGCTGACCACCCGCATCCGCGGATCCCGGTCGGGGCGGCCGAACGCGCCGAGCTGCTCGACGTGGGCCCGCTCGCGTCGCACGCCGGTCTCGTGCTCCAGCCGCCGGATCGCGGCGGCGTCCAGATCCTCGTCCGGTTGCACGAACCCGCCCGGCAGTGCCCGCTGGCCACGGAACGGCTCAGTGTCACGTTCGACCAGCAGCACCTGCAGCTGCTGCTCGCGGACGGTCAGCAGCACCACGTCGACGGTGACGGCGAAGGGCGGGAAGGCGTGGGGGTCGTACGCCCGGAGGAACTGCTGGTTGGCCTGGTCGGTCACACCAGCTCGACCCCGGCGGCCTGCAGCTCGACCAGCGCGGCCTGGGACGGGCCGGGCGCTACCCCCCGCACGAGATCCTGCAGGAGACGGGTGGTGAAGCCCTGGGCGACGGCGTCCAGGGCGGTGGCCCGGACGCAGTGGTCGGTCGCGATCCCGCAGACGTCGACCTGCGTGACGTCGTGCGCTCGGAGCCAGTCCCCGAGGAGCGTGCCGTCGGCCGTGCGTCCTTCGTACGCGCTGTAGGCCGCCGAGTATTCGCCCTTGCGGACCACGGTGGTGAACAGGTCCTCGGTCAGTGGTTCCTGCAGGTGCGGGCCGTCGGTGCCGACCACGCAGTGCCGCGGCCAGGAGGTGACGAAGTCTGGCAGGTCGCTGAAGTGCGCCCCCGGGTCGATGTGCCAGTCCTGGCTCGCGACGGTCAGCGCGTAGTCGTCCAGCACGGTACGAATCTCTGCCGCGACCTGCTGCCCTCCTTCGACACCGAGCGAGCCGCCCTCGGTGAAGTCGTGCTGCACGTCGACGATCAGCAGGGCTCTCACGTGTCCTCCGGAGCGGTCAGGATGGGTGTCAGGGTGGGGGTCAGGGTGGCGGTCCAGGCGGGATCGCCCGGGGAGAGGTCTCGGGCGTGCGGCGGCAGGGCCAGGAGCCCGGCCGCGCAGGTGCGTCGTGCCCCGGCGACGTCGTCGTGCCCGGTGAGCGGCCGCTGGATCGGCGTCGCGCCCGGCACCGGCTCGTCGTCCAGGCGCAACAGCTCCTCGGTCCCGGTCCACCAGGCACGCTTGCGGCCGCCGTGAGTCTGTTTGCCGGGCGAGCTCTTCGCGACCGGGCGCATCTGGCCGTCGTCACCCTCGATCGCGACGAGCTTGTAGACGAACCCGGCGGTCGGGGCGCCGGAGCCGGTCACCAGCGAGGTGCCGACGCCGTAGCGGTCGACCGGTCGGTCTGCCAGCGCCGCGATGCTGTGCTCGTCGAGGTCACCGGTCACGACGATCCGGGTGCCGGTCGCGCCGAGCGAGTCCAGCAGCGCCCGGGCGCCCGGCACCTCGACCTGCGGGTCGCCGCTGTCCAGCCGAACGGCCCCGAGCTGGGTCCCGGCCACCTCGACGGCCAGGCGGATGCCCTGCTCGGTGTCGTAGGTGTCGACCAGGATCGTGGTGCCGACGCCCTGCGCGGCGATCTGGGCGGCGAAGGCGTCGCGCTCGGTGGCGTGCGCGAGCACGAACGCGTGTGCGGTCGTCCCGACGGTCGGCACCCCGTGACGTCGGCCGGCCTCCAAGTTGCTGGTGCTGCCGAACCCGGCCATATAGGCGGCCCGGGCTGCGCTGACGGCGGCCTGCTCGTGCGTACGACGGCCGCCCATCTCCAGCAGCGGCCGCGGCGTCCGGTCCAGGTCGTGGTGGCCCGCGGCCAGCGCCATCCGGGCAGCGCCGGCGGCCACGGCGCTGTCGGCGTTGAGGACGGACAGGGTGAGGGTCTCCAGGAGCAGACCCTCGCCGAAGGTGCCGTCGACGGTCAGCACGGGGGAGTCCGGGACGTAGAGGCTGCCCTCGGGATAGGCCGTCACGGCGACGCTCGGCCGCCGCCCGGTGAGCCAGTCGCGAGTCTGCGGACGTACGACGTCGTTGCTGCTCAGAGCGGCGATCTCTGCTGGACCCCAGACCATCTGCGTCAGGTGCTCGGCGAGCCGACCGTTGCCGGCGAGCACCCCCCAGCGGCGGCCCTGGGGCAGGCGCCGGGCGAACACCTCGAAGGTGGCCCGCCGCTCGGCGAGCCCGGAGGTGAGTGCGGCGTCCAGCATCGTCAGCTCGTAGCGGTCGGTGAGCAGTGCCGGACTGCCTTCGCCGGTTGTCGTCTTCATGACGACAACCTTACGCTCCGGACCCCCAAGCGGCGCGATCTTCCTCGTACGGTCGAGAGAAGTCCGTTCTGCCGCTTTTTCGAGGAAGATCGGCAACAGTGGGGGAGGGCAGGCCGGCCGGCGCGTCGTACAGTCGCCAGGTGCCCGAGCTGCCCGAGGTGCAGGCCCTGGTCCACTTCCTGCGCCAACGCGCGGTGGGCAAGGTGGTCGCCCGGGTCGACGTGGCGGGGATCCAGAGCCTCAAGACGTACGACCCGCCGGTCACCAGCCTCGCCGGGCTCATGGTCACCGACGTGCAGCGGCACGGGAAGTTCCTGGACCTCGACGTCGACGGGCTGCACCTGGTCGTCCACCTGGCTCGGGCCGGCTGGCTGCAGTGGCGCGAGAAGCTGCCCGTCGCGCCTCCCCGACCCGGGAAGGGTCCGCTGGCGCTCAGGGTCCACCTCGACGACCCCGAGACCGGGCCGGCGGGAGGCTTCGACCTCACCGAGCAGGGCACCCGCAAGGGCCTTGCGGTCTACGTCGTCAAGAACGTGAACGACGTGCCCGGGATCGCGAGGCTCGGCATCGACCCGTTCGACGCGGCGTTCACGCCCGAGTCGCTGGCCGGGCTGCTGGCCGGCGTACGCGGCCAGGTCAAGGGGGTGCTCACCGACCAGCGCATCCTGTCCGGCGTCGGCAACGCCTACAGCGACGAGGTGCTGTGGGAGATGCGGATGTCTCCGTTCAAGCCCGCGCACTCGCTGACCCCGGAGCAGGTCGAGCAGCTGTACGCCGTGATCCTTGCGACCCTGTCCGGGGCCGTCGACCGGGCTGAGGGGCTCGCCGCCAAGGCGCTCAAGGCGGAGAAGAAGTCCGGGCTCAACGTCCATGCCCGCACGGGCGAGCCCTGCCCCCGCTGCGGCGACACGATCCGGGAGGTGTCGTTCGCGACCAAGTCCCTGCAGTACTGCCCGACCTGCCAGACCGGCGGTAAGCCGCTCGCCGACCGCCGGCTGTCCCGCCTGCTGAAATAGTCCGCGTGAACGCACCCCTGCTGACCGCGCCGTTACGTGCAGCACTGAGCCAGGTGTCCGCGACCAGCGAGGACCTCGCCGGCGTCGAGACCGACTGGACCGGCCGCGTGCACGGCACCGCGCTCGCCCACGTGCTCCCGAGCACGACCGCGGAGGTCGCGGCGGTGCTCGGCGTCTGCCGGGCGTACGGCGTGGGTGTCACCGTCCGGGGCGGCGGCACCGGGCTGGTCGCCGGGGCCGTGCCGCAGGACACCGTCGTGCTCAGCACCCGTCGCCTGGACCAGGTCGGGCCGGCCCGAGACGGCTCGCTGGTCGCCGGGGCGGGCGTGACGATCGCCGCGGTCCAGCAGCGGGCCCGGCGCGCGGGCTGGGACTACGGCGTCGACTACGCCAGCCGCGACACCGCGACCGTCGGCGGCAGCGTCGTGACCAACAGCGGCGGGATCCACGTCGTCGCGTACGGCACCACCCGCGCCCAGGTGCTCGGCGTCGAGGCGGTGCTCGCCGACGGCTCGATCGTCTCCCGGCTCGGCGGGCTCGCGAAGGACGCCACCGGCTACGACCTCGCGCAGCTGCTGGTCGGCAGCGAGGGCACGCTGGGGATCGTCACCGCCGTACGCCTCAGGCTCGTCCCGCGGGTGACCGGCCTGGAGACCGCGCTGGTCGGCACGGCCACCGTCGCGGGAGCGGTCGCCCTGGTCGCAGCGCTGAAACGTCAGGTCACCGGGCTCCGGTCCGCCGAGCTGGTGCTGCCCGACGGGATCGCCCTGGTGCGTCAGGTCGCCGGTCTGCCGCCGCTGTTCGAGGCCGGCGCGTACGTGATGCTCGAGGCTCAGGCCGGTCTGTTCGACGCGCTGGAGAACGCGGACCTGGTCGACGCGGCCGTCGCCACCGACAGCGCGTCGGCCGAACGGCTGTGGGCCTACCGCGAGCGGCTCACCGAGTCGATCAGCACCGTCGGGGTGCCGCACAAGCTCGACGTGTCCCTCCCGTACGACGCCCTGGCGCCGTTCCTGGAAGCACTGCCTGGCGTGACCGCGCCGCACACCGCCTACGTCTTCGGCCACATCGGGGACGGGAACCTGCACGTCAACGTGCTCGGTCCGGACGACGAGGACGAGAGCGTCGACGACGCGGTGCTGCGGCTGGCCGCGTCGATGGGCGGCAGCATCGGCGCCGAGCACGGCATCGGCCGGCACAAGCGGGCCTGGCTGCACCTGTCCCGCAGCCCCGCCGAGCTGGCCGCCATGCGGGCGCTCAAGGACGCGCTGGACCCGACCGGGCTGCTCAACCCGGGCGTGCTGCTGCCCTGACCGGGGTGTCTGACACGGCCCCACCCCGGACCGCACGACGACCCCGACGAAGAGACCGGGCCGCCCGTTGCGCCGTGGATCGATGAGTGTCAACATAGAGGAATGTCGAAGCAACGAGGCGTCGATCCTGGCCTGGTGCCGTGCTGTCCGCCGCTGGGCCGCGAGCCGTTGACGCAGGACTGGGCCGGGGACCTGTCCCGGATGTTCAAGGCGCTCGGAGACCCGGTGCGGCTGCGGCTGGTCAGCATGGTGGCTTCGCACGCCGGCGGAGAGGCGTGCGTGTGCGACCTGACCCCGGCCTTCGAGCTGTCCCAGCCGACCATCTCCCACCACCTCAAGGTGTTGCGAGAGGCAGGGCTGCTGGAGTGCGAACGTCGAGGGACCTGGGTGTTCTACCGGGTGGTGCCCGCCGCGCTCGCCGAGCTGGCCGCAGTCCTCGGGCCGGCCGAGCTCAGCGTTCCGGACTCCCTTCTGCCGGCCCGGTCGTGACGGTCCCGACCGCGGTCGACCGCGACGATGCTGCCGTCGTCGGGCAGCTGTCGACGCTGGACCGGTTCCTGCCCGTCTGGATCGGGGTGGCGATGGTCGCCGGCCTGCTGCTGGGCCGCGGCGTCCCGGGCCTGGGTGACGCCCTGCAAACCGTGCAGGTCGACGGGATCAGCCTGCCGATCGCGGTCGGCCTGCTGGTGATGATGTATCCGGTGCTGGCCAAGGTGCGCTACGACCGCACCCGGGCGGTGACCGGCGACAAGCGGCTGCTGGTCAGCTCGCTGCTGCTGAACTGGGTCGCCGGCCCGGCGCTGATGTTTGCCCTGGCGTGGACGTTCCTGCCGAACCTGCCGGAGTATCGCACCGGCCTGATCATCGTGGGCCTGGCCCGCTGCATCGCGATGGTCATCATCTGGAACGACCTGGCCTGCGGCGATCGGGAGGCCGCCGCCGTGCTGGTCGCGATCAACTCGGTGTTCCAGGTCTTCGCGTTCGCCGTGCTGGGCTGGTTCTACCTCGACGTCCTGCCCGGCTGGCTCGGCCTGTCTCAGACGGCGTTCGACGCCTCCACCTGGGACATCGCCCGATCGGTGCTGATCTTTTTGGGGATCCCGCTGCTCGCCGGGTTCCTGTCTCGGCTGATCGGCGAGAAGGCCAAGGGCCGCCCCTGGTACGAGGACGCGTTCCTGCCCCGGATCGGACCGTTCGCCCTGTACGGGCTGCTGTTCACGATCGTCGTGCTGTTCGCCCTGCAGGGTGACGCGATCGCCGCCAACCCGCTGGACGTGGTGCGGATCGCGCTGCCGCTACTGGTCTACTTCGCCGTGATGTGGGGCGGCGGCTACGCCCTCGGGGCGGCGCTCGGTCTGGGCTACGAGCGCACCACGACCCTGGCGTTCACCGCGGCGGGCAACAACTTCGAGCTGGCCATCGCGGTCGCCATCGCCACCTTCGGCGTCACCTCCGGCCAGGCGCTCGCCGGCGTCGTCGGCCCGCTCATCGAGGTCCCCGTCCTGGTCGGGCTGGTCTACGTCAGCCTCGCGCTGCGCCGCCGCTTCCAGCCCCGCCGCCCCGGCGCCCGCCGTGACGTCTGAGACCCAGCAGATGACCGCACGCCCAGCGACCGCACGCCCAGCGACCGCCCGCCCAGCGGCCGCCAAGCCGTCCGTGCTGTTCGTGTGCGTCCACAACGCCGGCCGCTCCCAGATGGCCGCCGGTTTCCTCACCGCGCTGTCCCACGGGGCGGTCGAGGTCCGCTCGGCCGGCAGCCTGCCCACCGACGGGCTCAACCCGGCCGCCGTGGCCGCGATGGCCGAGATCGGCATCGACATCTCCCACGCCGTTCCCGTGCTGCTCACCACCGACGCGGTCCAGGCCTGCGACGTCGTCATCACGATGGGCTGCGGCGACGCCTGCCCCCTCTTTCCCGGCAAGCGCTACCTGGACTGGCAGCTGGAGGACCCCGCCGGCAAGGGCATCGAGGCCGTACGGCTCATCCGCGAGGAGATCCGGGCCCGGACACAGGTGCTGCTGAGCGAGCTGTTCGGCGACGCCGGTCCCGCACGTCGAAGCCCCCCGCACCGCCCGCACGACCCGTTCGAGAGGACCCGTCATGACCGGCATGCCTGAGGACCTTCGCGAGAGCGTTCGCGCCCGGTACGCCGCCGCCGCGACCAGCACGAGCTGCTGCGGCACCGCCCTGGCCGAGCTGGAGCACGACGCCGCCGGCACGGCCGTGTTCGGCGCCGCCCTCTACGGCGAGGACGCCGCCGAGCTGGCCGGCTCGTTGGGCTGCGGGGTCCCGACCGCCGTCGCCGATCTGCACCCCGGCGAGATCGTTCTCGACCTCGGGTCCGGGACCGGCGGCGACGTGCTCCTGTCTGCCCGCCGGGTCGGCCCGACCGGCCGGGCCATCGGGCTGGACATGACCGTCGAGATGCTCGAGCTCGCTCGAGCCAACGCCACCGCGGCCGGCCTCAGCAACGTCGAGCTCCTGCACGGCTACCTCGAACAGGTTCCGCTGCCCGACGACACGGTCGACGTCGTGATCTCCAACTGCGTGCTCAACCTTGTCGCTGACAAGACCGTCGTGCTGCGCGAGGCCGCCCGGGTCCTGCGCCCCGGCGGGCGACTGGCGTTCTCCGACGTGGTTGCCGACCCGGACATGGCTGCCGAGACCAAGGCTGACGTGGCCGCCTGGACCGGCTGCATCGCCGGCGCCCTCACCCTTGCTGAGATGACCGACGCCCTCTCCGGAGCCGGGTTCGCACAGATCGAGATCCGCCCCACCCATCGCGTGCACGCCCAAGCCCAGGCCGCGATCGTCCGCGCCGTGCTGCCCGCCGCGGCGGAGCAGCTCAGGGGAGCAGAGGGACGGTGAGCGTGAGCAGGAGCGCGACGAGCACGGTGCCGGCCGCGGCGAAGACGGACCAGGGCACCCGCACGCCGGCGGCGCGGCAGCGGTCGGCCCACAGCAGCGTGGCCAGCGAGCCCCAGGGCAGTACCAGCGGCCCAAGGTTGACACCGAGCAGGACCGCGAGCAGATCGTGCGCCGGGACGGCCCGCTCGAGCGCGAGGTAGGCGGGCAGGTTGTTGACCACGTTCGCCGATCCTGCGGCCACCACCGCCACGACCAACGGCGACCTCCCGGCGACCACGGAGCTGAGGGCGTTGTCGAGAAACAGCGGCCCGAGCGCCTGCACGAGCACGAACAGCCCGCTGACCAGCACCACCAGCCGCCACGGCAGCAGAGGCAAGCGCAGCAACGACGGGCGGCGTACCGCCGTGATCGCGACCAGCGGTACGACGGCGGCGCTGGCCGCCCACTGGACCGCGACCCCGGCAAGCAGCATCGGGGCCAGCGAGGCGCAGCACAGCGCGGCGACGGCGAACAGCGCCCGGTCGTGCAGGTGCAGCACCGGCGGGACCTCGTAGCGGCCCCGTAGCGCCCGGCGCTGCCACAGCACCAGGACCGTGACGGTCACGACGACCGCGACCAGTGCGGGCAGCGCGAGCAGCCGCGCGTACTGCGCCGTGCTCAGAGCCAGGGACCGCAGCGCGAGAAGGTTGGTCAGGTTGGACACCGGCAGCGCCAGCGACGCCGTGTTCGCCAGCCAGACCGAGACCATCGCGAACGGCAACGGACGCAGGCCCAACCGGGCGGTCAGCGCGAGCACGACCGGTGTGAGCAGCACCGCCGTGGTGTCCAGGCTCAGCGTCACCGTGGTGACCACGCCCAGCAGCACGACGAGAGCGAACAGCACCGGGGTGCGCCCCCGGGCAGCGCGGGCGGCGCGGACCGCGGTGACCTCGAAGACCTGCGCGGCCTGGGCCAGCCCGGCCAGCACCGTCACCGCGACCAGGAACAGCAGCACCGGAGCCACCCGGACCAGCACGTCCCATGCGCCGGACGGGCTCAGCAGACCGGAGAGCACCGCTCCCACGCCGGCCGCCGCAGCGATCACCCACACGAGGTGACCGTAGGGTCAACCGGCCGCAGCGCGGCGCCCGAGCCACACCAGGGCTCCGAGGGCGAGCACCGACGCTCCGGTCAGGACCGAGGTGAGCGGCAGGCTCAGGGCCAGCACGAGGCAGCCGAGCAGCCCGAGGACGGGGATGACGCGAGCGGGGCGACGCTCGGCGACCGTCAGCGTGAGGGCCGCAGCGTTGGTGATGGCGTAGTAGACGAGCACGCCGAAGGAGGAGAACCCGATCGCGCCGCGCAGGTCCACGGTGGCCACCAGAAGCACGACCACCGTCCCGACGGCAACCTCGGCATGGTGCGGCACCCCGTGGCGGGGGTGCACCGCGGCCAGCACCCCCGGCAGGTGATGGTCGCGGGCCATCGCCAAGGCGGTACGGGAGACGCCCAGGATCAGCGCGAGCAGCGAACCGAGCGCGGCGACGGCCGCGCCTACCTGCACCACCGGTGACAGTGATGCGAACGACCCGGCCTCGACCGCGGCTCGCAGCGGCGCCGCCGTGTCAGCCAGCCCCGCGGCACCGGCGGCCAGCAACGCCGACACGGCGACCAGGACGTACACGACCAGCACGACGCCG
This sequence comes from Mycobacteriales bacterium, assembly GCA_038236005.1. Classification (GTDB taxonomy): domain Bacteria; phylum Actinomycetota; class Actinomycetes; order Mycobacteriales; family SCTD01; genus CANKBT01. The sequence continues at coordinate 12,645 of JBBSTI010000023.1, read as the reverse complement.
AGCGCGACGGGGATCGCCCGAGGGATGGTTCGCGCCGGGTCGCGGACCTCCTCGGACAGCGTCGCGATCCGGGCGTAGCCGGCGAAGGCGAAGAACAGCAGCCCGGCGGCCTGCAGCACCCCACCGACGCTGGTGCCCGGAAACGGCGACAGGTTCTGCGTCGACGCGGTCCCCCCGGCCAGCGAGGCCACCACCACGACCGCCAGCACGCTCAGGGTGATCACGACGATGACCCGGGTCAGCCACGCTGACTTCTGCACCCCGCGGTAGTTGATGGCGGTGAGCACCACGACGGCGCTGATCGCGACGACACGTTCGTGACCAGGGGCGGCGTAGAAGGCGAAGGTCAGGGCCATCGCCGCGCAGCTCGCGGTCTTGCCCACGAGGAAGGACCACCCGGCCTGGTAGCCCCAGAACTCGCCCAGGCGGCGGCGGCCGTAGACGTAGGTGCCACCGGACTGCGGGTACAACGCCGCCAGCCGCGCCGAGGACGTCGCGTTGCAGTAGGCGACCACAGCCGCGACCCCGAGAGCGATCAGCAGACCCGACCCCGCTGCTCGGGCAGCGGGAGCGAGCGCGGCGAAGACCCCCGCCCCCAGCATCGCGCCCAGACCGACCACCACGGCGTCCCCGACACCGAGCCGGCGCGCCAACCCACCCGCGACCGGCGGACCGGTCGCACCAGGGGAGTCCCCGTCGGCACTCGACACCATCGGACGATAGAGCACCCGGGCCCGGACCGGCGAGCCGGTCGTCCGACCGAACGGTCGCCGGGAGCGGGAACCGGAACCACCTCCGCGGGGTTGACCCGTCGTGAACCCCGGGCAGGCCCGGCTCCTCGCCGTCGCGATCGCCGTCGTCGGGGTGCTGCTGGCGGTGGTCGCGCTCCAGCGGTCCGGCGACGCGGTGGCCGGCCTGGGGAGCGACCGTCCGGCCGTGGTCCCGTTGTCGCAGGCGGGCACGGCCCCCGAGCTGGTCGGGATCAGCAACCAGGTCAACACCGGCCCCGTCACGCTCGCGGACCTGCGCGGCAAGGTGGTGCTGGTCGACTTCTGGACCTACACCTGCATCAACTGCCGGCGGACGTTTCCCGAGCTGCGAGCCTTGCAGAAGACGTACGGTCCGAGCGGGTTCACCGTGCTCGGGGTGCACAGCCCGGAGTTCGCGTTCGAGAAGAACCACGACAACGTCGTACGCGCGGTCAAGGACCTCGACGTCACCTGGCCGGTGGTGGAGGACCCGACGCTGTCGACGTTCAACGCGTTCGGCGCGCAGTACTGGCCGCAGAGCTTCCTGCTCGACCAGCACGGCCGGATCCGCTACGGCCGGATCGGGGAGGGTGGCGAGCAGGCCACCGAGGCGGCGGTCCGGGCGCTGCTGGACGAGGGCGACGGCGCCCCCGAGGCACGGACCGGGCTGGTCCGAGACCCGCAGCGCAGCGTCTCGCTGACCCCGGAGACCTACTTCGGCGCGCGTACGCCGCCCGAGCAGGTGGCCGGTGGCGTCGCCGTGCAGGACGGGCAGCAGGTGACTCGGGACGACCCGACGCAGCCCCGCGACGTGCTGCAGCTGAAGGGACCGTTCCTGGGCCACCCGGACTCGCTCGAGCTGCTGCCGGGCGCGTCGGTGACCCAGGTGCTGCGAGCCCGGGAGGTCTACGTGACCGCGACCGGGCCGGGCGAGCTCGACGTCACCGTCGACGGCCAGCCGGTTCCCGAGGGCCTGCGGGGCAAGGACCTGACGGTCAAGGACGGTCGAACCGTGCTGGACGTGGCTGCCCAGGACACCTTCACGTTGCTGTCGGGCCCAGGGCTCGACCTGCGGACGCTGACCCTGACCGCCCCCGACGGCGCCTCCGCCCCCGGGCCCGGCGTCCAGCTCTACACCCTGACCTACGGCGCGTGAGCGTCACCGCGCTGGCCGTCGGGGTCGCGACCGGCAGCGGCGTGCTCAGCTTCCTCGCGCCGTGCACGGTGCCGCTGCTCCCGGCGTACGTCGGGGTGCTGTCGGGTGCCTCTGCCGGAGCCCCGCCCGAGCGGCAGCCCGGCCTGTTGCTGCGGGGCTCGCTGCTCTACGTGCTCGGGTTCGCGATCGTGTTCACCGCCCTCGGGGCCCTGGCCGGCACCCTCGGGTCGGTGGTCCGGGAGGCCGGCGGGCCGGTGCAGCGTGGCGGCGGGGTGCTGGTCGTCGTGCTGGGGGTCCTGCTGCTGGCCGAGTCTCGGCTGGGGTGGTTGTCCCGCGCCGCTCCGCAGACCGGGGGCGTCACCTCCCGGCTGGCCAGGTCCGGCTCGACCGTGGCGCCGCTGCTGCTCGGGGTCGTGTTCGGGACCGCGTTCACGCCGTGCGTCGGACCCTTCCTGGGCGCGGTTCTGGCCTTCGCGGCCGGTCAGGGCGGGGCGGCGACCGGGGCGGTGCTGCTGTTCTCGTACGCCCTGGGGCTCGGGGTGCCGTTCGTGCTCGCCGCCCTGGCGGTGGCGTCCTCGCCCGGGCTCGCACGGACCCTGTCCCGCGCCTCGCGGACCGTCTCGCTGATCGGCGGGCTGGCGTTGATCGTGCTCGGGCTGGCGCTGGTCACGGGCGAATATTCACGGGTGTCGGGCTACCTCGTGCAGCTGCTCCCGGGCGCGCTGGTCTGACGCTGGTCAGTTCGGCTAGCCCTCGCGTTCGGCGGCCAGCTCGGCGCGCAGCTGTTCGGTCGACCGGACGAGATCCTCCGGGCTGACCCCGTGGAACCGGTTAGCGGCCGCCAGCACGTCGGCGACCACGTTGCCGCCACCCTGCAGCCCGACCCGCAGCAGCCGCTGCACGACCTCCTCGACCGACTCGGCCACGACCGCCACGTCGAAGCTGCCGTGCACCTGGGAGAACAGGGCCATCTGGTCCGGGCTGACCTCGCCCTGGAGCAGCAGCCCGTACTCCAGCACCGCCGCCTCGAGATCACGTCTCAGCTGTCCGTCGCTCACCCCTCTAGGGTGCCAGCCATGGCCGCGACCCCTGATCCAGTGCAAGATCCAGTGCAAGATCCACAGCACGACCCGGGTCCTCCCTGGACCCTGCTCGCGCTACCGCCCGTGCCGCAGGACTCCATGCTCGCCCTGTTCGGCGACCTGCCCGTGACGCTGCTGGTGCCGGAGCGGCGCGAGCAGGCCTGCGTCGAGGAGCTGCTGCCGCTCGCAGACCTCGTGATCGCGGACTGGTCGCCGTCGCTGCGGATCGACGACCCGGGGGAGCGGGTCTGCTTCGTGCAGCAGCCGAGCGTCGGCACCGACGGGCTCGACACTGCTGCCTGCGCCGCTCGAGGCGTGCCGGTCGCGAACACCGCCGGCGCCAACGCGATCAGCGTCGCCGAGTGGGCGGTCAGCGCCACGCTCGCGCTGCTGAGGCGCACCGTCGAGGCCGACCGGGCCGTGCGGGACGGGCGGTGGCCGCAGCTCTCGCTCGGCGCGTCCGAGCTGGCCGGCAAGCGGGTCGGCGTCGTCGGGATGGGGGCGATCGGCCAGGCCTGCGCCCGCCTGTTCGCCGCCTTCGGCTGCCCGGTCAGCTATTGGTCGCGCACCGAGAAGGACGTGCCGTTCCCGTACGAGGACCTGCCCGCCCTGCTCGCCGGCTCCGACGTGGTCGTCGTCGTCGTCGCGCTGGCCCCGGAGACCCGCGGCCTGGTCGACCCGGGCGCGCTCAAGCCCGGCGCGCTGCTGGTCAACGGCGCCCGCGGCGAGGTGGTCGTCGAGTCCGCGATCCCGGGGGCCACGCACCTCGGCGGGGTAGCGCTGGACGTGTTCTCGGTCGAGCCGCTGCCTGCGGACAGCCCGCTCCGGACCACCGAGAACGTGCTGCTCAGCCCGCACATGGCCGGCTCGACCGCCCAGGCGGCGATGCGGATCCTCGGGCAGTCGACGGCCAACCTGCGGCGGGTGCTCGCGGGGGAGCCGGTAGTGGACGTGGTGAACCACGTCGACCCGACGGTGGTGCGGCGATGACCTCCAGCCGATGGGGCGACCGGGACCAGATCGCGGCCTATCCCGGCCCGGGCACCGACCTGACCGTCATGTTCAACGACCTCGATCCCAACAACCACCTCAACAACGTGGCGATCGGGCGCTTCTTCGAGCACGCCCGCGTGACGACGAACCAGAACGACGGGCTGTGGCAGTCCTTGCGTCCCGGGCATCTGATCGTCGCGCGGGTGGCGATCGACTACCTGACCGAGGGTCGGATCGGACCGGTTCACGTCCGCACCCGGCTGGCGTCGCTGGGGCGATCGTCCTACCGGATGGAGCAGGCTCTCTGGCAGCCGGACCGCGACGGTGCCACGGCCTGCCTCGGGCTCGCCGAGGTCACCCTGGTCCACCTGCGCGACGGCCGCCCGGCCCCGTTGACCGACGCCTTCCGCGACGCGGCGGCCCGCCTGCTGCCCTGACGACGATGGTCTGACAGGATCGGCGGGTGTCGGCTCGGACCTTGGTGGTCGCCCATCGCGGCAGCTCGCTGGCGCACGCGGAGCACACCCTCGGGGCGTACGAGGCCGCGATCGCGGACGGTGCCGACGCGCTGGAGTGCGACGTACGCCTGACCCGCGACGGGGTCCTGGTCTGCGTGCACGACCGGCGGGTGGACCGCACCAGCGACGGGCGGGGCAAGGTCAGCACGCTGGAGCTCGCCGATCTGGCCGAGCTGGACTTCGCCGGGTGGAAGGCCGCCCAGACCGGTGCGGACCCGCTGCTGGAGGCGTCCTGGGAGAGCCCCGACACCGACGCCGGCAAGGTGCTCACCCTGGAACGGTTGCTCGAGCTGGCGAGCTCGCAGGCACGGCCGGTCCAGCTGCACGTCGAGACCAAGCACCCCACCCGGTACGGGCCGCTGGTCGAACGCACCCTGGTCGACCTGCTCGAGCGGTTCGGGCTCGCGAGGCCGATGACCCGCTCGGTCAGCCAGGTGACGGTCATGAGCTTCGCGGCGATCAGCCTGCGCAGGCTTCACGTGCTGGCGCCGTCGGTCCCGACGGTCTACCTGATGGGGAAGGTTCCGCTGCGGCTTCGCGACGGTTCGCTGCCGCCCCGGGTGAGCATCGCCGGGCCGTGGCTCGAGGTGCTGAAGGGGCATCCCTCCTACGTCGAGAAGGTGCACGCGGCCGGCGGTCGGGTGCACGTCTGGACCGTCGACGAACCGGCCGACATCGAGCTCGTGCTCGGCCTCGGGGTCGACGCGGTGATCAGCAACGAGCCGCGGCGCGTGCTCAGGGCGCTGGGCCGCTGAGCGCCTTCCTGCGTCCGCCCAGCGCGGCCGGACTACCGCGTGTCGGGCGGACGGGTCACCCGCTGGCGCGGGCCAGGGCCTCGCCGATGACCTCGGCGCCGTGGTCGAACGAGTCAGGGTCCGGGCCGGCGAAGCTGAGCCGCAGGAAGGCACCGGTCGGCTCGGCGGGAAACCACTCGTGCCCCGGCGCGACGAGGACGCCGTGGGCCTCGCAGTCTCGGGCGAGCATGGTCACGTCGGTGCCGTCGGGCAGCTGGAGCCACAGGTTGAGCCCACCGGTCGGCACCGCGGTGAGGTGGGCCGTCGGGACGTGGTGGGCCAAGGCGGCGACGAGAAGGTCGCGGCGGTCGCGCAGCCGGTGACGCAGCGATCGCAGGTGGGTCGGCCAGCCCGGCTGGGTCACCACGTCGAGCGCGGCCGTCTGCAAGAGTCCGGAGACATAGAGCGCCTCGGCGCTCTGATCAGCCAGGATGCGTGCGCGAACGGGTCCACGGGCGACGATCGCGGCGACCCGGAGCGAGGGTGACACGCTCTTGGACAATGATCGGAGGTAGAGCACGTGCCCGTCCTGGTCCCGGGTCACCAGCGGCATCGGTTCGGCGGTCATGCCGAGCTCGTGGGCCCAGTCGTCCTCGACGAGGAACGCCCCGTGCCGACGCACGACGTCACCGATCGCGTCGGCCCGCTCCCGCGACCACTGCGCGCCGGTCGGGTTGGCCCAGGTCGGCTGGGCGTAGAACAGCCGGGCACCGGACTCCTCCAGGGCGCGGTCGAGATCGTCCGGGTCGGGGCCGCCTGGTCCCGAGGGGATCGGGACGACGCGCAGGCCGGCCTGCGCCGCGGCCCGGATCGCGCCCCAGTAGGTCGGCGACTCCATCACGACGGGCCCGCCCGCGCCGACGACCGAGCGGAAGATCGTGCCGAGGCCGCTCTGGCTGCCGGGCAGCACGACGACGTCGCCAGCAGAAGCCCCCGCCTGCTCGGCGAACCAGGCCTGCAGCTCAGGCAGCCCGGCGACGGGGGGCCGGGAGACGGCGCCGTCGCCGCGGGCCGCCCGGGTGAGTGCGACGCGGACCAGCCGCTCGGGCAGGAGCGAGCGGTCGGGAAACCCGGTGTGCAGGGCGATCATGTCGTTCGGGGCGCTGCGCAGCGCCACCGAGACCTCGGGTGCGCGCGTCGCGGGGGCGTGCAGCGCGGCAGTCTGCCAGCCGTGGTCGGTGGTGCGGAGCGGTCGTTGCGCCCGCACGAAGCTGCCGACGCCGGGCCGGCTCTCGACGAGCCCCTCGGCGGTCAACGAACGCAGCGCCCGCTGGACCGTGACCGGGCTGGCCTGGTGCTCGGCGACGAGGGCCCGGGTGGACGGCAGCTGACGCCCCGGGGCGGCGGACGCCAGCCATTGCCTGAGGGACTGCGCGATGGCGGCGCTGCTACCGTTATCCATGACTACACAGGATAGCGCTACCCGTCTTGCGGCCCCGGCGGTATCCCCAGGGCTCGGCTGGGGTCTGCTCGGCGTGCTGGCCTTCTCGCTCTCCCTGCCGCTCACCCGGGTCGCCGTCGGTGGCCTGTCGCCCCTGTTCGTCGGGGCCGGACGGTCGGTCCTCGCCGCCGTGCTCGCGGCCGCAGCGCTCGCCGCCGCCCGACAACGACTCCCACGAGGAGCCCAGTGGGCCCGGCTCGCGGTGGTCGGCGGCGGCGTGGTGCTGGGCTTCCCCCTGCTCACCTCGTACGCCCTCCAGACCGCTCCCGCGAGCCACGGCGCCGTCGTCATCGCGCTGCTCCCGGCAGCCACCGCCAGCGTGATCGTGCTGCGCACCCGCGAGCACCCGCCGCGAGTCTTCTGGGTCGCGGCAGGGCTCGGCGCTGTCGCCGCGCTCGGCTTCGCCTCCTTGTCCGGAACCGGTCTGGGCGTCCTGACGGGGTCGGACGTCCTGCTGCTCCTTGCCGTGCTCGCAGCTGCGGTGGGCTACGCCGAAGGCGGCCTGCTGTCGCGTCAGCTCGGCGCGTGGCAGACCGTGTCCTGGGCGCTCGTGCTCTGTGCCCCGGTGACGATCGCCCTGACGGTCGCGAGCGGCGGCCCGGGCCAGGCGTCGTTCGCGCAGTGGTCCTGCCTGGTCTACCTCGGCGTCGTCAGCAGCTTTCTGGGCTTCTTCGCCTGGTATCGCGGGCTCGCGCTCGGACCGATGGCTCAGGTCAGTCAGGTGCAGCTCGTCCAGCCGGTGCTCTCGATCGGCTGGGCCGCGTGGCTGCTCGGCGAACGGATCACCGGGACGACCGCGCTCGGCGCCCTCGCCGTGGTGGCGTGCGCCGCGACCGCCGTACGGGTCCGGCGCGCCCCGGGGCCAGCCCGGCACTGACGACGGTGCCGCCGGGCTCGACCTGGTGCCGGTCTCGGCCCTCGACCGGGTGGTGCGGGCTTCCCAGGGCTAGAACCGGCTGGTCTGCCAGGACCCCGGCACCCAGGGCGTACGGGACGACTGCAGCTCCAGCGCACCCGGCTCGGCCCGGATGATCTGCCCGAAGACGGTGGCGAACACCGAGCCCTCGTGCTCGTGGCGCACCGTGAGCGCGGCCGGGTCGTCGGTCGGCGGCTGCCCGGCCAGCACCTCGATCCACGGGCGGTCCTGCAGGTCGGCGAGATGCCGAGCCGCCTTGCCGTCCTGGTCCCCGCCGGAGGTCACCATCGTCGTGCCGGTCAGGTGCTCGGTGCGCAGCTGCTCGCCGTCGAACACCCACAGCGTCCCCTTGACCCCCGCTGCGTCCCTCCGACCGGGCGTGCTGCGGTCCGCCGTGCCCTCACCGAGCGGACGCGAAGGGGGTGGCCCGAGCAGCAGGGCGAAGGCGGCCATCCCGGGCAGGGCCAGGTGCCCGGGCCAAGCGGACCCGTGGGCCAGCGCCAGCAGGGGGAGCACGCCGCGGGAGGGGGCGCCCGGGGCGGCGACCCGGCGGTCGGGTCGGTTGAGCACCAGGGCCGTCACGCCGGTCTCGACGTCGGTGGCACACCAGGTGCCGCCGGCCGTCCGGTCCCGACCGCCGACCACCGTCGGCTGCGTCGGCCACCACGCGCCCGGGTCGTCGAACTCCCGACCCACCAGCTCGTCGCGCAGCGCCAGGACCGCCCGGGGCGCCATGACCACGGTGCACACGCCGGTCAGCCGCGCGCCGCGAGCGCCTCGCCGAGCAGGTGGCCGGACAGCCAGGCGGCCTCGACCTTGCTGGCGCCCCAGCCGTCCCCGCAGAACCCGAGCGTGCTGCTCGCGCCGCCCACCAGCCCGTACGGCTCGTACCGCCCCCCGGCCGGCTTGCTGAACGTCCAGCGCTGCACGTACGTCGACACCGGCTCCGGCAGGTCGAACGACCGGCGCAGCGCCGCGACCAGCTCGGTCTCGGCGGCCACCGGGTCGGCCAGTCGCGGCCGGGCGAAGGCCGGGGTGCTGTGCGCGACCAGGACCGGGGCGCCGTCACCGCGCCGGCTGCCGTCGTCCGCTACCCACGACAGCGTCGCGTCGTCGACGAACGCCCCATCGAAGTCCCAGGTGCGGGCGGGAAAACGGGCGACCAGGGCCAGCGTCGCCTCCCACTCCCGCTCGGCTATCAGCGCGCGGGCCTCGGACAGCGACGGGTCCAGCAGGCGCAGCGCCTGGGGGTCGGGCATCGCCAGCACGACGGTGCCGGCCGGCTCTCCGTCGACCAGCAGGCCAGGACCCGTGCCGGTGGGCGCGACCGTCGTCACCTCCCGGTGCTGCTCGACATCCAGCTCAGCCGCGAGATCGGTGACCAGCGACCTCAGGCCCCCGGCGGCCGCCCAGCGCACCGGGCCGGTCTTGGTCTCGCCGCCGGGCACGGTGACGAAGGTGTCGGTCCACTCCCGGGCAAGGCCGCGCGCCTGCCAGTCCCGCACGACGGCTGAGAAGCGCTCGTCGCGCGCGGTGAAGTAGGACGCGCCGGTGTCGACGTAGCGGTCGTCGATCCGCCGCGAGGCCATCCGCCCGCCAGGCACGCGGCCCCGGTCGACCAGGCGCACCGGCACGCCTGCGTCGTGCAGCGCTCGCCCACAGGCGACGCCGGCGATCCCGGCTCCGACGATCAGGACAGGCGCGGCAGCAGTCATAGGCACAGGATGCCCGTTCGCTCGACGACCGACCGTCCGGCGACGATTGCGTCACGGGGGGTGTTCACCTGCCGCTGCCTGGGGACAAGAACCAGCACAAGCGACCGGGGAGGCCTGGATTGTTCGACGACGTGCCGTATGCAGTCAGCAGTGTCCCGCTGGCGCGCCGCCTCCTGGTGCGAGGACTCTCCGGGCAGGTGCCGGCCCCGGTCGTCGAGGACGCCGCGCTGGTCGTCTCCGAGCTGATCGCCAACGCTGTTCGTCACGGTGCCCCGTTGCCCGGGAACTCCCTGCGGGTCGGCTGGGACGTCCGTCAGGACGGGCTGCGGCTCACCGTCGCCGACGGCGGCTGCGGGCCGCAGGGCGGCATCCCGGACGTCAGCCTCGAGAGCGAGGGCGGTCGTGGGCTCTTCCTCGTCGACGCGCTCGCCGCCTCGTGGGGCGTGCAGCCGCTGGAGAGCGTCGGCAGCCAGGTCTGGGCCGAGCTGCCCTTCCTCGTTTCTGCCTGAGGATCTTCTAGGCTGACGGCACCGCCAGCCGTCCCCGAGGAGCCCCCATCAGCACCCGTCGCCGCCCGCCGAACCGTCCGTCCGGGTCCCCGAACGCATCCGCCGAGGTGCCGGTCGTCGGTCAGCGGGAGGCCTGCCCGTGCGGGTCCGGCAAGCGCTACAAGGCGTGTCACGGCCGTACGGTCCGGCAGGCGTTCGTCCCGAGGCCCTTCGAAGGTCGCGTCGACGAGACCGACTGGGTCGCTCTGCGCGAGATCGTCCCGTCCGCCTCGGCGCGGATCACCGTCGTCGGGCACGAGGACCGGGACGTACGGGTCAGCACCGTGCTCCCGATGTCCTGGCCGGCGATGGTCCGGGCCGACGGCCGGGTGCTGCTCGCGCTCCAGTCCGCAGGTCGTTCCGGCGACGTCAGCCGCGACCTTGCGCAGACCCTGCTGCTCGCGCTGGACGCCGCGCCCGGCTCGCAGGTCGCCCCCGACTCCCTGCCGGGCGAGGGCCCGCGCCTGCAGGACCTGCTGGACCCCGCCCCGATGGACGTGACCGTCCACGCCGGGTTTGACCACTGGCTGGACGGGGTCGAGACCGACGCCGAGACCCGGGCGCAGATGGACAGCGCCAACGAGTCCGTCACCCCGACCGAGCGGCTGACCGGCGTGAGCTCGGGCTACTGGTGCCGGATCGGCGACAAGTGCCACCTGCGCTGGGTGCTCCCGGACGCCGAGGAGGTCACCCTGGACGCCCTCGCCCGGCTCGGCACCTCCGGCCTCTCGCTCGGCGAGGGGACGCGCTACGTCGGCAGCTTTCGGGCGTACGGCCTGCTGGTCCCGGTCTGGGACCTGCCCGTCACGATGGCCGCGGCCGACCTCGAGGCGCCGACCGCTGCCCTGCGCGGTCGGCTCGACGAGGTGCTCGCCGACCCGCGCGAGCTGACCCGCGACGAGGTGCGCACGCGCTCCGGGCTGATCAACCGCCAGGTCACCCTGCGTTGACCAGGCCCTGGGCTGACCAGGCCCTGGGCTGACCGGGCTCAGGCGGGCAGCGGGTCGCGCAGGATCGGGCAGCTCATGCACCGCGGGCCACCGCGGCCGGACCCGAGCTCGGAGCCGGCGATCCGAACGACCTCGACGCCGGTCGCCTCCAACGCGGTGTTGGTGACGGTGTTGCGCTCGTAGGCCACCACCAGGCCCGGGGCGAGCGCCAGGGTGTTGTTGCCGTCGTCCCACTGCTCGCGCTCGGCGGTGACCGGGTCCAGGCCGGTGTCGACGATGTGCAGGCGGTCGATCTGCATCGCCTTGGCCGCGGCGTCGACGAACGGCTGCGGGGCGTCGACGTGCACCTGCCCGTCCTCGGCGGGCGTCACCGCGTAGGCCACCAGGCTGTCCGCGACCGCCGGGAACATGACGATCGTGTCGGCCGAGACCATCGTGCAGATGGTGTCCAGGTGCATCGTCGCGCGCTCCTGGGAGATCGGGACGGCGAGCACGGTGTGGGCGAGCCCGGCGGCGAAGGCCCGGAGCGCGAACGCCTCGACCCCCGCGGGAGTGGTGCGCTGGCCCACGCCGACCGCGACGACGCCCGGCGCCATCATGAGCACGTCGCCACCCTCGAAGTCGGCCTCGGCGCGGCCCTTGTAGAGGCCGGTGCCGCCGTACAGGAACTGCACGTCGGCGAAGCGCGGATGATGGGCGTAGATCGCGCCGGTCAGCGAGCTCTCCCGCCGACGGGCCCGCATCGACGGCCGGGTGATCGCGACCTGATCGCCGACCCAGACCGAGGAGTCACGGGTGAACAGCAGGTTGGGCAGCGGTCGCACGACGAACTCGCCCGCCGCCGACAACCGGGCCACGACGCCTTCCGGGCCGGAGCTCGGCAGCTCGTCATGGGTGATCCCGGCGCACAGCACACGGGCGAGGGCGGCCGGCTCGAGGTCGTGCAGCCACGCGTGCAGGGTCTTGGCGAGCAGCGGACCGACCTCGACCGGGGAGACCGCGGTGTCGATCGCTTCCTGGCGGGCCTCAGGAACCTCGAGGGCCTCGGTGAGCAGCGTGGACAGATAGAGCACCTCGACGCCGCGGTCGGTCAGCGCCTGCGCGAAACCGTCGTGCTCCTCCTGGGCCCGGGCCAGCCAGGGCAGCCCGTCGAACAGCAGGTCGGCGCTGTTGCGCGGCGTGAGGCGGGACAGCTCGGCGCCCGGTCGGTGCAGCAGGACGGTCCGCAGACGCCCCACCTCGCTGGTGACGGTCGCGTGCGAGGTGGCTGTCATCGACCGATCCTAGGAGGTTCCTCGGAGGTCGGGCCGACAAGATCAGGCGAGCCGGGTCTGCAGGTCGACGAAGAACTCGACGTTGATCGTTGAGCGCCACCAGGCGCCCTTGACCATCCGCGAGCCCCAGCCGGGCTGCTGCTCGGTCAGCGGCACGATCGCCTTGTCCATCCAGTCCTTGCCGTGGACCGGATCGACCTCGGCGTGCTCGACGTAGAACGGGTAGGCGCCGGCGGGTGCGTCGAGCCGGTCGAAGGCCTTGAGCACCATCCGGCAGCGCGGCCCGGCCTGCAGCTCCAGCAGCCCGAGCGCACCGACCATCTCCGGCTGCAGCCAGCGGTTGGTGGACAGCAGCCCGCCGAGCGCGGCCCGCTCCAGCCCGGCCTCGCTCATCTCCGAGCGGGGGACGGTGCGCAGCCCGGCAGCTGCGACCAGGCGCTCGTGCAGCGTGGTGTGCACCCCGTCCGGATCGCCCTGGCCCATCTCGTCCCAGTAGTTCTTGCCCAGCT